>NZ_JBEPOO010000001.1:607709-911563 GCF_040546815.1 Devosia sp. 2618
CACGCGTTGCCAGGACGGAAACCGTCAATGTCACTCCTCCAAGTCGAGCCAGATCGCCATGTCCATCCGGTGGACATCATCGAGCACATCGCTTCGATCAACGACTGGAATTTCGAGCGGCAGGACGCCGACGAGATTTCGATCTCGGTGCGCGGTGGCTGGAGCGACTATCACGTTTCGTTCAACTGGATGGAAGATCTCGAGAGCCTGCACATTGCATCGGCTTTCGATCTGAAAGTTCCAGAAGGTCGCCGAAACGAGATCAAGCAGTTGATTTCGCTGATCAATGAGCAACTCTGGATCGGCCATTTCGACATCTGGCAGAAAGAGGGCGTCGTGCTGTTCCGCAATTCGCACCTGCTGACGGGCGGTGCTGATGTGTCGCCGCAGCAGTGCGAAGCTCTATTGCGTTCGGCCACGGATAGTTGTGACCTGTACTACCAGGCCTTCCAGTTCGTGGTATGGGCCGGCAAGACAGCGGCTGACGCTCTCAGTCACGTTATGTTTGAAACGGTAGGCGAAGCATGAGTGTAGCCCTGCGCAATATTGGTCCTGTCATGTTGGTTGGTGCTGGCAAGATGGGGCTGGCATTGGCGCGGGGATGGCTTGATGCGGGGCTGCCGCCCAACAATCTTTTGCTGGTCGATCCCAATCCGGGCGACGAAGCGCGCGAGCTGGCCGAAGACTACGACCTGACCATCAGCGCCGAGGCGGCCGGTTTGCAGCCCAACGTGCTGGTGCTGGCGGTCAAGCCACAGATCATCGACGCGGTGATGGGCGAACTGGCCCCGGTCATCGGCCCCAAGACCCTCGCAATCTCCATTGCAGCCGGCATCGACATTGCCCGGCTGTCGCGTGGCCTCGATATGGATCGCGTCGTCCGCACCATGCCCAATACCCCCGCCCAGATCGGCAAAGGCATCACCGGTGCTGTCGCGGGTCCCGGCGTTTCGGCCGAAGGTCGTGACGTGGCCGAGGCGCTGCTGCGCGCGGCAGGTCCCGTAGTCTGGTTTGACGATGAAGCTCAGCTTGATGCGGTAACGGCGGTTTCGGGCTCAGGCCCGGCCTATGTGTTCCATCTGGTCGAGGCGCTGACCGAAGCTGGCAAGCGGCAGGGCCTGTCCGATGCGGTGGCCGAGCAATTGGCCCGGCAGACGGTGATCGGCTCGGCAGCCCTGCTCGAAGCCGATCCCGCGCCGGCATCGGTGCTGCGCCAGAATGTGACCTCGCCAAATGGCACGACGGCCGCTGGTCTGTCGGTGCTGATGGGCGAAAACGGCCTCACCGATCTGGTCGACCGCACCGTCACCGCTGCGCGCAAGCGCAGCGAAGAGCTCGGTCGCGCCTAGCCAAAACATCGGCCTCGGAAAACAAAAAAGGCGCGTCTCTCCAAGTGACGCGCCTTTCAAATGTGTCAGTCCAGATGTCGTCAGCTGGCGGTCAGATTGTCCGCAGCGGATTTCCCGGTCCGCTTGTCTTTGACGATTTCGTAGTTGACCTTCTGGCCTTCATCGAGAGCGTTCAGGCCGGAGCGCTGAACCGCTGAGATGTGGACAAAAACGTCTGCCCCACCCTCGTCGGGCTGGATGAAGCCGTAGCCTTTTTGACCGTTGAACCATTTTACGGTGCCAGTTGCCATGATGCGCGTTCCCTCGTGCAGTCGCTGCTGGTAGTCGGTCCGGGCCACGATTGACCCAAGACATTGCCTGAATCGAAATATCGGAAAGTGACGTCAGCAAGCGAGATTGGAGTTCGCATAGACAGATCGGTCGGCCGCAATATTCGATCGGGGGAGCGTACAGCGAAAAAAAACGCCGTTCAATATCTGTTTACACACGTCAAAATGCCCGGAAAAGTGAGCCACTTTGCCGGGTTTGAGCAAGTCATCGTCAAGTGTTTGCGCCAGACCGGAGAGGTCTGACAGCGATGCTGAACGGTCCACGAGCGGTCTAAAAGGCTGCTCGGGTTGGGCATCACGTCCGGCAATGCAACTTGGGGAACACTGCGAACGCCCTCATAATAGCTCAATTCGGCTTGTTGCAAACACGCACTATCGCCGCACCAGTTGCGTATTTTGGCAACTCTTTCGCTTGATTTCCCGAAAAACTTGCGTCAAACCGCACCTTGTGGGGCCTGTCCCATAACCCCTGAGAACCGCTCGTCTTGACCAAGACGTTTCATTCTTCCGGCGACGTGATCGCTGACCGCCGTGCCGGCTATGCAAAAATGCTGGCCGATGGGGGAGACCATGCTGCCGCAGCAGACCTCATGGGCCAGGCGCTCGATCTGGTCCCTGAATGGGCCGGTGGCTGGGATTTGCTCGGCACCTATTGCGAAAAAGCCGGCGATATTTCTGGGGCCATCTCCGCCTGGCGACATCTTGAAGCGCTCGATGACGAGGGCGTTTTTGGCGCAGGGCTAAAACTGGCCGCGCATGGCGCAGGCAGCGCGGCAGATGGCACCGCCGTCAGCTATGTCGAGGCATTGTTTGACCAATATGCGCCTCAGTTCGAGCATTCGCTGGTCGACAAGCTCGGCTATCGCGTCCCCGACCTGCTCGACGATCTGCTGACTGAGCAGATGGCTCGACTGGGCATTACGGCGTTCAGCCGTGCGCTCGATCTCGGCTGCGGCACCGGTCTGATGGGCGAACGTCTGCGCGCCAAGACCGCGTTTCTCGAAGGCATCGACGTGTCTGCTGCGATGATCGCCGAGACGGCCCGCAAGGGTATCTATGACAGCCTGCAAAAGGCCGAACTGGTCGCCGCGCTCAATACCCGCCGCGCCGATGCCGATCTGGTGACGGCCGCCGACGTCTTCATCTATTGCGGCGCTCTGCAGCCCGTGCTGGCCGCGCTCATGCCCGCCCTCCAACCAGGCGGGCTCGTGGCCTTTTCGCTCGAAGCCCATGACGGGCCGGAACCACTCTTCCTGCGTCCGTCGCTGCGTTACGCGCACGGCATCGAGGCGACCCGCGATGCGCTGATTGTCGCCGGGCTTGAAGTGTTGCGTTTTGAAACCGCCGTGCTGCGGTTTGACCGGGGCACGCCGATCACTGGCATGTTGATCGTCGCCCGTCGTCCGCCGCTCGAACTTTCCGCCGCCAATGACGCGCATAGCGACGGCGGCGATGTGGCAGCATAACAGCTAGGCAAACCGGCCTGTGCTTGGCACAAGCGGTCACACCTCCAGCCGCGAGCTTGCCATGAACACCATCCGCTACGACTTTCGCTCCGACACTGTGACCAAGCCATCTGCCGCCATGCGCGCCGCCATGGCCGAGGCCGAGGTCGGCGATGACGTCTATGGCGACGACCCGACGGTCAACCTGCTGGAACAGCGCATGGCATCGCTCTTGGGCAAGGACGCCGCGATCTTTGTCAGCTCCGGCACGCAGTCCAACCTTTTGGCCCTGATGAGCTATTGCGGTCGTGGCGACGAGTTCATCGCCGGGCAGGACGCCCATTGCTACAAATACGAGGCTGGCGGCGCAGCGGCCCTTGGCTCGATTCAGCCGCAGCCGATTGCTCACAAGCCCGACGGCACCATGGATCTGGGCGATATCGAACGCGCCATCAAGGCCGACGATATCCACTTCGCCACCACCAAGGTGATCGCGCTCGAAAACACCATCGGCGGCAAGGTGCTCCCGGTCGACTACATGACCCAGGTCGGCGACATCGCCCGCAAGCATGGCCTCGGCCTGCACCTCGACGGCGCCCGGGCCTTTAATGCCATCGTAGCGCTGGGCACCGATATCGGCACCTTCACCGCTGGTTTTGACTCAGTCTCGATCTGCCTGTCCAAAGGTCTTGGCGCGCCCGTCGGTTCGGTGCTGGTCGGGCGGCAGGACCTGATCGACACCGCACGCCGTCACCGCAAGATGTTGGGCGGCAGCATGCGCCAGTCCGGCATTCTCGCCGCAGCGGGTCTCTATGCGCTCAATCACAATGTCGCGCGCCTAGCCGATGATCATAACCGCGCCAAGCGGCTGGCCAATGCGCTGTCGGCTTACCCCGCGCTCACCGTCACCATGCCCGATACCAATATCGTCTTTGTCGACGTCGATGCCAGCGTGGGCGATCGCTTCACCGAGTTCCTGCAGGGCAGGGGCGTCGGCGTCACCGGCCGCTACGGCCAGCAACGCTGGGTAACCCATCTCGACATCGACGACGCCGCCATCGACGGCGCCCTGGCCGAAGTCGCCAGTTTCTTCCCGTAGTCCGCTGTCGCAGCGTCCTTAACGATCTCTGACGAAACCGCTGGCAATCGGCGCCATCCTGGGGGATTTCACTAAGGTTGGCAGATTTCCGAGAGGAGTCGGGATGCTGAGTGAGCTGTCAGGGCGGGGCGACTATGTCAGCCGCACCCTGTGCACGATTGCTGAAATCGACGCCGTAGCCGAGCAGTGGCTGGCGGTCGAGCAGTCTTGCGTCAGCCAACTTTCGTATTTCCAGACCTTTTCGTGGTGCCGCGGCTGGGTCGAGCAGTTCTGCGGCCCGCGCGGGCCAAAACCCCATATCCGCACCGTCTGGCAGGGCGACCAACTGGTCGCCGTCTGGCCGCTGATGATCGCCGGCGGTGGCATCGGCCTCAAGCGGCTCGAAAATCTCGGCGAACCACATTCGCAATATTGCAACGTCATCATCCGGCCCGACGCCGACAACGATGCGGTGATGGGTCTGCTGGTCGACGGTCTCGCCAAGGGCAAATGGGACGTGGCGGTGTTTCGCCCTGTGCCGGCTGACTCGCGGCTGGCGCGCGCCCTGCGCCATTTGCCCAGCATTCGCGGCTATGAAAACGAAGCCTCGGTGCTGGACCTGTCGCGCTACGAGAGCACGCAGGATTACACCGCCCAGCTCGGCAAACTGCAGAAGCGCAATCGCAATCGCCGCCGCAACCATCTGGCGCGGCTGGGTGAGCTGTCCTTCTCCATGGTCTGGCCCGGCCATCCCGAATTTGCCGAACTGGTGCGTCTTGCCGCGACCATGAAGCGACGCTGGCTCAGCGAAACCTCGCGCTACAGCGTTGGCTTCGCCATGGCGGAATACGAGACCTTTCTGTCCCAGCTCGACGGCAATGCTGATGCACTGTCCGGCGCGTGTCTCTCCGTCCTGCGGGTCGGCGGCAAGGTCGTTGCGCTCGAACTCGGCTTTATCCAGAACAAGCACTATTACGCCTATCTTGGCGGCTTCGACTGGGACCTGCGCCAGTTGTCGCCGGGCAAGGTGCAGATGGAAATGACCGTCGGCTGGCTGATCGACAATGGCGTCGAGGCCTATGACCTGCTGGTCAATCCAGCCGATTACAAACGGTCCTGGAGCAATCGCGACATCAAGCTGCGCGGCTATGCGCTGCCGCTGACCTGGCGCGGCTGGCTTTATTCGGGCGCCTGGCTGCCGACCATTCGCCCGGCCATCAAGCGCGTCCATTCGATGATCCCGGACCTGTTGCGGCGGCTTGCCACGGCGGGGCAGGGAGTGGTCTGCCTTTTCCTCTATGTCTAGCCCCGCACGCGGCGGGCTGATCGATACGGCGCTGGCTTTCGGCATTCGCGTGCTGAGCGCTGGGCTGATGTTCGGGCTGCAGGTGCTGCTCGCCCGGTTGATGCCGCTTGATGGCTATGGCGGTTTCGTCACCATCTGGACCTGGATGCTGGCGCTGGGCAGTTTCGCCGCACTCGGCTTTGCCGAGTCCAGCGTTCGTTTCCTGCCGCGCTACCGGGCACGCGGACGCGAAGGCCATATTCAGGGCTATTGGCGCTATGGGCTGCGGCTGGTCGTGCTCGTTTCCGGTGCGGTGGCGGTGATCGCAGCGGGTGCGGCTTTGCTCTATGGCGCCGAGGCCGGGCCGGGACTGATGGTCCTGCTGGTGGCGCTTGGCCTGCCGTTTCTGGCAGTCGAATATTATCTCGAAGGCATTGCCCGCAGTTTCGGCTGGTTCCGCCTCGCCGCCGTGCCGGTCTACATCATCCGGCCGCTCCTGATCGCGGCGCTCTGCCTTGGCCTGACGCAAGCGGGCGTCGTGCTGACGCTGCCGGTGGTCGGGGCGGTGCTGGTGGTCTCTATGGCAATGGTGGCCATCGGTGTCGCGCTGGTGGTGGCATCGCGGCTGAAGTCCGAGGAGAGCGTGCAGTCTTCGCCCCGTCGCCAGAGCCTCTGGCTTAGGGCGTCCCTCCCGCTGCTGGTCGTTTCCGGGCTAGAAGATCTGCTGAGCTATTCCGACGTTCTGGTGCTCAGCCTTCTCGCCAGCCCCGATGAGGTCGCGATCTATTTCGCTGCGGCACGGACCTTGGCTCTGGCCAATTTTGTCGCCTATGCGGTCTATCTGGTGTCCGGTCGACGCTTTGCGCTCGATCTCGCCTCCCGAGACCGGGGTGAATTGCAACGCTCGATCAGCACCGCATCGCGGCTGACCTTCTGGTCGACGCTGGCCGCCGTCGCGGTGACGTTAGCGGTGGGGCCCTACCTCCTCGCGGCGTTCGGCGCAGGCTTTGCCGATGGTTATGTCGTCATGGCCATTCTGGGTGCAGGCCTGATTGCCAAGTCGATTTCGGGGCAGGCGGGGGAATTGCTGGTCGTCACCGGCCGCCAGCGCGAAGTGATCTGGTTGTCGGCGGTGGTGCTGGTCTCCAGCGGCGCGCTTTGCTTCGTGCTGGTGCCCATGTTCGGCATCATGGGCGCCGCCATCGCCACGGCGACGACCATGCTGGTGCGCAGCCTGGCCTTGATCGCCACCGTCTGGCGCGTCGAAAAACTGCAGGTCGTCGCCCTGGGTCTGCCGCTGCGGATCGGTGTCTGACCGACCCGCAGCGATTGCGTCAGGCGTTCTGCCAGTGCCGGTAGAGTGCCGCAATGTCGGCGCTGCATAGCAGGGGCATGGCGGCCTCTAGCTGATCCTCGGACCAGTCCCACCACTGCATTTCGAGCAGCATGGCGATCTGCTCGTCATTGAAGCGCTTGCGGATGGGCTTGGCTGGGTTGCCGCCGACAATGGTGTAGGGCTCGACATCCTTGGTCACCAAAGCGCGGGTGCCGATGACCGCGCCGTGGCCGATGGTGACGCCCGCCATGATGATGGCCTCCGAACCAATCCACACATCATTGCCGATCACGGTATCGCCCGCCGCCTTGAAGCCGTCCACGGCTCCCGCAAATTCGGGGTGATCGGGCAGATAAAAGAACGGGAACGTGCTGACCCAGTCGTTCCGGTGGCCCTGATTGCCGGCCATGATGAAGGCGGCGCCCGAGCCGATGGAACAGAAACTGCCCACGATCAGCTTGTCGGCGCCCTCATGCGGCAAGAGGAACCGGGCGCAGTCGTCAAAGCTGTGGCCGTGATAATAGCCCGAATAATAGCTGTAGCGCCCGACAACGATATTGGGATGGGTGACCTGACGGTCAAGCGGAATGCCCTTGAAGGGGCTCTCGAAAAAATTGGTCATTTCTGTCTCTGAGGTCGACCTGCCGACAGAACGTCGCTCTCCCTTGCGAGAGCAAACGGCACAAGGTCAGGCAGGGTGGTGAAATCGAAGATCCGCACGGCTACCGAGGGGGCGGCCATGATCAAGCGGAATGCCGCTTGTCGGAAGTGCTCCGCTGAACGCGCTTAGGCGATCAGGTGCACGTGGTGCTTGGTTGCTTCGATTATCATGGGGGCGAGGATAGGTCCCCGGGCAGTGGTGTCAAGTTCGCCAGCAGGGAGCAGCCAGTAGACCTCACCCTGAGCGTGTCGAAGGGCGAGGTCGTGGCTGGATGGTGCCACGACCTCGTGGTTCGACAGGCTCACCATGAGGTCTACTGCTTAAGCCGCGAAGTAGCTCTGCAGCGAGCGGACCTGGAGGCTGCCCTTTTTGAGGGCGACGATGCCTTCCACGGCGGCGAGGGCGCCGTCGATGGTCGTGTAGTAGGGGATCTTGGCCAAGAGAGCCGTGCGACGGATGTCGCGGCTGTCCGAAATCGACTTCATGCCGTCGGTGGTGTTAATCACCAGCTGCACGCCGCCATTTTTCATCGAGTCAACGATATGCGGACGGCCTTCGAGCACCTTGTTGATCTTGGTCGATGGAATGTTGTTGTCGACCAGATAACGCTGCGTGCCGCCCGTCGCGAGGATTTCAAAGCCGGCTTCGACGAGATGGCGCGCCATGTCGACGATATACTGCTTGTCTTCGTCACGCACCGAGATGAAGGCCCGGCCCGAGGTCGGAACCTTCTGGCCCGCGCCCATCTGCGACTTGGCAAAGGCCATGGCGAAATCGGTGTCGAGGCCGATGACTTCGCCGGTCGACTTCATTTCGGGGCCCAGCACGGTGTCAACGCCGGGGAAGCGGTTGAACGGGAACACGGCTTCCTTGACGGCGATGTGCTTGAACGTCTTTTCCACCAGACCAAAGCTGGCCAGGCTCTCGCCGGCCATGATGCGGCTGGCGATCTTGGCGATGGGCTCGCCGATCACCTTGGCCACGAAGGGCACGGTACGCGAGGCGCGTGGATTGACTTCGAGCAGGTAGATGACGCCGTCCTTGAGCGCATACTGCACGTTCATCAGGCCACCGACCTTGAGGGCGAAAGCCAGCTCGGCCGTCTGGCGCTTGAGTTCGGCGATGATCTCGGGCGACAGGTTCTGTGGTGGCAGCGAGCAGGCCGAGTCACCGGAGTGAATACCGGCCTCTTCGATATGCTCCATGATGCCGGCAACGAACACGTCCTTCCCATCGCATAGCGCATCGACGTCGATTTCGGTGGCGCCCGACAGGTAGCCGTCAAACAGCAGCGGGTTGTCGCTGAGGACCGAATTGATCTGGCCGGTCTTGTCGTTGGGGTAACGCTGCAAAATGTCTGGCGGCACGAGGCCGGTCAGGGTGTCCTGCACATAGCGTTCAAATTCGTTGGCCGAGTGGGCAATCGCCATGGCGCGGCCACCCAGCACGTAGCTTGGGCGGATCACCAGCGGATAGCCGAGGCGTTCGGCAACGAGACGCGCCTGCTCCAGCGAATAGGCAATGCCATTCTTGGGCTGGGTCAGCTCAAGCTTGTTGAGCAGCTTGCTGAACAAGTCGCGGTCTTCGGCCAGGTCGATGGCGTCTGGCTGGGTGCCCAGGATTGGCACGCCGGCCTTGAGCACGGCTTCGGCAAGGTTCAGCGGCGTCTGGCCGCCGAACTGCACGATCACGCCATGCAGCGTTCCGTTTTCCTTTTCGCGCAGCAGGATTTCGATGACGTCTTCTTCGGTCAGCGGCTCGAAATAGAGGCGGTCCGAGGTGTCATAGTCGGTCGAAACGGTTTCCGGGTTGCAGTTGACCATGATGGTCTCGTAACCCGCGTCAGCCAGCGCGAAAGCGGCATGGCAGCAGCAATAGTCGAACTCGATGCCCTGACCGATCCGGTTGGGGCCTCCACCGAGAATGACGACCTTCTTGCGGTCGGACGGGCGAGATTCGTCGGCCACGGCGCCATTGAACGGCACTTCATAGGTCGAATACATATAGGCGGTTGGCGAGGCGAACTCGGCCGCGGAGGTGTCGATGCGCTTATAGGCTGGCCGCACTTCGAGCGAGTGACGGAGCTTGCGCACATCGGTCGCCTTCACATTGGCGAGCTGGGCCAAACGGGCGTCGGAGAAGCCCATGGCCTTGAGCGACCGCAGATTGGCCGCATCCTGTGGAAGGCCGAACTGTTTGACCTTGTTTTCGGTGTCGACGATGCCCTGCATCTGCTCGAGGAACCAAGGGTCGATCTTGCAGGCCTCGTGAATGTCTTCAAGGCTCATGCCGAGACGCATGGCTTCGGCAACATGGAGCAGGCGGTCAGGGGTGGGGGTGCCAAGCGCCGCCTTGATGGCGTTCTTGTCTTCGCCTTCGCCGAGACCGGGAATGCCGATTTCGTTTAGACCGGTCAGGCCGGTTTCAAGCGAGCGGAGCGCCTTCTGCAGCGATTCCTGGAAGGTACGGCCGATCGCCATGGCTTCGCCGACCGACTTCATCGAGGTGGTCAGGCGGTTGTCGGCGCCGGGGAATTTTTCGAACGCAAAGCGTGGAATCTTGACCACGACATAGTCGATGGTGGGTTCAAACGACGCCGGGGTCATGCCGCCGGTGATGTCATTGTCCAATTCGTCGAGCGTGTAACCGACGGCAAGGCGCGCCGCGACCTTGGCAATCGGGAAGCCGGTGGCCTTCGATGCCAGTGCGGACGAGCGCGACACGCGTGGGTTCATTTCGATGACGACCATGCGGCCATCGGCAGGGTTGATGCCGAACTGCACGTTCGAGCCACCGGTTTCGACACCGATCTCGCGCAGCACCGCCAGCGAGGCGTCGCGCATGATCTGGTATTCCTTGTCGGTCAGCGTCAGGGCTGGCGCGACAGTGATCGAGTCGCCGGTGTGGACGCCCATCGGGTCGATATTTTCGATCGAGCAGATGATGATGCAGTTGTCCTTCTTGTCGCGGACAACTTCCATTTCGTACTCTTTCCAGCCGAGCACGCTTTCCTCGACCAGAACTTCATTGGTCGGGCTGGCATCGACGCCGCTCTCGACAATGGCGAGATATTCTTCGCGGTTGTAAGCGATGCCGCCGCCGGTGCCGCCAAGCGTGAACGACGGGCGGATGATGGCGGGCAGGCCGATTACCTCAAGCGCCTGCAGCGCTTCGATGGTGTTGTGAGCCAGCATGGAGCGCGGGGTTTCGAGCCCGATCTTCTTCATGGCATCGCGGAACAGTTCGCGATCTTCAGCCTTGTCGATGGCTTCGGCGGTCGCGCCGATCATTTCGACATTGTACTTTTCGAGAATGCCCATCTTGCGCAGCGACAGCGCGCAGTTGAGAGCCGTCTGGCCGCCCATGGTGGGCAGCAGGGCGTCGGGGCGTTCCTTTTCGATGATCTTGGCGACGACCTCTGGAGTGATGGGCTCCATATAGGTCGCGTCGGCCAGATCGGGATCGGTCATGATCGTCGCTGGATTGGAGTTCACCAGAATGATCCGGTAGCCCTCTTCCTTAAGCGCCTTGCACGCCTGGGTGCCCGAATAGTCAAATTCGCAGGCCTGGCCGATGATGATCGGACCCGCACCGATGATGAGGATCGATTTGATGTCGGTACGTTTTGGCATAGGGCTCGCTCAACTTGTCTATCGTTGGTCGGGCGAGAGGAAAGAATCGCCCGGACAGCACCTGTCTCGCGGCAAACCGCACGGCAACTGAGCGCTGCAGCGCGGGGTCATGTTCAGACATGGTGGTTAGGTGGGCTGTCTAGCGGAGAAGATGGGGAAAGCCAACCCCATACGCACGCATCTGGTGATGCTTAAACAGCTTAGGCGCTTTTAAGCCTAGGCGGCATGGGCCCAAAGCTGACACGCCAAACCTTCCAGCACCTGATCGATGCTGTATGGCTTTTGTACGAAGACGGCGCCGGGCGGCAATTGTGCCGGGGTCGGGCGGACACCGCCCGAGACGATCACGATGGGCAGGCCTGGCTTTTGCTGGGCAAAGCGCCAGGCCAAGTCGAGGCCGTTCATGGTGCCGGGCATTTCGATATCGGTGATCAGCGCGTCGATCTGGGCGGTTGGCAGGTGCTGCGCAGCGGTATCGGCGGTCGCGACGGGCAGGGCCGCGATGCCGTGATCTTCGAGATTGTCCACCAGGTCGAGCAAAAGCATCGCCTGATCTTCAACAACAAGAACCCTAGAAATCCCGGACACGGTCAAACCTCACGTCTATCACGACAGATAGAAGTACCGCAGAAGGGTTAAAGTTGCTGCATGGCAGGGTTGGCCCGGAGTCATAGTTAGAATTTGGTTCAAACTGGCGCTATTTGGAGCGCCACAGGCCCACGCGCAGGCCGCCATGCAGCACGGTTGGTTCGACCAGTTCGAGGCCCAGTCCGGTCGCCTTGGCCAGTTCCTTGTCTGTGGTGATGATGCCGACGCGCCAGCCGGGGAATTTGGCTTTGAGCACATTGCCCAGCGAGCGATAGAGCCCCAATAGCGGCGCCTTGCTGCCGATGCGGTTGCCATAGGGCGGGTTGATGATGATGATGCCGGGCGGCGCATCGAGCGGCTCCAGCGTTTCAACGCTATTCTGCTCGAACTCCACCAGATCGGCCACGCCAGCGCGAATGGCGTTTTCCTGGCTCATGCGGATGGCGCCGGCGTCACGATCCGAGCCGTAGAAGCGGGCGGTGGTGGTGCGCGGCTCTGTCGGTGCGCGGAGCTTTTCCCAGACCTTGGCGTCAAAACCACGCAACTGCTCGAACGCAAACTGGCGCTCGCGGCCGGGCTTGAGGCCGAGGGCAATCTCGGCCGCCTCGATGACGAACGTGCCCGAGCCGCACATCGGGTCGAACACCGTCTGGGTGCCGTCGAACCCGCATTGGCGCAAAAACATCGCGGCCATGGTCTCGCGCATCGGCGCCTTGTTGACGGCTTCCTTGAAGCCCCGCTTGTGCAGCGACTCGCCCGTCGTATCGACGCTGACGGTCACCATGTCGTCCTCGATGCGCACCATCACGCGCAGCTCGGCTTCGTCGCTGATCGGCGCGCCGAGTTCTTCGGCTATGGCATTGGCGGCGCGCTGGCTGGCGGCCCCGGCATGATAGATGCGCGACCGCTTGCAGCTGGCTTCGACCTTGACCGGCACATCCGGCCGCAGGAAGCTCGCCCACTCCACCTTGCGCGCCCGCTTGTCGAGTTGGGCCAGATGCATGGCACGAAAGCTTGCCATCCGCGCCAGCACACGGGTGGCGCCGCGCAGTTCGAGATTGGCCTTCCACACATCGGGCCAGCCGCCTTCAAAGGCCACGCCGCCGTCGACGACCTTGGCTTGCGCAAAGCCGACAGCGCGGGCCTCCTCGCAAAGCGGGGCTTCAAGCCCCGGCGTGGCGACGAGGTAGATTTCAAATGGGGCTGGCTCGGTCATGGCGCAGCACTAGCTTGCGCGGGGCGGCGGAGCAATGGCTGGCGGGAAACCAAGACGATGCTGTAGCGTTTCCTTCAGACGGAGAATTGCCATGTGCCGCAACATCAAGCCGCTGTTCAACTTTGAGCCACCCGCCTCGCGCAACGAAATGCATGATGCGGCGCTGCAGTTCGTGCGCAAGATTTCCGGCTACAACACGCCCTCAAAGGCCAATGAAGCGGCGTTTCACGAGGCGGTTGAAGACGTCGAAAAGATCGTGCGGAAGCTCTTGGCTTCGCTCGATACCAGCGCGCCGCCCAAGGATCGCGAGATCGAGGCGGCCAAGCACAAGGAGCGCTCCAAACTCCGCTTTGGCACCGCCTGACCTATTCCTCGGGCTCGGTGGTAAACAGCAGCGGAAATCCGTGCTGGTGGGCATAATCGGTCGCGCGGGTCGCCTTTTCGTCGGCTATTTCCTTGGTGAACACGGCAACGACGCAGGCGCCCTTGGTGTGCGCGGTCATCATGATGACATTGGCCTGCGCCTCGGGCACGCGGAACTCGTCCTTGAGCAGCCGCACGACGAATTCGCGCGGGGTAAAATCGTCGTTGACGAGGATCACCTTGTGCAGCGGCGGGCGTGCAGTTTTGAGCACGGTGGCCGTGCGGGGTTTTGTATTGGTGTCAGCCATTGGTCGCCTCCAGGGCGAAAGGGCAGGCGCATTGAACAAGCGGGCACTGCCTGATGCTCAGGGAAGCAAAATCGACCCCGCCGGGTCAAGTGACAATCTGGTGCTAGCGGCGCGGGCTGATCAGTTTGGCAAGGCCCAGCACGAAAATCGCAACGATGGCCGGGGCAATGGCGAGGAACGATCCCGCTGCCAAAAGTGCCCCCGTGCCCGCCCACATGATCGAGGCAAAGGCCTCGCTGAGCGTGGCGGCGCGCGAGGCGACCTGACGGCGGCGGAACATCGAGCGCTTGGCGACGACACGGAACCACAGCTGGATTGCGGTGGCCGAACCGGCTGACAGCGCAGCACAGAGCAGGGTGATCAGCGCCATATAGGGGTCGGTAAAGGCCATCAGCAACAGCAGGGGCGCCAGTACTGCCGCGATGACGATCAGCACAGCCTCGATCTTGGCGATCAACACTGTGCGCGGCGAAACCGGCGCGGTCACCACCAGATCATGGGCGTCTTCGCCGGAAATCGCGAGCCAGGCGAGACCGCCCGCCAGTTGCCCAGCCGCCATCACCAGCACGGGCACGACCACGACAAACGCCCCGGCATGATCGCCAAAGTTCATCCAGAGCAGCAAAGCAGGCGGCAGCAGATAAAGGATCTGCATCAGCGTTTGCGACAGCAGCCACGGATCGCGCTGCAGCAGCCTCCATTCCTTGATGCGCAACACGTGGCGCTGCGAACCCGATCGGAACGGGCGGGTCGAGGGACGCCGCTGGCTGCGAACATGGTTGAGCCCGGCAGCCGAAATGGCGTGGTGGCCATAGCTCGAGGCAGTGACGGCAATGGTGACGCCAAGCGCGCCAAGGCCGATGACCAGCAGCGCCAACGATTCCCCGAGGTCACCCATCACGGCGCGGGCCGGTATCCAGACCCAGCTTTCAACGCCCGGCGCGGCAGCGATGAAATCGGCCGACTGGAACAGCGAAAAGCGGGACATGTTGCCATAATAAAGGATCGCGGCGGCCTGAATGCCGATGACAAACCCGGCGCCAACCAGCGCCGCGACGATCTGGGCGATCAGCCGCGTCTGCTTGGGGCCGACAAAGCGGAACAGGGTGATGGTGATGGCCACGGCAATGGCAGTCGAGAGCGAACCCAGGGCGATCACCACGCCATAGGCGGCCAGCCATTTCGGGCCATCGAGAATGGCCAGCATATTGATCAGCGGGCTCGCCAGCAGGCCGGTCAGCAGCACGGTGGACAGCGCCACCGAAGCGGTGCGTACGGCAAATAACCGGCTGGATGAGGCGGGCGATGACAGGATCAGATCAAGGTCCGAGCGGGCGTAATAGACCCGCGTCACCGATTCGAGCGCCTGCGACAGCATCACCGTCCAGAACAACAATCCCATGCCGCTCAGCAGTACCAGCGTCGCCTTGTCCGGCACGACACCGCTGGCAACCCAGGGCGATACGAGGCCGAAAGCCATCAGGTGCAGCAGCGCGATGACGCAGAGCATGAAGATGGCGAGCCCGACGCCCTTGGCGCGGCGGCCGCCGGTCATCATGGACACCCATTCGCGCCAGGCCAGATTGAGTTCGTGGCGGGCGAACCAGGTCAGCGAGGCTGGGGTGCTCATGCCGCTTCCGTGCCCTGTGCGACGAGGTCGAGGAAAATGTCTTCAAGGCTCGACTCGCGCCCGATGCGGCTGCGCAACTCGGCCAGCGTGCCTTCGGCGATCAGGCGACCACCGGTGATGACGCCGATGCGCTCGGCCATGCGTTCGGCGACTTCGAGAATATGGGTGGTCATGATGACGGTCACGCCATCGCGGACCTTGCCGAGCAACACGTCCTTGACCTGCCGCGCCGAGCCCGCATCAAGCCCGGTCAGTGGCTCATCGAGAATGATCAGTTTGGGGTCATGCACCAGCGCCCCGGCCAGAGCCACCTTTTGCAGCATGCCCTTGGAAAAGCCGCCGCACAGCTCGTTGGCGTGTGGGCGCAGGCCCAGCCAGTCGATCAGCTCATTGGCCTGTGTTTCAGCGCGGCGCGCGTCGATCTGCCAGAGACCGGCGACAAATTCGAGATATTCGAGCGGCGTCAGCCGGTCATAGACCATGGGTTCGTCCGAGACCCAGGCCACGATGCGCTTGGCCGCGATGGGGTCGCGCCGCGCATCGATGCCGAAAATGGAAATCTCGCCCGCATCGGGCTGCAACAGCCCGGCAACCATGCGCAAGATTGTGGTTTTGCCCGCGCCATTGGGGCCCAGCAGGGCGTAAAACTCGCCTGCCCTGATCGTCAGATCCAGATCATTGACCACCGGACGGTCAAAACGCTTGCTCAGATTGGAAATGGCGAGGGCAGGGACGGTCATGCAGACGCTCCGGCAAATGGTCGTCGCACCCTACTGTAGCGGCCTTTCCCAGCGGTGAATCTGCAGCGTTAAGATTTTGGTATGACGCCATTTTTGCAGGTCGGCCCTGCATAAAGTGTGATTGCGGGCGAAGCGCTAACATTTTAGCTTATCGGGATACTTTCAATCTCGGGATTGTTGTCCCAACGCTGCGGCCGCCAATGTTCTGGCAGGAGCCGCGCGTGCGCCTTGGAGCCATCCATGACAGCCGCCAGTTTTCCTGTCCTCGGTCTGGGTGACCGAAACACCAAGCTCGCCGTTTTGGCGATGGCGATTGGCTCGTTTGGCATTGGCACCGGCGAGTTCGCCATCATGGGTCTGTTGCCCAATCTGGCCGCCGATATGGTCATTTCTGAGCCAGAAGCGGGCCATGTGATCAGCGCCTATGCGCTGGGCGTGGTCGTCGGCGCGCCGCTGTTTGCCGTGCTGTTTGCCAAGGCCCCGCGCAAGCCTTTGATGCTGTGGCTGATGGCCCTGTTCGCGCTGGGCAATTTCGGCAGCGCCGTTGCCCCTGACTACTTGTCGCTGATCGGCCTGCGCTTCCTCGCCGGCCTGCCGCATGGCGCCTATTTCGGCATTGCTGCGCTGATCGCCGCCTCGATGGTTGATGTCGGCTACCGCGCCCGCGCTGTTGGCCGGGTGATGCTGGGCCTTACCCTTGCCACCCTGATCGGCATGCCGCTGGCCACCTGGCTCGGCCAATATATGGGCTGGCGGCCGACTTTTGCCGGCGTTGGCCTGATCGGCGTTCTGGCGCTGCTGATGATCGTCCGTTTCGTGCCACAGATCCAGATTGCCGAGGGCGCGAGCCCGCTGCGCGAACTGGGTGCCCTCAAGCGCCCGCAGGTCTGGCTGACGTTGGGCATCGCGGCTGTGGGCTGCGGCGGCATGTTCTCGGTCTTCACCTATGTCGTGCCGCTGCTGACCGAAGTCGCGCAGGTGCCGATGGTCTGGGTGCCCCTGATCCTGGCGCTGTTTGGCGTCGGCATGACGCTGGGCAATATTCTGGGCGCAGCCATGGCCGACAAGGCGCTGATGCCGACCATTGGCGGCATGCTGGTGTTTAACGTCATCAGCCTTGCGGTCATTCCATGGACGGCGCAGTTCTGGCTGTCGGCCTCGATCAGCGTGCTGCTGGTTGGCTTCACCGTCGCCATCGGCACGGCTTTGCAGACCCGGCTGATGGATGTGGCGGAGGACGGCCAGACGCTGGCCGCGACGCTCAATCACGCCGCGTTCAATATCGGCAATGCGCTGGGTGCTTTGTTTGGTGGTTTGTCGATCGCGGCCGGTTTCGGCTGGGCGTCGACGGGTCCGGTGGGCGCTGTTCTGGCGCTTGGCGGCCTGATACTGTTCATCATCTCGGTGCTGCTCGACAAGCGCTGGCAGCCACTCGATATCGCTCCGCAGCCTGCGGAATAGAAAAGAGGCGGGCGCCGCAACGCCCGCCTTTTTTGCTTTAGGCGACAGTCAGCTTGACGTCGACATTGCCGCGTGTGGCGTTCGAGTAGGGGCAGACTTCGTGGGCCTTGTGCACCAGATCTTCGGCCTGCGCCTTTTCGAAGCCGGGCAGGTTCACCTTGAGCTCGACGGCGATATTGAAGCCCTTGGCGCCTTCATTGGCGTTTTCGCCGAATGAGACGGATGCGTCGATGCTGGCATCGTCTGGAATCTTGACCTTTTCGCCGCGGGCGACGGCCTTCAGCGCGCCCAGGAAGCAGGCCGAGTAACCGGCTGCGAACAGCTGCTCTGGATTGGTGCCTGCGCCGCCATTGCCGCCCATTTCCTTTGGCGTATCGAGCGTTACCGACAGGCGACCGTCATCGGTCGCGCTGGTGCCGGTGCGGCCGCCAGTGGTGTGGGCGTGAGCGGTATAAACTGCTGCTTTGATCGACATGGTAAGCTCCTTGGTTACGCAGGTTCGAGCGATTTAGTAGCGCGCAATTCAATTGCGCACAATTGAAAAATGAATCATAATCGGTTCAACGATTTTTCCCGGAGGCTCGCGGTGAGCAAGGCTGATCCTCTCAAGCTCGATTCCATGCTGTGCTTTGCCGTCTATGCGGCGGGGCATGCCTTTACGCGCTTTTACAAGCCGCGCCTCGACGCGCTGGGCCTGACCTATCCGCAATACCTAGCGTTTCTCGTGCTCTGGGAAGCGGACGGTCTTACGGTTAAGGCGCTGGGCGAGAAATTGTTCCTCGATTCCGGCACGATTACGCCCCTGATCAAACGCCTCGAAGCCCGCAGCCTGGTCCGCCGCCAGCGCGATGAGCAGGATGAACGGCTGGTGCGGATCTTTCTGACCGAGGAAGGTCAGGCCATGCGCGCCAAAGCGCTCGCCGTGCCCCTGGCTGTCGGGTCCGCCCTCGGCGTCGGCATGGATGAAGCAGCCGTCCTCCGCGAAAGCCTGCACCAGCTGCGCGAACGGCTGGATGCCAGCTCAGCGCTTTAGCGCAGCCCCACCGCATCAACCAGCCCCGAGCTACACCCGCTATTGACCGGATCAGCCGCCAGGATCAGCGCGTCGAAATCATCGGGGCTGCGAATATCCCCGGTAATGCCGATGCTCAGTTCCGTGATGATGATGCGGTTGCCGTCCGGCGCGCAGTCCATGCTGACGCGGTCGCCAGCGCCCCTGCCAAAACTGTCGTCAAACGCCTGCCGCACCTGACGCAGGGTGATCTTGCGACCGATATTGGAGGCGAACAGTTCTGCCACCCGCGAGTCGTTGAGCGCGGTCATCAGCAACATGGCGTCGGTATAATACGTTTCGGGCGAGGCGCTGTAGCAGGTGCCATGCTTGGTCCATTCGTGGCGGTCCAGCCCAGACAGGCTGCCAGGCATCACCATATCGACTTCGGCGCGCAATTCGCGGCTGAGGCCGAGATCAGGCAGGTCGAACCAGTTGCCGCCTTCGCTGGCCATGCGTTCACGCGCCGTCACGCCGCAGAACTGGTTGTTGCGCGGCTGCGGCCACAGGCCATGCAGGGTAAAATTGGTGGCTTCAAAGTCGTCGGCCTGCTGGTTGCGGCACTCGCGCTTGCGCGGGCTGAGTTCGCAAAAGGCCGGCTGCCAGTTGACTGCCAGAATATACTGCGTGCCGCGATAGGCCGGGGCAGGGGCGGGCTGTTTGGTGGGCGTGACCACCGCGCTGCCAGCGGTGTCGCGCCCGCAATCGACCGCCACCCAGCGCTGATCCGGGCTGGCGCCGGGAATGACCAGCTGGAAATGGGTCGGCTCGGCCTTGTTAGCCGCAATCAGCCGATAGCTCTCGCCCGGTTTGAGCGTCACATTGCCCGGATTGGTCTGGCGGTTGATCGACTGGAAGGCCGGGCACGCCTTGTCGGCAACAAAGCTGCTCGACATCGGCACCTGCGCGCTGGCGGGAACCGCCAAGAATGCCAGAACGAGCAAAGCCAGAAGGTGCCGCATGCCAGTCTCCCTACAAACAATAAGGGAGCCATAGCGGCCCCCTTATCAAATTGGAATGTCTCAGAGGTCAGAGCGTGATGCGATAGAGCCCAAAACCGTCCGCGTCGGTATCGCCGGTGGTTTCGATCTTGATGGCGGTCACATCGGCGACGTGCGCGGCGGCCTTTGGCCCGGTGGCGAACAGCACGGTGGTGTCGCCAATCGGGGCGAGCGACCAATTGCTGTCGGCCGTCGGGTTGATGGTGCCGTTTTCAACGATATAGCGCACGATGATGTCGCGGTTGGTGTCGGGGCCGATAAAGACAATGTGGTCCGCCCCGGTGCCGGGGAACGAGCCGCCGCCGCCAGCGCGATAGTTGTTGGAGGCGATGACAAACTTGGCCGCCGGATCGATCGGTGCGCCGTCATAGGCGAGATCGACGATGCGGTTGGCGTCGGGATTGGTCACTTCCTTGCCGTCGCTCGAAAACTTCGAGGGCTGGGTCAGGTCGATCTTGTAGGTCACCCCGTCGATGATGTCGAAATTGTAGGACGGGAAATCCAGATTGATCAGCGCGGCGTCGGTTGCGCCCTTTTCGATCTGGTTGAAAATGCCCGCCGAGCGTTCCAGCCAATCCTTGACCTCGGCTCCTGTTACCACCAGCGCCTGAATGGTGTTGGGATAGAGATAGAGATCGGCGACGTTCTTGATCGCCACAGGGCCGACCGGCACGTCGGTATAGTAGTCTGGACCGCCGCGGCCGCCGGACTTGAAGGGCGCTGCCGCCGACAGGATCGGCAGGGCTTCCCATTCGGTGCCCTTCATCATCTGCTCGATATACCAGGTCTGGGCCTGGCTCACGATCTGCACCGATGGGTCATCGGCGACGAGCGCAAAGTAGGAATAAAGCGGCGCCGAGGTTTCCCCGACCGGGCGGCGGATATAGTCGAGCGTTGCCTCGTGGTCGGCTTCGGCAGCGGCGGTGACTTCGGCGTCGCTCTCGACCAGTGCCGAGACCTTGCCATCGACGCGTTCCGAGATGGGGCGGGCTTCGGATGTGTGCGAAACAACGCTCCATTTGCCGTCCGCGTCCTGTTCCAGCAGCAGGTCGATCAGGCCCATATGGCTGCCCCAGAACCCTGCCATCACGGCAGGCTTGCCGGCCAGCGTGCCCGCGTCGATATCGGCGCCGGCGACGTCCTTATAGTCGGGGCCGGGGAAAACCAGATGCTGGTGGCCGGTGACGATCACGTCGATGCCGTCAACGCCCGCCAGCTGCAGCGAGGCGTTTTCGGCGCCCGTCGTCTGGTCGGCAGCAATGCCGGAATGGGAGAGGGCCAAAATGATATCAGCGCCCTCTTTGCGCATCTTGGGCACATAGGCATTGGCGGTTTCGACGATATCGCGGGTGTTGACCTTGCCGGTCAGGTGCGCGGCGTCCCAGGTCATGATCTGGGGCGGCAGGAAGCCGATAATGCCGATCTTGATGGTGCGGCTGGTGCCGGAACCGTCGGTCAGTTCCTTTTCGACGATCAGATAAGGCTGGATATAGGTCTCGTCGCTCAGCGGATCGGCGGCGAGATCGCCCTTGACCAGATTGGCCGAAACGAAGGGGAATTGCGCGCCATCGAGCGCCTTGTCGAGATAGTCGAGCCCGTAGTTGAACTCGTGATTGCCCAGCGTTGCCGCTTCATAGCCTAGCGTGTTCATCGCCGCGATAATGGGGTGAACGTTGCCATCGAGGCCCTTTTCATAGGCGATGTAGTCGCCCATCGGATTGCCCTGGATGATGTCGCCATTGTCGACCAGCATGGCATTGCCCGCTTCGGCGCGGATCGATTCAATGATCGAGGCGGTGCGGGCCAGCCCCATCGTGTCGTTTGGCGCGTCGGCATAGTAATCATAGGGGAAGACGGCGACGTGCAGATCCGTCGTTTCAATGATGCGCAGATGCGCCTGATTGGACTGCGCCAATGCAGCAAAGGGGTGCATGGCGGCCATGGCTCCAACACTCGCCGAACCGGCGAGAAAAGTCCGTCGAGAAATCTTGGGCAGAAAATTCATTGTCGTCTCCCAGAGGTGTTCATATCGCTGAACATTGGCTCGGGGGCGCCGCGCTCCCGGGCAGTGGGCCTCAATGGCCCCGCGAGGCGCTCAACCGAGCGCACATGCTCTTGCCGCCAGCAAATGACGCTGGGATGACGGCGGCGCGGTGAAGCTATGAACTTTTGACCGATCGGTCAAATTGGGGGCACGCCGGACGGGTCCCCTCTCCCCTGAGGGGAGAGGGTTAGGGTGAGGGGTTCAGCGGTGGTGCGAGCTCTCTGTGCCCAAGCCGACCATTGAACCCCTCACCCGGCGCTACGCGCCGACCTCTCCCCTCAGGGGCGAGGTGAAGAAAGAGCACCATCTCGCCCACGCACCGGCCAGATTCCTCCCCCTTTTCAGGGGGAGGCTAGGTGGGGGTATTCTTTCTTATGCCCCTCGCCAAAATCTGCTGCACAATCCCCCCCATCTCTCCGAGATACGAGCGGCGCTGCAGCGACCGGCGGTCGGAGGGACAGCCGGGGAAGGGGAGGTCGCGCTTCCTTTCGGGTTGAGCGGACGCGACAATCGGGCGGGGTGCTACGGCTATCCGCTGGGGTCCCGATCTCGCCTGCCGAGTAAAGTCCCGGCGCCCCGAGGCGGTCTGCGTCTCATTTTTCAAATTCTTAGAGGCGAAGCTCGCCTCGGGGCTCCGCTCGTTTTATGACAACCGCAGCACAGGCGGGGCTTTCGCATGTCTCGCGGAACCGATTGCATCGGTATGGCTTGTTGGTAGTCTGGGGCTAATCGGAGAATTGCATAGATGAAGTGGCGCGGGCGCGAGCAAAGCTCGAATATCGATGATCGGCGTGGCCAGAGCGGCGGGTCTCGCGGCGGTTTTGGCGGTAGTCCATTTGGGCGCGGCGGCGGTGGTATTCGTCTGCCCACCGGTGGCGGCGGTGGCTCGCGCGGCGGCATTGGTGGCCTGATCGGTATCGTCGTGGTGCTGGGCATCATCTGGGTTGCGACGGGCCAGAACCCGCTCGATATCCTGACCAATGGCGGCACGACCTCGACGCAGACCTCCAGCTCGTCGTCCAGCCAGGTGCCGACGACCGGCGATCAGGCCGATCTGCGCAGCTTTGTCGGCGTTGTGGTCAAGGAAACCGAAGACCTCTGGACCGAGGTGTTCGCCCAGCAGAACCAGGATTATCCCGAGCCAAAGGTCGTGCTGTTCACCAATGCGGTCAACACCGCCTGCGGCGCCGCAGATGCGAGCACTGGGCCATTCTACTGCCCCGGCGACCGCCAGGTTTACATCGACCTCAGCTTTTACGACCAGCTGCGCGACGAATTCGGCGCGCCCGGCGATTTCGCGCAGGCCTATGTGCTGGCCCACGAAATCGGCCACCACGTACAAAACATCACCGGCGTGCTGCCCGAGTTCAATCGCCGTCGCCAGTCGATGAGCACGGAACAGGCCAATGCCTATTCGGTGCGCGTCGAGCTACAGGCCGATTGCTATGCGGGTGTGTGGGCCAATTATGCCGGTCAGGAAGATCTGCTCGACAACGGCGATATCGAAGAAGCGCTGAACGCGGCCGAACAGATCGGCGACGATACGCTGCAAAAGCGCATGCAGGGCTTTGCCGTGCCAAAGACCTTCAATCACGGCACGTCCGCCCAGCGCAAAACCTGGTTCGAACGTGGCTACGCCAACGGCAACCCCGGCGACTGCGACACGTTCTCGGGCAATGTTTGAGTTTTCTCACCTCTCCCCACAAGCACAGTGCTGCCCTCGGACTTGATCCGAGGGCCTCTGTCAGGCTTGCGCATTTGGAGAGTGGTCCTCGGATCAAGTCCGAGGACAGCGTAGCGGGTGGGAACTATCCCAGAACCAATCAGGCCGCAGTCGGTGCGACGTATTCCGGCTTCTGCTCAAGGCCCTTCTGGGCGCGGACGTGGTTCATGAACCGCGTGAACAGGTAGTGGCTGTCGCGTGGGCCGGGGCTGGCTTCGGGGTGGTACTGCACCGAGAAGATCGGCTTGCCGTCAACGCTGAGGCCGGCATTGGAATTGTCGAACAGCGAGATGTGGGTCTCGGTGACGCCGGCAGGCAGGCTGGCCTTGTCCACGGCAAAGCCGTGGTTCATCGAGGTGATTTCCACCTTGCCGGTGGTCAGGTCCTTGACCGGATGGTTGGCGCCGTGATGGCCCTGATGCATCTTGGACGTGGTGCCGCCCAGCGCCAGGCCGAGCAACTGGTGACCAAGGCAGATGCCGAACACGGGCTTGCCGGTGTTCATCAGCTTCTGGATGGTCGGCACGGCATATTTGCCGGTCGCGGCTGGATCGCCGGGGCCGTTGGAGAGGAAAATGCCGTCCGGATTGTGCGACAGCACATCTTCAGCGGTCGCCGTTGCCGGAACCACGGTCACCTTGGCGCCCTGATCGGCGAGGCACCGCAGGATGTTGCGCTTGGCGCCGTAGTCGATTGCGACGATGTGGAATTCTGGCTTGTCGAGCGTGCCGTAGCCTTCGTTCCACACCCAGCCGGTCTGGTCCCAGTGGTAGGTCTGGGCAGTGGTGACTTCCTTGGCGAGGTCGAGACCCTCAAGGCCGGGGAAGGCATTGAGTTCGGCCTTGATCGAGGCTTCGTCGAACTGGCCGGTTGGCTCATGGGCGACGACGCCGTTGGGCATGCCGTTCTCGCGGATCAGCGCGGTCAGGGCGCGGGTGTCAACGCCGGCAATGCCGACAATGTTGCGCTTCTTGAGCCAGGCGTCGAGCTTCTCGATCGAGCGATAGTTCGATGGGTTGGTGATGTCGGCCTTGAGCACGACGCCGCGCACGCCAGACAGAGCGGCCATGTTGACCGTCTCGATGTCTTCGTCATTGGCGCCGACATTGCCGATATGGGGGAAGGTGAAGGTGATGATCTGGCCCGCATAGGAGGGGTCGGTCAGCACTTCCTGGTAGCCGGTCATGGCGGTGTTGAAGCACACTTCGCCAGCGGCATGACCCACTGCGCCGATACCGCGGCCTTCCAGGCGCGTACCGTCTGCCAGAATCAGAACTGCGGTCGCGGGGGATTGCTGCCAGCCGGTCACGGTGGGCCTCCAAAGTTGGTTTCAGGTGCTCGCGCGGTCAGACCGGCAAAGTCTTGCAACTTTTCCTCGGGCTTCTCGCTGCGATGTCGATTGAGGCCTCTCCTTAGAAGCCTGAGCGTGGCAGCGCAAGTGGCGCGAGCCGCTTATTGCGCCTATATGGGGCCAAGAAAACGCATAGCAAGAGGACAAAACCCATGCGCGAACAGTTTAGCGAAGAGCTCAAAACGGCTCTCAAAGCCCGCGATCAGCGGCGTACTGCGACGCTGCGTGCCATTACCGCGGCCGTCAAAGACAAGGATATCGCGATCCGTCAGGAGAATCGCGGGCCAGCGACCAATGAGGAAATCCTCGCCATCGTGCAGAAGATGGTCAAGCAGCGCGAAGAGAGCTTTGCCATCTATGCGCAGGCCGGTCGCGCCGACCTCGCCACGGTGGAAAAGGAAGAAATCGACATCCTCAACGAGTTCCTGCCCAAGGGATTGTCGGACGAAGAAGTCGATGCCGCGATTGCTGCCGCCATCGTTTCGAGCGGTGCCGAAGGCCCCAAGGACATGGGCAAGGTCATTGCCCAGCTCAAGATCGACTACCCGGGCCGGATCGATTTCGGCAAGGCAAGCGGCAAGGTGCGCGCGGCGCTGGCCGGTTGATCAGGCGATAAGACGCATGGGGGTAGCGGCAACGCGATTGCGGCCGCTGCCCTTGGCCTTGTAGAGGCCATCATCGGCGCGATTGAGCACCGATGAGAACGACTCACCAGCGCCGCTGGTGGCGACGCCCACGCTGACGGTGGCCAGAATGATCTGCGATGCGGTGACGGCCGGGGATGCCTCAAGATCGGCGCGTACGCTTTCGGCGACCGATTTGGCATAGTCGATATTGGCCGCTGGCAGGATGGCGCAGAACTCCTCGCCGCCGATACGGGCAACGATATCCTCAGGGCGCAGATTCTGCAGTAGGATCAGGGCGAAATGACGGATCACAGCGTCACCGCCGGCGTGGCCCTGACGGTCGTTGATCTGCTTAAAGTGATCGATATCAAACATCAGCACGGCAATACCCGAAGATAACTCGTTGCCATCGAAGCGATCGAACAAGGCGCGGCGGTTCAGCAGGCCGGTCATGGAATCGGTCAGGGCTTCATCGCGGTGGCGACGGGTAGCGCGCGATTGGCCCATCGTAATGGAGAGGGCGCCTAGACAGGTGACGCCGATAATGGCCATGATGGAATTGACCTGCTCGGCCCAGTTGCTGGGTGGCTCGGTCAAAACGAGGTGCCCCTCGATCAATAGGACAATGCAGCAGGCGAAAAAGGACAGGCTGGTAAGCACGAAAATGGCAGAGCCGAGAATAAGCGGCAGCGGCGCTTCTTTACGCCCCAGCCAGTACTCGCGGCCCGACAGCAGCATGAAGATGCCGCACCACAGGTTCAGCGTCATCGTGCCGATGCCGGAATAGCCAAAGATCAGCGGAATGGCGACGCTGGCCACTGACGCTGTGCCAAGGCCCAAAGACCAGCCAGTCGAAATTATGCCGGTGCGGAACTGGCAGGTGCCGACGTAAATCAGCGCCATGCCGGCGACCAGCATGCTGAATGTGGAGAGTTGAACGATTGTATCGTAGCGGTCGCCCAGCATGCCGAAGGCAGCCAGATAGACGATGACGAGGGCCATGCCGGCGGCCCAGCTGCGCAGATAGCTATCCTGACGCGCGTTTAGCCAGCTGATGAACAGCGTAAGCATCATCGCGGCCGTGGCGAATGCCAGAGCAAAAACCAAGGATGCGTTGTCGATCATTGCCCAGCCCGCTTCATCCCGCTTTTGCCAGTAGTTTGCAGCAAAACTCGAAAAGAAAAGTTTCCTAGCGGTAATGAGACCCTGAAAGGTGACTAAACGGTTAGTTTTGGCGCTTGTACCACGCGCTATTGTGCAGGACGCGGCAGCGGCGCGGGCGAGCGCAGCTCCTGCCAATAGGACCAGATCGCGACGAAAACCGCGATAATCAGCGCGGCGGTGCCGATGAGGGGCAGTTCGCGGTAGCCGAAGCCGTTCTCAAGCAGGTTGGCGCCCAACACAGCGCCGATGGCGATGCCGACGTTAAAGCCTGTGGGTATCAAAGCCGAGGCCAGATTGGGCGCATCGCCCGCCCATGCCAGCACACGTGATTGTACCGGAGAACCGAAAGCGAAGTTCACGCCGCCCCAGAAGACGACAACCACGGCCATAATCATGGGGTATGGGCTGGCCAGATAGAGGAGGGCGAAGGCGACGGCCTGCGTCGTCAGAATGACGATCAGCGACGGCATCAGCTTCCAGTCGGCGAGGCGGCCGCCGATGAAGACACCGATGGTGGAGCCGACGCCGTAGAGCAGCAGCACCCACGGCACGATATTGGTATCGAGCAGGGTCACTTCACGCAGCAGGGGGGCGATATAGGTAAAGAGGCTGTACTGCCCGATCATCACCAGAATGACGATGATCAGGGAGGTCACGATCTGCTGGCGGCCGAGCGCCTTGAATTCGCGCAGGAAGCTGCCGCCCGTGCTGGATTGCCCCGTCTTGGCCGGCAGAAACAAAGCGATTGCGAGCGTCGCGACCAGACCCAATGCGCCGACGGCCCAGAAGGTGGCGCGCCAGCCAAAGGCATTGCCGATAGCAGTGCCGCCGGGAACGCCCAGAATATTGGAGACGGTAAGGCCGGAAAGGATCAGCGCTACAGCAAAGCCGCGCTTGTCGGCGGGAACGAGGTTGACCGCAACGATAGCCGCAATGCCGAAATAGGTGCCGTGCACCACCGACACTAGCACACGGGCCCACATCAACAGCTCAAAGCTTGGTGCCAGTGCGCACAGTGCCTGTCCGAAGGTAAAGACGCCGCCCAGCAGCAGGATCAGCGTCTTGCGCGTCAGCTTCTTGGTCGCCACCGCCAAAAGGGGACCACCAATCGCGATGCCGATGGCATAGCCCGTGATCAGGTAACCCGCGACGGGGATGGTCACGCCGAGGCCGTCAGCGACCTCGGGCAGCACGCCGGCAATGACAAATTCAGCTGTGCCAAAAGCAAAGGCAGCAAGGAACAAAGCGAGCAGGGGGAGCGACATGAAACAAACCGCAGACGCGGGCCTCGATTAAAGCGGTCTCAAACCACGTGCCCGGCTCGACCGCAACCAACAAAATAACCAGCCGATATAGATAAACTGAACCCAAGTTGCCGCTTGGCAGTTTCGTCGCCTGCGCTAATGTATCCGAATAGACCGGCGGGTCTTGCCGCCCTGGAGAGTGAACATGACTGTATCTGCTGAGACGAAGCAACGCGTTGCGCTGGCCACGGCGTTGCGTGGGGTGCTGATGCTGCTGGCCGGGATCTACGCGATCATCTGGCCGGCCGAGGCGCTCACCGTTCTGGTGCTGGCCGGTGGCATCCTGCTGATCGTCGACGGTGCACTGGGCCTGTGGAGTCTGACCTTTGGCGGCGGCAAGAGCGGCAATTACTGGTTCGACGTTGTCTCCAACGCGCTGTCGCTGATTCTGGGCATTCTAATCCTGATCAGCCCGTTACTCGCGACCATCTTCACCGTCGCCTTCATGGCCAGCCTTGTCGGTATCGCGGCGCTGGTTGTCGGTGTGATGCAAATCGTGGTGATCACTCGCGAGCGTGAGCACTATGCCCGAATCTGGCCGGTGGTGCTGTCGGGCGTCTCCTACATCCTGCTCGGTCTCGTCTTCCTGTTCTTCCCACTGCTCAGCGCCACCATCGCCGTAATCATGGGCGGCGTGCTGCTGGTGTTCTTCTCGTTCGGCCTGTTCGGCTGGGCCTGGCGTCTCTATCAGCGCAGCAAGGTCGCTTAAGCGGCTGCGGCGCGTTCAGCCAGGGTCTCGCGTTCCAGCTCGGCGTTGATCGTGGCGCCGAGCACGACAATCAGCGCAGAGTTGTACATCCAGAGCAGCAGCACGATGGCAGTGGCCAGCGAGCCGAAGGTGGCTTCGAAATTGCCCAAGCTCTCGACGTAAAACGAAAAGATGGCGCAGGTGGCGAGCCAGAGCAGGCTTGCCACCATGGCGCCGGGCCAGATCCAACGGGCGCGCTTGGCCTTGCGGTCTGGCGCGAAGCGATAAAAGGCGGCGATGCCGAGCACGCCAAGGATCAGCAGCAGCGGCCAGCGCAGCAGCAGGATCGGGACCTGGCTGGCGCCCAGCCAGGGTAGGCTGGCAAAATAGGCTGGGATCAAAGCCACCAGGGTCAGCACCACGATCATGCCGAGGCCCGCAACCAGCGTCGTGACGATGGATACGCCGACAGCGGCGACAATGCCGCGTTTCTCCGGCTCGGCACGGGTCTGGGAGGTGGCGAAGATCAGCGCCGCCACGCCGCGCGATCCGCTCCAGACCGCGATGACAAAGGACAACAGCAGACCAAAACCCAGCCCGGCGCGGGGCTGGTTGATCAGAGCCGACATCTGCCCGGCCAACAATTCAAGCGCCGGCTGTGGGATCAGGCCTTCAAGGCGGTCGACGATATCGGCGAGAAACCCCGCATTGGCGAACAGGCCAAACAGCAGCACGATGGTCGCGACGGCCGGGAACAGCGACAGAAAGCCAAAATAAGCGACCCCGGCGCAGCGCATGGACGTATCCATCCGGGCCATCGCCTTGGTGGTGCGCCAGACGACACGCCGCCAACGCCGACGAAGGCTTCGTGGCGATGACTGGGTGAGGGGCGGCGCTAAAGTATCGGTCATGTTGGTCAACGTCGCTGACGCGGTCGAGTTGCCGCTAGTGATAGATCACGTTGATTCCCGCCACGCTGTCGTCCTTGCGATAGACGGTACCCTCTGCTGGCGCCTGCAATTCGATATTGCCGAAGCCGTCCCAGCGCGGGTCAAGGTCCGCAGCGACGCCGACCGAGAAAAAGCTCGTGGCATCGTCTGGCAGCTCGTCGCGGGCCGGAACGAGGGCGGCCTGGGTGTTGGCGCCGGTGGTTGCGCCGCAATCGCGGGAAAAGACTACAAGGTCGAACTTATCATCGAGCGAGGTCAGTCGGCTATGCTGTTCTGTGACACAAGGCGGGATCAGGCTGCCGAGATACCAGAGGCCGCCGCCGATCAGCAGGGCGGGGACGGCGGTGAACAGGACAAACAGGCGGAGTGAAAATCTGGCTCTGTTTGTCACCGGTAAAAACCCCGCTGTGGAAAAACTGGCGGCTCGTGACTCGGACGCCGATAGTGCATACTTAGCATCTCATGCGCTTTTCAGATCAGTTTCTCGACGAGATCCGTCAACGCCTGCCGATAACGCAGGTGGTGGGCGAGCACGTGCTTTGGGACAAGCGCAAGAGCCAGCCTGCCAAGGGCGACATGTGGGCCTGCTGCCCGTTTCACGGCGAGAAGAGCCCGAGCTTTCACGCCGATGACCGGCGCGGCATCTATCACTGCTTTGGCTGTGGTGTGTCCGGCGATCACTTCCGGTTTTTGACAGAAAAGGCAGGGATGAGCTTTCCCGAGGCCGTCGAAAAACTGGCCGGCATGGCTGGGGTGCCGATGCCGGCACGCGACGAGCGGCAGGAAAAGCGCGAGGCCGAACGCAAGAGCCTGATCGACGTCATGGAACTGGCGACGAAGTATTTCGAGGCAGCCCTGCAGCACAATATCGGGGCGCGGGCGCGCGGCTATCTGCTCGAGCGCGGCGTGTCCTCGCAGAGCCAGACGCGATTCCGCATCGGCTTTGCTCCCGATAGCCGCAATGGGCTCAAGGAGCATCTGGCGCAAAACGGCGTGTCGGCGCAGGACATGATCGACACAGGTCTGGTCGCGAGCCGCGAAGGGGATGCGCTGACCTATGATCGGTTCCGCAACCGCGTGATGTTCCCGATCACCGATTTCCGTGGCCGGGTCATCGCCTTTGGCGGCCGGGCTATGTCTGCAGACGTGCCGGCGAAATATCTCAACTCGCCCGAGACTGAACTCTTTCACAAACGGCAGACGCTCTATAATGGCCAGACCGCCCGGCAGGCTGCGCGCGATGGCAGCACTGTCGTCGTGGTGGAAGGCTATCTCGACGTGATCGCTGCGGTCAGCGCTGGCTTTGAGGGTACGGTTGCGCCGCTGGGCACGGCACTGACCGAGGAACATCTGCAGCTGCTGTGGCGCATGTCGCCGGACCCGGTGCTATGCTTTGACGGCGACAAGGCCGGGATCAAGGCGGCTGAGCGGACAGCGGACATCGTAATGCCGCACCTCAAGCCCGGCTTTACGGTGCGGATCGCGACCCTGCCCGAGGGGCAGGACCCTGACGATCTGATCAAGGCGCAGGGCAGGGGCGCCTTTGCCGATGTCATCGACCGGGCGCGCAGTTTGTCGGATGTGATCTGGAGCATGGAAACCGGCGGATTGGTGCCGGAAACGCCGGAAGCGCGTGCGGCTTTGCAGGCGCGGCTCCGCGAGCGGGCCAATTCGATCCAGGATAGCTCGGTGCGATTCCACTATTCGCAGGCGTTCGACGAAAAGCTGCGGGCATTCCTTGCGCCCGTGCGACAGAATCGCTTCGAGCCACGCGGCGGACAGCCGCGCTATGGCCAGAGCGGGGCCTATGGCTATCCCTCTCGGGGCACTCCACGTCTCGTCGTTTCCGACACGTTGCGCAATTCGCGGCTGTTGAAGCCGGGCACGATGGCGGACGCTACCCCGCGTGAGGCGACGATCATCACCAGCTTGGTGAATCACCCGGCGCTGGTTGACGACAAGTTCGAGTTGTTGGCCGCTCTGGACTTTGAAACGCCAGCGGCGCAAAAAGTGATGAGCGAAATTTTGAGCCTTGTCGTGCGCCATCACGACATCTCTGCCAATGACCTCAAATCGGCTCTGGGCATCCGCGGACACGGGCCTGCGCTGGAGCGGATGAGTGATTTGCTCAACCGTCAGGGCGTCTGGCAGATCGGCGCCGAGATCGCCCTTGTTGATGCCGAGACCGGATTGAGTCACGCGCTGGCCTTGCATAACAAGAAAGTTCAGCTAAATAAGGAACTCAAGGCAGCCGAAGCGGCGCTGGGCGAAGACCCGAGCGAAGAAACCTTTGAAAGGCTGCGGGACATCAAGAACCAGATTACCACTGTCGATGGCACCGAGGCATTGATCGAAGGATTTGGTTCGTTATCTGGACGCGCGACTCGCAGTTTTTAGGGATTTTTCCCTAAGGTCTGTGCGTACGCGCGATTTTGCGTATGACGATATGCGAAACTTTCCAGCCGACGAACCGATAGCAGCTTCAGGCGTTAACACCTGAGTTACCGTTCCTTTACCTTGCTTTGAGGTGTCACCACTTAAAGCCTTATTCGGGCCCGGGCGCACGGGAACCGACGGAGTACCAGATGGCCACCAAGGCAGCTGCAAAGACCAATACCAAGGATAACGAGAAGCCGGAAGCCGGCGCCCCCGAGGCGACGAACGATAGCCCGCTTCTCGATATCAACGATGCCGCCGTAAAAAAGCTCATCAAAGTCGCCAAGAAGCGCGGCTATGTCACCTATGAAGAGCTGAATGCGGTTATGCCGTCGGACGAAGTTTCGTCCGAGCAGATCGAAGATTTCATGTCCATGTTCTCGGACATGGGCATCAATGTCGTCGACGAAGACGAGGTCGAAGAGACCGAAGTCGAGAAAGACGAAGAAGATCAGGGCCAGGAAGTAGCCACTTCCTCCTCGAGCACGGCTGTATCGACCACCTCCAATACCAAGGCCGGTTCAGACCGTACCGACGATCCGGTGCGCATGTACCTGCGCGAAATGGGCTCGGTCGAGCTACTCAGCCGCGAGGGCGAAATCGCCATCGCCAAGCGTATCGAGGCTGGTCGCGAGACCATGATCGAGGGCCTGTGCGAATCGCCATTGACGTTCCAGGCCATCATCATCTGGCGCGACCAGCTCGCGCAGGGTGAAATTCTGCTGCGCGACATTATCGATCTGGAAGCGACCTATGCTGGCCCCGATGCCAAGCAGGCAGCGCCGGACATGTCGCAGGCCTATCAGGCGCCTAAGGCTGAAGCCCCGTCCGAAAAGCCAAAGGCTGCACCGGCAAAGCGGGCATCGGGCGGCGAAGACGACGACTACGTACCCGAGGAGCCACAGGCTCCGCAGGACCCGGCGCCCGATGAGGACGACGACGAGTACGAAAACGCCCTGTCGCTATCGGCGATGGAAGCGGAACTGAAGCCACAGGTCGTTGAAACCTTTGACCGCATCGCCGAAGCCTATGGCAAGATGCGCGAAATTCAGGATCGTAACGCCGAAGACCTCGGCGCCGCCGTCAGCGATGCCGATCGCAGGAAGATTGAAAGTTTCCGCGTTGAAGTGATTGCCGACGTCAAGTCGCTCTCACTCAACAACGGGCGTATCGAAAATCTGGTCGAGCAGCTTTACGACATCAACAAGCGCCTGGTGAAACTCGAGGGTCGCCTGCTGCGGCTGGCCGAAAGCTATGGCGTAAAGCGCGAGAAGTTCCTCGAAAGCTATTACGGCCAGGAAGTGAACCCTGCCTGGGAAGCGGACTTTGGTTCGTTCGAAGGCAAGGGCTGGTCCGAGTTCGCCAAGCGCGAAGTCGACACCGTGCGTGAAATTCGCGGCGATGTCGCAACCCTGGCGACCGAAGCAGGCTTGCATATCGGTGAATATCGCCGGATCGTGCATAAGGTGCAAAAGGGTGAGCGCGAAGCGGCCATCGCCAAGAAGGAAATGGTGGAAGCCAACCTTCGCCTCGTGATCTCGATCGCCAAGAAGTACACCAATCGCGGCCTGCAGTTCCTCGATCTGATCCAGGAAGGCAATATCGGCTTGATGAAGGCCGTCGATAAGTTTGAATATCGTCGCGGCTACAAGTTCTCGACCTATGCCACCTGGTGGATTCGTCAGGCGATCACCCGTTCGATCGCCGATCAGGCCCGCACCATCCGTATTCCGGTGCATATGATCGAAACGATCAACAAGATCGTCCGCACGTCGCGCCAGATGCTGCACGAAATCGGTCGCGAGCCGACGCCGGAAGAACTGTCCGAAAAGCTGCAAATGCCTTTGGACAAGGTCCGCAAGGTGCTCAAGATCGCCAAGGAGCCGATCTCGCTCGAAACGCCGATCGGCGACGAGGAAGATTCCAACCTGGGCGACTTCATCCAGGACGTGAACGCGATCCAGCCGATCGATGCGGCTATCCAGAGCAATCTGCGCGAAACCACGACCCGTGTGCTGGCCTCGCTCACCCCGCGCGAAGAACGCGTGCTGCGCATGCGTTTCGGCATCGGCATGAACACCGATCATACGCTGGAAGAAGTCGGCCAGCAGTTCTCGGTGACGCGCGAGCGTATCCGTCAGATCGAGGCCAAGGCACTACGCAAGCTCAAGCATCCAAGCAGGAGCCGCAAGCTGCGGAGCTTCCTCGACAACTAAATGTTGGTAGGCCCTATCCCGCGCATGTCGAGGGGTAGGGCCGGCCACAGTGCCACGACCTCGTGGCGGCTCACCATGAGGTCTAGCGAATGGAACGGCTGAAAGTCACCACCATAAGGGCCATCGTCCCGTTCAAGCTGGCGGTGACATTCTCCGATGGATCGTCCGGCACCTTCAATGCGGCGCCGATGATAGGGGAACGTGGCGAGGGTACCGAGCCGTTGCGAGACCGGCGTTTCTTTGGCACGGTCGAATTGGCCAACGGCGTGCCGACCTGGCCAAACCACTTCGATCTCTCGCCGGGTTGGCTGCGCGAGGAAATGGAAAAACGCGGCGAACTGATATTGCCGCTGCCGGTGCGCAAGAGGCGCTGACCGCAAGCAAAGAGGAGACGAACCATGTCGTTTTGGAAGAACCTGTTCGGTGGTGGTTCGTCGAGCAATGAGCCCGTTGGCGACAAGGTGCTGGGCGAAGAGGGCTATAAGGGCTTTCTGATCAAGGCCATCGAGATGAAGGCGGGCAGCGAATTGCAGCTTGCCGGAATCATCGAAAAGGATGTCGCTGGCGACCTCAAGACCTATCGCTTCGTCCGCGCCGACCGCATGACCTCACGCGACGACCTGACCGCCCTGGCACTGAGCAAGGGCCGGCAAATCATCGACGAGCAGGGCGAAGCGATCTTCCGCTAGTCGCCGCTAAACGTATTTTGGCAAAGCCAGCGCCTGCGGACCAGAGGTCTGCGGGGCTGGCTTGTCGCACAGGAGTAAGAAACATGGCCAAAAAGCCAACCGCCCGCAATGAATTCGTGATGTTCGACATCGTCTATGAAGACGGCAGCCAGCGCTCCAACCGCAAGGTCGACGCCAACCTGCTGGGTGGCCTCGACGGTGACGAGCCCGCTCGCTCTGCCATCATGGAGCAGGACCGCGCCATCTCCGAAAAGTCCGGTCTGCCTCCGCTGCAGATCAAGACCATCCGCCGTTCCGGCAAGTAATGCTCCGGGCGCTTAGGCCAAAGTCGGATTCGATTGAGGCTTTCGCTTTGCCAGAAAAAAGATAATGTGTAGATGCACTTCTAAATGAAAAGGGCCCGCGAGGGCCCTTTTTGTTGTCTTACTGTCCGGCCAAGGCCTTATCGACGGCCGGTTTGACCACTGTGCCGTAGAGCTCGATGGCCTTCATGACCTTGTCGTGCGGCAGTGTGCCGACGCTTAATTGCAGGCCGAAGCGGTCATGCTTGAACCATTCATGCTGCATCAGGATCTTGTCGATGATCTCTTGCGGCGAACCCATGAAGTAGGCGCCGTTTGGCGTTGCTCCGGCGTCGAACTGGGCGCGCGTGGTGGGTGACCAGCCGCGTTCCTTGCCGATGCGGCTCATGGCGGCGCTGTGGGCCGGGAAGGCGATGTCGCGGGCGTCCTGGCTGTCGGCGGCAATAAAGCCGTGCGAGGAAATGCCGACGGGCAGCTTGGCGGGATCGCGGCCGACCTTGGTGGCGGTTTCGCGATAGAACTCGACCAGTGGCGCGAACTGCTGGGGCTGACCACCGATGATGGCGATCATCAGCGGCAGGCCGTAATAGGCGGCGCGGGCGACCGAGTTTGGCGTGCCACCGACAGCAATCCACAGCGGTAGCGGATCCTGGATCGGCTTTGGTAAAATCTCGATGCCAGGGATTGGCTTGGTGTGCGTGCTGCCGGGCCAGGTGACCTTGCCGCCCTCGCGGATCTTGAGCAGCATTTCGAGCTTTTCCTCGAACAGCGCGTCGTAATCGTTGAGGTCGAGCCCAAACAGCGGGAAGCTTTCGATGAAGGAGCCGCGACCGGCCATGATTTCGGCGCGGCCATTGCTCAGCAGGTCGAGCGTCGCGAATTGCTGGTAGGTGCGGATCGGGTCTTCCGAGCTTAAGACCGTCACGGCCGTGGACAGCCGGATATTCTTGGTGCGCGCGGCGGCGGCAGCCAGAATGGTTACAGGCGCCGAGGCGGTGTAGTCGGGCCGGTGATGCTCGCCGAGGCCATAAAATGACAGGCCGAGCTGGTCGGCCAGTTCGATTTCCTCGAGCAGGTCCTTTAGGCGATCAGCCGGGCTCTGCAGGCGGTCGCCATTGAGCGGGTCGGGGGTATTTTCAGCGAAAGAATAGAGGCCAAGTTCCATCTGGATAGCTCCTGTTTGGATCACAGATGGCTTGCCGGGCAGATTGGATCAAGAACGCACATGAGTGTAACCGCGCGCCAGAGGCCGGCGCGCGGAAGCGTGGTCGTGTCAGACGTTGCTGCCCGACGGCGTGTACGCATAGGGGGAGGCGGGCGCAGCGGCTGGCTCAGGAGCCTTCTCACCCGCTGACTTATGAATTTCGGTGACCAGCTCGGGGGCGAGTTTGAGCTTGCTGGCTAGGGCATCGAGGTAAGCGCGTTCCGACGCCGTGTCAGCAGTGATGGCGACGAGTGAGGCGGCGTAGATCTCGGCGGCGTGCGCGGAGGTATCGGCGCGGGCGACAACGGCATTGATGTCGAGCGGCGAGGACAGCTCGTCAAACACCCAAGCCTTTTCTTCGGAGGAAAGCTGCATGGTTTCGAGCTTGCCGAAGATGGCTTCCTTTTCGTCGGCGTCGATGCGGCCATCGGCCTTGGCGGCGGCGATCATGGCGCGTACCAAAGTCTTGCCGAGTTCTTCCTGGGCGTGACTGTCGCTGGCCGCTGGGATGAACGCGTCCTGCGCGGGAGCCTGTGGTGCGGCGCCGGACTGGTTGTTCTGATAATTCTGCCAGGCATTGTAGGCGAGGCCACCGACGGCAGCCACGGCACCAATCTTGACCGCATTGCCGGCAAGCTTGCCCAATCCGCCGCCGCTCAGCAGCATGCCAGCGGCAAGGCCTGCAGCGCCGGTGATGGCGGTGCGTTTGGTATTGGGGTCGTTCTGTAGGGCTTTGACGATCTGGTCGATATTGAACATTGGGTTCCCTCTATGGTCGTCAGCGGAGATGGGGAACGAATTGGGCCAACGCAAGGCGGCCACCATAGGTAAAGGCCCCGGCTGGGGCGAGCCGGGGCCTTTATGCCATCAGAGGGAGGACTGATGGATGGGAAGATTATTTACTGAGCAGCAGGTGCTGCTGGGGTCACGGGAGCTGGCGTTGCTGCTGGAGCTTCAGTAGTTGGAGCCACAACCGCAGGGGCTTCAGTCAGTGGGGCTGCGTCCATTGCAGGCGCTGCCGGAGCTTCAGTCATTGGAGCCGGGGTCGCCATTGGCGCAGCCGGGGCTTCAATCGCTGGGGCGCCAGTGCTGACAGCAGGTGTCGTCGGGCCCGAGTTTGCAGAGAATACAAGATAGCCGATGGCCAGCAGGGCCAGGGCAACAATGATACCGACGAACCAGCCCGTGCCGCTGCTTTCGCGCGTGTACACAGTGCGGTTGGCATCGTTCGTATAAACGGTATCGCGTTCTGGGGTAGCCATGATTTCGCTCCTTTGTTTCACCGTATGGCTAAGAAACGCGGGCTTTTTGATTTCGTTCCCAAAGGCGTGATCACGCTATGCGCGAAAAATCGGCAGAGTTTCTTATTGTGCTGTTTCAGGCGCTTGGAAGCCCCGCCGAAGCCTCAAATTTCGGCGGTTTCGATCACATCTAGAGATCGGGGCTCTTTTCCTTACCCGGTTTTTTCGAAATTTTGTCGATCAGGGCCAAGAACAGCGCCGACAGGATGAAGGTCAGGTGGAGCAGAGTGTACCACATGATCTGGTTGTCGGTGTATTTCGGCACGTTGAGGAAAATCTGCAGCAGGTGGATCGAGGAGATCGCAACGATGGTCGAGGCGACCTTGATCTTGAGCGAGCCGGCGTCGATCTGCCCGAGCCAGTGCACATCGTCATCATTGTCAAAGCGCGACACGAAGTTTTCGTAGCCGGAGATGATGACCATGACGACAAGGCTGGCAATCAGCGCGGCGTCGATTAGGGCAAGGATCTTGAGGATGGTTTCGGTCTCGTCGAGATCGAACAGGTGGGAGCCAAAGTCGAACAGCTTGATGCCGAAGGTGATGGCGTAGAGCGCCAGGGCAATGCCGAGGCCGATATAGAAGGCGACCAGCAGCCAGCGCGACGCCAGGATGATTTTTTCGACGAAGATTTCCAGCCGCTTCATGGCGTGCTCCAGGGATTTAGAGCAGCACGGATAGCAAGTTCCATGCATCTGGCAAGATGGCTTGCGCGCGGGGCTGGTGCGACAAAACAAAAGGCCGGGCGCTGGGCCCGGCCTTTCCTGTTCTGGATCGGCGATTAGCCGTTGGCGACTGTGATCAGCGGCGTGATGCGGCGGATCGTGACGCGACGGTTCTCGCGCTCCGCAGCCTCGGTGCGGATCTTGAGGTAGCGCTCGCCATAGCCCTGGGTGGCCAGGTTTTCTGGTGGCACGCCATAGAAGTCGGTCAGGATGCGAGCAACGGTTGCGGCGCGCAGATCCGACAGGCGGAGGTTGGCGATATCGGAGCCAACAGCGTCGGTGTGGCCTTCGATGAGGAAGGTTTCACGCGGGTTGGTGGCCAGCAGAGCCAACATGGCGTTGGCAACACCCGAGAGGGCTCCGACCTGGTCACGACCAATGGTGGCCGCGCCGCTGTCGAAGGTCAGGCCGCCGACTTCGAGCTTACGCACGCTGTCACGCACGCGAGCCGAACGCTTCACTTCGTCGATCGAGTAGAGACGGGCAACCTGTTCGACCGGTGGCTGGGCGAAAAAGGTCTGGACCTGTGTCTGGTTGGCGTAACGAGCGTCCAGCACGTAATCCTGCACTGGGATGTTCAGGCGCAGCGGAGGCAAGTCGAGCGCCGGGTCACGCCATGCAACGAGCTGGGTGTCATAGCGGTCGTCGAAGTAGGCCAGCACGTATTCACGGCCATCTGGCTCGATGCGCGAGCGGCGGAGGATGTCGCCATTGCGGTTGCGCACGGTGACGATCTGGCTGCCATCCGGACGAGTGATGGTTTCACGCGTACGACCGTCGGCCAGGTTCTCGTAATAGATCTCGTCCTGCTGCGGATTATAGAAACGATCGGTGTCCTGGCCGATCGAGTTCACGATCAGCTGGGTGCCAACCTGCAGAATGACCTGGGTGATGAAATCGCCCTGGCTGACCGGCTGGACAACAGCCTGCTCGACAACCGTCACATTGTTCTGCTGGACGTTGTTCTGCTGGCCAATGTTGTTGACGGTGTTGTTCTGGGTGTTGTTGGTCGTATTGTTCGTGACGTTGGTATTGTTCGTCGTGTTGTTGATGTTGGTGATATTGGTGATGTAGTTGTTCACCACGGTCTGATTGACCGTATTGTTCTGGGTGGCCTCTACGACCGTACCCTGCTCAGCGATAGCGGGCTGAACCTCGGCCGCGAAGGCGCGCATGGCGTCGGACTGGGCAGCTTCGTCGCTGACCGGTGCGGCCTTGATGGGTTCATCCGATACGATGCCTTCGATGACCGCAGCTGCAGCTGGATTGGCGTCGAAGTCCTTGGCGCTATCGAGCACGGGAGCGATCTGCTCCTGCGTGATGCCGGCTGGCAGGTTTTCGATGACTTCAGTCTGTTCGACTGGCAGCGTTGCAGGATCGACCACTGGCTGCTGCTCGGTTGGGAGCGGCTGCGGAGTTGGCTGAACGACTGGCACCTGAGCGGCTGGCAGGTTTGGTACGGCCGGTAAGGTCAGGCCGTACTGGGACAAGCAGGCATTAATGTCAGTGAAGCCTGCGGTGGAGCACAGACCGGCAATGGTGGACTGAGCATTAGCAATCTGGGCCTGAGCGGCCGCGACGTCGCCGCCCGACATCATGTCAGCGACAGCGCCGTTATAGATGTCGACCTGAGCCTGAAGCTGGGCGGAGATATCAACAGCGGTTGCTGCTGGTGGCTGAGCGGCGGTTGCAGCAACCGCGGCAGCTGCAGCGGCGGCCGCCGCCTGAGCTTCGGCGTCAGCGGCAGCCTGTGCATTGGCAGCAGCCTGAGCATCAGCTTCCGCCTGAGCGGCCTGTGCTGCAGCAGCGGCTTGCGCATCGGCAGCGGCCTGGGCAGCCTGCGCGTCGGTTGCAGCCTGAGCCTGTGCATCTGCGGCGGCCTTGGCGTCGGCCGCAGCCTGAGCGTCAGCGGCAGCCTGTGCTGCCTGAACGTCGGCTTCTGCCTGTGATGCGGCAGCGGCCTGAGCGGCTTGCGCGTCAGCTTCTGCCTGGGCAGCAGCGGCGGCCTGAGCGGCCTGTGCATCGGCTTCTGCCTGAGCAGCAGCGGCAGCCTGAGCGGCCTGTGCATCGGCTTCTGCCTGGGCAGCAGCGGCGGCCTGAGCGGCTTGCGCGTCAGCTTCTGCCTGAGCAGCAGCGGCAGCCTGAGCGGCCTGTGCGTCAGCTTCAGCCTGGGCAGCAGCAGCGGCCTGAGCGGCCTGTGCGTCGGCTTCTGCCTGGGCAGCAGCGGCAGCTTGGGCGGCCTGTGCATCAGCTTCTGCCTGAGCGGCCGCCTGCGCTTCAGCAGCTGCCTTGGCGTCATTGGCAGCAGCGTTTGGATCAGCCGACTGTGCGGCTATGCAATCTTCGAAATTGGTGAAGCCGCCGTCGATGCAAGCTTGTGGCAATTCGACAGGCGGCGATGCGTCCTGCGCAAAAGCTCCGAAGGGAGCCATTGTCAGCAAGGTCAGGCTCGATCCGGTGAGGAGCCAGTTTCTAAGGCGCATTGTTTCTTCCTTTTATGTCGTTTGACACTTAAGCCGAGCATCACTGATTCAGTCTGAACACAAACTGAATAAAACCTGGGTCGCCGATGCGATGCTACTCCCCGCAATGCCCGAACGTCTGGACCTTGCGATGGTTCCCGGCGCGAGCATTGACCTTGTGTGCTGTTGAACATGGCGCCATTGCGGCGAACTGGACGGTTCCGGCCCGTGGTGCGCTGGCTGAGGCAGGCCGATCATGGTACGGCCAAAGCATGGAACAGGCTGTCGACAAGCTGATAATTGCAACGCAGGGGCAGGGCTTTTACGAGTTTACCCGGGCGGCGCGCACGTTTGTTGATGGCACCGGGATCGGCACCGGATTGCTGACGGTCTATGTGCGGCACACCTCGTGCTCGCTGCTGATCCAGGAAAACGCGGACGCGGATGTGCAGAGCGATCTCAGTGGCTTTTTCAGGCGCCTCGTGCCTGAGGGGCTCGATTGGCTGGAGCATACGGTGGAAGGACCAGACGATATGCCGGCCCATATCAAGGCTGCCCTGACGCAAACCTCCATCGGCATACCGGTAGTAGATGGCGTTCCGGTGTTTGGCACCTGGCAGGGTATTTATCTTTTCGAGCACCGCCACCGGCCACATCGCCGGGAAGTGGTGCTGCATCTTATTGGAGATCGTTGATGGATTGGACGACGCTGATCGGCTACTGGCCGTTTGTCGTAGGCCTGATGGTGACTGGCGTTGTGTCGGGGATTGCGGCCGGCTTGCTGGGGATCGGTGGCGGGGCGATCATCGTGCCGGCGCTCAGCACGGCGCTGCTGTTTTTGGGCTATGATTCCGACGTGGTGCAGCATGTGGCCGTCGGCACGTCGCTGGCGATCATCATCCCCACCGGCATCATGAGCGCGCGGGCGCATTACAAGCGCGGGGCGCTTGATCTCAATGTACTGAAACTTTGGACGCCGTTCATCGTGGCCGGAACGTTCATCGGTGGCTTAATGGCCGGCATGTTCTCGGGCGACGTGCTGCGCATTGTCTTTGCGGTGATGGCCTTTGTCATTGCGGCCAATATCATCTTTGCCTTCCAGACCAAGTTGATGGGGCACCTCAAGGGATCGTCGCTGACGCACCGGATTTCGGCGTTCATCGTCGGCTATCTGTCGTCGCTGATGGGGATTGGCGGTGGGTCTCTGACCGTGCCGACGCTGGTGGCGTTCGGGGCGACGATGCACGCGGCGGTCGGAACGTCGGCGGCAATCGGTGTCGCCATCGCGGTTTCGGGAACACTGGGCTTTATCATTTCTGGCTGGGGTTCTGCCGGCTTGCCGCCGCTCAGCCTCGGTTACATCAACCTTGTCGCGCTCGTGCTGGTGGCGGTGCTGGCGGCGGTGTTTGCGCCGGTGGGCGCTGCGCTGGCGCATCGGTTGGACCAGAAGACGCTCAAATATGTGTTTGCGGCGTTCCTCGTCGTGGTCGGGCTCAACATGCTGTGGAACGTGATCAGCGGCTAAGCTGCCGACAAACAAAAATCCCCGCTTGCGCGGGGGTTTTCGTCAATAAGGTTGGTGGAGACGGATTGACTACGGAGGACCGTCTCCACCGCCCAAGCCCCCGAAAGGGGATGGGGATTATTTGCTCGCGGTATCGAGTTCCCAGCTGACAGTCACGTTGATCGCGAAGGTGAGTTCGCCGGCTTCAACTGGAACTGCAGCGCTCATCGCGGTGTCTGCTCGCGCATACATGGCGGTTGGAGCGGGACCATTAAAGGTCTGGCCTTCAGAAATCGACTCGATTTCGTCAAGCTTTCCACCGGCAGCTGTTGCATAGAGCTCAGCCTTGGAGCGTGCGTCGGCGAAAGCGGCCTTGCGCGCGTCGTTGTAAAGCTGGGACGGATCGGCAACCGAGAAGGTGACGCCATTGATGGTGTTGGCGCCGACAGTCACCGACTTGTCGAGGATGGTGCCGAGGTTCTTGATGTCACGGACGATGACGGTGACGGTGTTGCTGACCTGGTAGCCCTGGATGCGGGGTGGGAGGCTGTAACCGTTTTCGTCACGCTCGTCGGAATAGACGTAGTTTGGATTGACCGAGAAGTTCGAGGTCTGGATATCGCGGGCTTCGATGCCGGCTGCCTTGAGGTCGGCGATGAGCTCGGCCATTGCAGCGGTGTTGCCGTCAAGCGCTTCGCGCGCCGTTGCGCCCTGGGTCGAAACACCAGAATTGATCTGCGCCATGTCAGGGGATGCCGTGACTTCGCCGCGACCTTCGATGGTGATGCTGCCAGCAAGAGCAGGCAGAGACAGGCCAGCGAGGAGAGCGAAAGGAACGACAAAAGCGAGGCGACGCATGGGAAACACTCCATAAGTTGTAGAGGGGACTACTCCCCATCCATTGCGTCAGTATTACGGCGCAGATGAATGGAACTTGAACGAGCTGTGAACATCCATTCATCTTTAAAAGTGTGACTTTTGGAGGGTTGCGCCGAACACAATCGGTGGAGTACTCACAACTAACATTTTAGGGGACGGACATGGACAGCAGGCATTATCCCGAAGGCGTATTGGTTGGTCGGGCTCTTGTGCCGGGCCATGCGCATCCGCGCGTGGTGACTGTGCGCGACGGGAACCTGGTCGACATCACCGCCAAGGGGTTTGCAACTGTCCGCGACATCGCCGAAAACGGCAATGCGGCTGACTACGTGCGCAATGCTGCGGGCTCGGTGGTGGGCAATGCCGATGCCGTGCTGGCCAACTCGGCGTCGACCACTCCGGACGCGACTATCGCGACGCTTTTGTCGCCAATCGACCTACAGGCAATCAAGGCGTCGGGCGTCACTTTCGTCGTTTCGCTGCTTGAGAGAGTAATCGAAGAACAGGCCCGCGGGGATAAGTCTCGTGCGGACGCGCTGCGCGGCGAGATTTTGGGTCTGATCGGCACCGATCTCAGCGAACTGGTTCCTGGCTCCGAGACGGCGATGAAGGTCAAGGCAGCGCTGATCGCAAAGAATGTGTGGAGCCAGTATCTCGAAGTGGGGATCGGGCCGGACGCAGAGATTTTCACCAAAGGTCAGCCGATGAGCTCGGTGGGCTATGGCGCCGAAGTTGGCCTGCATCCGATTTCGAGCTGGAACAATCCCGAGCCGGAAGTGGCGCTGCTGGTGACCAGCAAGGGCGAGATCATCGGCGCGACGCTGGGCAATGACGTCAACCTGCGCGACGTTGAAGGCCGTTCGGCCCTGCTGCTGGGCAAGGCCAAGGACAACAATGCCTCGGCATCGCTTGGTCCATTCGTGCGGTTGTTCGATGGTGAATTCACGCTTGAAACGGTCAAGAATTCCGAGATTTCGTTGCGCGTTGCGGGCGAGGATGGTTTCGTACTCGACGGTCATTCCTCGATGAACCAGATTTCGCGCACGCCGGAATCGCTGGTGGCTGCGACTATTGGAGGGCATCACCAATACCCCGATGGTCTGGTACTTTATCTCGGCACCATGTTTGCACCGGTGAAGGATCGTGATGGCGTGGGCAAGGGCTTTACGCACAAGCTGGGTGATGTGGTCTCGATATCGACATCTGAGCTGGGCACACTATCTAACACCGTGAACCTATCCACCAAATGTCCACCCTGGACCTATGGCTCCAGCCACCTGCTGCGTGACCTGGCCAAGGCCGAACTTCTTTAGATTATTGCTCCGAAAGGCATCCCAAATGGCTGAACTGCATAAGAACCTCATCGATGGGGAATGGGTGGGCTCGGACGGCGCTGAGAACATCAACCCATCCAATACGGCTGAAGTTGTGGGACTTTATGCCCGCGCGACGGCTGAAGAAACCAAGCAGGCTATTGCTGCTGCCAAGGCTGCGTTCCCAGCGTGGTCACGCTCCGGCATTCTTGAGCGTCATGCCATCCTCTCCAAGACGTCGCAGGAAATCCTGGCGCGCAAGGCTGAGCTTGGCGAGTTGCTGAGCCGCGAAGAGGGCAAGACGCTGCCAGAGGGCATCGGCGAAGTGACCCGCGCGGCGCAGATTTTCGACTTCTTTGCTGGCGAAGTGCTGCGCCTTGCGGGCGAAGTTCTGCCGTCGGTTCGTCCCGGTGTTGGCGTTGAGATTACCCGCGAGCCAATCGGCGTCATCGGCATCATTACGCCATGGAACTTCCCGATCGCGATCCCGACCTGGAAGATCGCTCCGGCGCTCGCCTACGGCAATACCGTGGTGATCAAGCCAGCTGATCTGGTACCGGGTTCGACCTGGGCGATCGTTGACATTCTTGTGCGCAACGGCCTGCCAAAGGGCGTGCTGAACCTGGTGATGGGCAAGGGTTCGGTCGTTGGCCAGACCATGCTCGACAGCAAGGACGTGACCGCCATCAGCTTCACCGGTTCGGTGGGTACGGGCAAGCGTGTTGCGGCCGCTTCGATTGAACACAACCGCAAGTTCCAGCTGGAAATGGGCGGCAAGAACCCGACCATCGTGCTCGATGACGCCGACCTCAAGGTTGCTGTCGAGAGCGTGGCGCAGTCGGCATTCTTCTCGACCGGCCAGCGTTGCACTGCTTCGTCGCGCGTGATCGTGACGGCTGGCATCCACGACAAGTTTGTCGAAGCGCTGGCTGAGCGGACGCGCAACCTGCGGGTTGGCGACGCGCTGGACAAGAACACTGAGATCGGCCCCGTGGTCGATCCAAGCCAGCTCAAGCAGGACACCGACTATATCGCTATCGGTAAGGCCGAAGGCGCAAAGCTGGTTGCCGGTGGCGAGCTGGTGAAGGCCGCGACTGAAGGGTATTTCCTGCAGCCAACACTGTTTACCGAAGCGACCAACGACATGCGCATCAGCCGCGAAGAGATCTTCGGGCCGGTGGCATCGGTCATTCGCGTCAAGGATTACGAAGAAGCGCTGGCCATGTCGAACGACACCGAATTTGGTCTGTCGGCCGGTATCGTCACCACCTCGCTCAAGTATGCGACGCACTTCAAGCGCAATGCCGAGGCTGGCATGGTGATGGTCAACGTGCCGACCGCCGGTGTGGATTTCCACGTGCCGTTTGGTGGTCGCAAGGGGTCGAGCTATGGCCCACGCGAGCAGGGCAAGTATGCAGCCGAGTTCTTCACCGTGGTGAAGACGGCTTACACCGCAGCTGGCTAAGCAGCGCGTTATCACAGTGTAACAAACGGGGCCTTCGGGCCCCGTTTTCGTTAACACATTGTTACCCCCGACGCTGTGTCAGGAACACTCCGGTGACAATCAGCGCGACACCAAGTGCGCTGGCCCAAAGGGTTAGCGGGGCACTGCGGACGATATCGAGAACAACGCCGGAGACCATCTGGCCGCCGATGACCATCAGGGCCGTGTTGACGGCGCCGATGCGGGCGATGAGCCATGAGCCCGAGGCAACAAAGATCACGCCGACCGGGCCTCCGAGAAAGGCCCACCACGGCGTTTCGGCGGCGCCGGGGGTGATGAGCCCACCCACGACCAGACCGATCACCGTGAGCAGCGCGAAGCCGACGATGTGGTTCCACAAGGACGCAACAAGCGGGCTGGTGGAGAGGGCAAGCCGACCATTGAGCTGACGGCTGAGGCCGACCAGAATACCGGCGAGAACGGCATAGAGGATAAAAATGGTCATGCCGCGCCACCCAGGCCAAAGAGGATGATCAGCAGGCTACCCGAGGCGATCAGCACGACGGCAGCGAGCTGGCGGAGGCCAAGGCGGCGTTTGGGCAGGCCGAAAAAGCCCCATTGATCGGCGGCGAGGCCGAAGACGACTTGCCCGGCAAGACCCAGCGCCAGCGTTCCGGCGAGGGCGAGTGGTGTGTTGACGGTTGTGGAGGTCAGGATGACGGTGAGGGCGCCCGATGCGCCGCCGAGATAAGCCCACAGAGGCGCTTTGGAGCGTTCCGTTGTTTGCGGCGTGCGGCGCGGCCAGAGGATGGCAAGAAAGATCAGTGCCGCCACGGTGCCGGTGCCATGGGCGAGCCAGGACGAAAACAGGGCGCCGCCATGCTTGCCGGCTTCGCCATTGAACAGAACCATCAGGGTCAGAAGGCCGCCGCTGGCGAAGGCCGCGAGCAGATAGAGCGGGTTATTTTTGTGGGGGACGGCTGGGGGCATGGATCGACTCGAACGGGGAGACCCCGATGCTAGCATGAGGGGCGTTGGCTGGGCGATGGAGGGCAGGGCGCTGACCAGAAACGAAAATCCCCGCTTTCGCGGGGATTTTGTGGGGGGCGTGTTTTGGGCTCAAGCCAGTTGGGCGAAGCGTTCGTCGAAGGCGTAGCCGGCGCCGCGGACGGTGCGGATCGGATCGCTTTCGCGGCCACGATTGATGGCACGGCGGAGGCGGCCGATATGCACGTCGACGGTGCGCTCATCGACATAGACGTCATTGCCCCAGACGCCATCGAGCAGCTGCTCGCGCGAATAGACGCGGCCTGGGTGGCGCATCAGATATTCGAGCAGGCGGTATTCGGTGGGGCCGAGATGGACATCGCGGGCGGCGCGGCGAACGCGGTGGGTGGTGCGATCGAGTTCGAGATCACCGACCTTGAGGGCGGCGGTGACGAGGTTTGGATTGGCGCGGCGCAGCAAGGCGTGGATGCGGGCGACCAGTTCAGGCACCGAGAAGGGCTTGACCACATAGTCGTCGGCGCCGGTGGCGAGGCCACGCACGCGTTCTTCTTCCTCACCGCGAGCGGTCAGCATGATGATCGGTACGCGGGCGGTTTCTTCGCGGGCGCGGAGGCGACGGCAGAGCTCAATGCCGGAAATTTCAGGCAGCATCCAGTCGAGCAGGATCAGGTCGGGCAGCTTGTCCTGAATGGCGTGCTGGGCTTCGTCGCCGGTTTCAGCGGTGACGACGCGGAAACCCTCGGCTTCGAGGTTGTAGCGGAGCAGGATGGCGATATCGCCTTCGTCTTCGACCACAAGGATAGTGGCGGGCATGGGGTGGCTCCCGTTGGGGCTGCCTGGTTTGGGCGCCGGAGTTTCAAGACCTCATGGTGAGCTTGGCGAACCACGAGGTCTAGCGAGTGGAGGCTGGTGTGCGACGACCTCGTGGTTCGACAAGCTCACCATGAGGTCTACTGGGGCGAGGGACTGGTATCTCAGGCCTTGATCTGGGTGCGCTGCAGGTCCTGGACGTCGCTGGTGAGCTGCTTGCCGGTCTGGAGGTAATAGGCGCGTTCGGCGATGTTGGTCGCGTGGTCGCCGATGCGCTCAAGGTTTTTGGCGCAAAACAGCAGATGCGTGCAGGGCGTGATGTTGCGCGGATCTTCCATCATGTAGGTGAGGAGTTCGCGGAACAGAGAGGTGTGCATGGCGTCGACTTCGTCGTCGCGGTTACACACTTCGATGGCGGCAGCTGCATCGCGGTTCGAGTAGGCGTCGAGCGCCTCCTTGATCTGGCGGAGCACCAGCGCCGTCATGTTCTTGACGCCGTTGTAAAAGGTTGGCTGCAGGCTCATGCCTTCGAGCTTGAGCGAGCGGCGGGCCAGCTGCTTGGCCATGTCGCCAACGCGTTCGAGATCGGCCGCGACGTGGATCGAGGTGATGATGGCGCGCAGGTCCGAAGCCATTGGCTGGCGACGGGCGATCATGGAAACGGCCATGTCGTCGATCTTGCGCTGCATGTCGTCGATATGCTGGTCGGCGATGATGGTGACGTCTGCCAGCTCGCGGTCGAGCTTGAGCAGGGCCTTGGTGCCGTTCTCGATGGCGACTTCGACCTGACCGCCCATTTCGGCGATCGACTGGGCGAGGGCGACAAGTTCATCGCTGTAGGCGGTGACGATATGGTCTTTGCCGATATTTGCCATTGCGTGGTCCTCTTGGTGTGCCTGGCCGCGCCGTTGAGGCGCAGGCCGGCGACCAGTGTTGCTGTAAGCGCTTCGGCCTTAGCCGATGCGGCCCATGATGTAGTCCTGGGTCTGCTTGTTGACCGGGTTGGTGAAGATGTCTTCGGTGACACCTTCCTCGACCAGATTGCCCAGGTGGAAGAATGCGGTCTTCTGCGAAACGCGCGCGGCCTGCTGCATCGAGTGGGTCACGATGACGATGGTGTAGTTCTCGCGCAGCTCGTCGATAAGCTCCTCGATGATTGCGGTCGCAATCGGGTCGAGAGCCGAGCAGGGCTCGTCCATCAGGATGACTTCAGGGCCGACCGCGATGGCGCGGGCAATGCACAGGCGCTGCTGCTGGCCACCGGAGAGACCGGTGCCGGGTTCGTTGAGGCGATCCTTCACCTCTTCGAACAGGCCTGCCTTGCGGAGCGAGGAGACGACGATTTCGTCCAGATCGGTCTTGTTACGCGCCAGACCATGGATTTTTGGGCCATAGGCGACGTTGTCGTAGATCGACTTGGGGAAGGGATTTGGCTTCTGGAACACCATGCCGATACGGGCGCGGAGTTCGACCACGTCCAGGTTCGGATCATAGATGTCTTCGCCATCAAGCTTGATCGTGCCGCCGACCTTGGCGCCTTCGATAGTGTCGTTCATGCGATTGATGCAGCGCAGGAAGGTGGACTTGCCGCAGCCCGAAGGTCCGATGAAGGAAGTGACGGCGCGATCGGGAATATCGATCGAAATGCCGTGCAGGGCCTGCTTGGCGCCGTAGTGGACGGTGACGTCCCGGGCAGTCAGGCGGATGGTACGTTCGAGAGCTTCAGTCGGATTCATGGCGGTGTTCACGGTTTGCTGGGTCATCTTAACCTTGCCGGCAAGCATATCCATTTTAGCGAGATCCTTCTATGCGCGCTTTTCGAGGCGCGTCCGCAGGAAGATGGCGATGGCGTTCAGGGCGATCATGAAGGCCAGCAGCACGATGATTGCAGCCGAGGTGCGAGCCTCAAAGAAGTTGCGGTTTTCGTTGCCCTGCCAGAGGAAAATCTGGACGGGAAGAGCGGTTGCCTGATCGAGCGGGGTTGCCGGGACCGAGGCGACGAAGGCGTTCATGCCAATCAGCAGGAGCGGCGCGGTTTCACCCATTGCCTGCGCCACGCCAATGATGGTCGCGGTCAGGATCGAGGGGAGGGTCACCGGCAGCACATGGTGGAACACCATCTGCGTCTTGGAGGCACCCATGCCGAGCGCGGCCTGGCGCAGAGCCGGGGAGACGCCCTGCAGCGCGCCACGGGTTGCGATGATGATGGTGGGCAGTGTCATGAGGGTCAGGACCAGACCACCGACCAGCGGCGCCGACAGGGGCAGATGGAGGTAGTTGATGAACACTGCCGCGCCGAGCAGACCGAACACGATGGATGGCACCGCGGCGAGGTTGTTGATGTTGACTTCGATCAGGTCGGTGAGGCGCGACTTGGGGGCGAACTCTTCGAGGTAGATGGCGGATGCCACGCCGATTGGCACGGCCAGCAGGATCACGACCAGCATCATATAGAGCGAGCCCATGAAGGCACCGGCGAGACCGGCAGCGGCAGGGGCGGCACGGCTATCGACATTGGTGAAGATCGACCAGGCAAAGCCCGAGGTGATGGTGCCGTTGGCTTCGTAGGTGTCGATTAGGGCGCGAGCTGCAGGAGCGAGCTGCTGCTGGGTATCGCCCAGATCGCGGTCGATATTGCCCTTGACCCAGTTGTCGGCATTGGCCGAGGCCAGCACGTCGACTTCGATGGTTTTGCCAAGCAGGGATGGATCGGCAACGAACAGGTCGCGGATCTGGTGGCGGGCATTGGTTTCGGCAATCGTCAGGATCTGGCGGCTGTCGATGTCGTAACCGGCAGGCGCAGCGGCGCGGAGCGAGGCTTCGACGACCTTGTTCCAGTTCAGCAGGGCAACATCGCGCTGCCACTTGAGATTGGCGGCGCGGAAGTCGGCGTCGGACTGACCGGCAGCGCGTACTGGCGCTGGATCAACGCCGATGACCGCTGGGTCATAGGTGACGCTGAGATGGAGGTTGGACTGGGTAAAGGCTGGGATGCCCTTGCTCAGAACGTCGGTGAACAGCAGCGTCACAAAGCCGAGGGCCACGATGATGGCACCCAGACCGAAGCCCTTGAAAATGGCTTCGGTGAGGTGGCGCTTGCGGAGGCCGGCGCGGATGCGCTTGGTGCGTTCGGCGGATGCGGCGGCTGTGGTTGAGAGCGTGTCGGTCATGATTATTCGTACTGCTCCCGGAAGCGGCGAACGATGTAGAGGGCGACGACGTTGAGCAGCAGGGTCATCACGAAGAGGGTGAGGCCAAGCGCAAAACCGACGAGGGACTGGGGGCCGGCGAAATCAGTATCGCCGGTGAGCTGATTGACGATCGAGACGGTAATGGTCGAGACCGGCTCAAGTGGCGTGCCGCGCAGAACCGGGCTGTTACCGGCTGCGAGCACCACGATCATGGTTTCGCCAATGGCGCGGCTGACGGCCAGCAGGAAGGCGCCGACGATGCCGGGCAGAGCGGCTGGCAGCAGCACGTTGCGGATGGTTTCGGACTGGGTGGCGCCCAGGCCATAGGCACCGTCGCGCAGGGTGCGTGGCACCTGGTTGAGGATGTCATCGCTCAGCGAGGAGATGAAGGGGATGATCATGATCCCCATGACGATACCGGCGGTGAGCGCACTGGTGGCGCTGATGTTGAGGCCGATGGCGGCACCCGTGTCGCGCAGGAATGGACCAACCGTGATCAGGGCGAAAAAGCCATAGACGATGGTGGGGATGCCGGCGAGGATTTCGATGATCGGCTTGGCAACAGCGCGCAGCTGACGCGGTGCATACTGGCTGAGATAGATGGCGGCCATTAGGCCGACCGGCACGGCAACCAGCATGGCGATGGCGGCAACCATCAGCGTGCCCGAGAGCAGCGGCAGCAGGCCGTACTGGCCGTAGTCACCCTCGACGGTCGAGGAGAACTTCGGGTTCCAGACGGTGCCGAAGAAGAAGTCGAGCGGGTTGATGAAGGTAAAGAACCGGTAGGCTTCGGTGACGAGCGACGCCACGATGCCCAGAGTGGTCAGGATCGCGACGGCCGAGCAGGCCAGCAGGGCCAGATTGACGACGCGCTCAACGGTGTTGCGGGCGCGGAGGCGGGCGGTGATGCGGCTGCGGGCAAACAGCAGTGCTGCAATGCCAGCGCCGATGGCGACCAGAGCGACGACGACCGAAGTCATCAGCTGGAAGGAGCGGAGCGATTCACCGGCTGCCTGTTCGTAGGGAGCCAGTTCGCCTGTGACGCCGAAGCCCGAGGCAATCGACTGCAGACGCAGGAAGGCGTTGTTGAGCCCCATCTGGTCGAGCGACTGAACGGTGGCGGCCGGAATTTGCGAGAGGGCAAAGGAGCGGGTGAGGTCGGGACCGAAATAACCCCAGAGCGCCAGAATGACGAGCGCGGGGATCATGGTCCAGATCGCGACCAGCGAGCCGTGATACTGCGGGCGGGAGTGAACCTTTACCCCGTTCGGGGTCGCCAGGCTGCGGCTGCGGGACCAGCCCGTCTGATAGGCGAGACCCAGAAGGCCAAGCAACAGTGCCGCAATAATGAAGGAATTCATCGTGTGTCGTTCGCCCCCGGGGAAAGGAGAAGGACCGCGCCGAAGCGCGGTCCCATTTGGTCTTTACTGAGCTGCACCAGCTTCGAAAGCGGCGAGAACTTCAGCAGTCTTTTCTGGAGCCTGTGGGATCAGGCCAGCGGCTTCGAGGGTGCCGCCATTGCCGGCGATGCCTTCGGACAGGAAGAACTGAACGTATTCTTCGATGCCAGGAATGGTGCCGATGTGCTGGCCCTTGACGTAGAAGAACAGTGGGCGGGACACAGGGTATTCACCAGCGATAACCGACTCGTTGGAAGGAACGACGCCGTTGATGGTGGCAACCTTGAGGGTGTCCTTGTTCTGCTCGTAGAAGGACAGACCGAACACGCCAACGGTGTCCTTGTTCGAGGTCAGGCGAGCGAGAGTTTCGGTGTAGTCGCCAGCGATTTCGATGACGACGTCCTGACGGAGCGCGGTGCAAGCGTCTTCTGGGTGATCAGCTGGCAGAGCGGCTTCTTCACAACCTGCAGTGACGACCTTCTCCTGGAAGACTTCACGGGTGCCGTGGTTCGAGCCTGGGATGGCCAGAGCGATGGTCTGGTCTGGGAGCGAAGCGTCGACCTCGTTCCACTTTTTGTAGGGGTTTGGCACGAGAGCGCCGTCTACGTAGACGTTGGCAGCGATGGCCTTGTAAACCTGCAGTGGGGTCAGAGCGAAGTCTGGGCCCGACGCGGCCGATGCGAAGACGATGCCATCGTAGCCGAACTGGATTTCGCGGACGTCGGTGACGCCAGCGGCGGTGCAAGCTTCACGCTCGGCCGTCTTGATTGGGCGCGATGCGTTGGCAATGTCGATGGTCTCGGCGCCAACACCAGCGCAGAACTGCTTGAGACCGCCGCCGGTGCCGCCCGAGCCGACGACTGGCGTCTTGAACTCTGGGAAGGAAGCGCCGAATTCTTCAGCCACGATCGAAGCGAATGGCAGAACGGTGGACGAGCCGGCGATCTGGATGGTGTCACGCGACTGAGCAAAAGCAGCGGTGGTGCCGAAGCCGGCAAGCGCGATAACAGCGGCACTGGCGAAAAGTGCGGTCTTCATGGGATTTTCCCTTTCGGAATTCAGTTCAAACCTGGCTGGCCGATCCGGCAGTTTATCCCCGGTGCCGCCCTTTGACGTGGCAGACCATATGTGGGGTACGCGACAGTTTTATTGCCGTTGCGTGACGCGTTTATGACAGCGTAAGACTATGAAATTGAACGGGAAAATCTTGAACAACGCGCTATGTGACGGCTTCTGTGTCAGTTCTTTGTGACATCTCAAAGCGAGTCTGGGCGGAATTCACCATGGGGCGTCCGGGCGTTTATGGAGCCCAGATTAGGCTGGGTTTGTGACAGCTGTACCATCCCCGGAGAGGTTTAACGGAGCAGCGGGCGGACCTCGGCCTGCACCTTGCGCATCATGGGCAGGAAGTTGGCGATCATGTGCGAGGTGGAGGCACGGGCTGATTGCGCGCCGATATTGAGCGCGGCGACGGTGTGGCCCTGCGCGTTGAACAGGGGCACGGCGATGGAGCAGAGGCCGAGTTCAAGTTCCTCGTCGATCACGGCAAAACCCTGTGCCGCAACGACGGCGAGTTCGGTGGTGATGGTCTCGAGGTCGGCCTTGGTCTTTTTGGTATAGGCGACGAGTTCGGAGCGGTTGAGCACGTCGCGGGCGGCGGCGGGTGGCATGGCGGCCAGCAGGATACGGCCCATCGAGGTGCAATAGGCGGGCAGGCGGGCGCCGGCGCCGAGATTGATCGACATAACGCGGCGATAGGAGGCGCGGGCAATGTAGAGGATTTCGGTATTGTCGAGAACGGCGGCCGACGAGCTCTCGTTGATCTGGGCGGAGAGTTCTTCGAGGAACGGCTGGATCAGCCGGGGCAGCGGCGTGGCGGCAAGATAGGAATGGCCCAGATTGAGCACGCGCGGGGTGAGGCGGAAGAACTTGCCATCATAGGTGGCATAGCCGAGATGGGTGAGGGTCAGCAGGCACCGGCGGGCAGTGGCGCGTTCGAGGCCGGTGCGGTTGGCAACGTCGGTGATCGACTGGCTGGCATGTTCCTCGTCAAAGCACTCGATAACAGAGAGGCCTTTGACCAGACCATTGATGATGTCGCCTTCGCGCATGCCGCCTCCGGGCGCTTTCCGAACGTATGGTTGTTATTCGCACAAATTTGACGGCGGGGCGAGCATGCGCTGTCCATTGCAATACCGGTGCATGGGGCGGTATGTGCAGGCTCAATCTTACGGAGACGCCGGACGTGAATCTGCTCAGGGAACTCAGCATGGGCGAGATCGTGTCGCGGATCGCGGCCGTCCTGATCTATGCGGGGCTACAGGGCTTCGTGCTGGCGGGGCTGGCGCGACTGCTGGGTGATCGGCGTCCAAACTATGATGGGCGGCTGACGCCCAATCCGTTTATCCATCTGTCGGTGTGGGGCGCGATGATGGCGGCGCTGTTCAGCATGAGCTGGATCCGCACCATCTGGTATGACGGCAAAACCAATCGGCTCGGGCGCTGGGGCATCGTGGTTGTGGTGCTGGTCGGACTGGCCGCCATGGTGGCGCTGGTGCCGCTGCTCGATCTGGTGCGACCGCTGGCGCTGATGCTGCCGCGCACGGGCGGTTATGCGGTGCTCTATGTGATCGGGCAGTTGCAGGTGATCGCGCTGGCGTCGGCGCTGCTGAACCTGTTGCCGATACCGGGGCTGGTTGGGGGCGGGGTGCTGCAGGCGATCTGGCCGGAGCAGGAGCGACGTCTGCGGCGGATGGAGCCGTTCGGGCTGGCTCTGATCATCGTGGCGATTGTCGCCGGCTGGTTGCCCAACCTGGCGACAATGCTGATGCCCTACGTGCAACTGCGCTAAACTATTCGCCAGCGCGGCCGGAATAGCCGTGTTTTTCCATCAGGGCGGCGATGGAGCCGTCGGCAACCAGAGCGTCGATGGCCTGATCGGCCTGGCTGCGGAGGAATGCGTTGCGGCTTGAGACCAGGGCGCCGACATGCACCTCGGCTTCCGGGATCGGATCGTTTTCAATGACACGGAGTGCGGCGAGGTCGGGTCGTTCGTCGAGGAGGCGGGCAAGGGCAGGCTGCCACAGGATCATGCCGGCAATGGTGCCATCGAGCACGCGGGTCGCCATCTTGTTGAAGTCGGCATAGGGGAAGCGCACCCAGCGTTCGGCCTCGGGCTGCTGCTGGGCCCAGGTGATGTAGTTCATCTCGCCCAGGCTCGCGAGGGCGGTGCCGAGGCGACGTTCCTTGGGAATGTCGCTGAGATTTTGCCAATCGGGATCGGCGACCACCAGAACGAAGGGAATGGTGGCATAGGGACGGGTCAGCGAGAAGGCGTCCGAGACAGGGGAATTGGTCGAGACCGAAACGCCCATGAACATGTCGCAGGTATTGTTCATGGCCAGCGTCAGCTCGTCGATGAAACCATCGCCATTGAGCGGAAAGCCGCCGAAGCCTTCGATGGCGTTGACCTTCAAAAACAGGGCGTCACCGATGGCGTTGGCCACGTCCTCATCGAAGGATCGGCCGAGGCTGGTAACGTCAAAGCACACATTGATGGAGTCGCCGGCCAGTCGGCGGGTGTTGGTCATTTCTTCGGGCGGAATGCCGGAAGACTGCGCATAGGCGGCGCTAGCGCACAACATGGTCAGGCCCAGCACGAAAAAGCGGAACATGAGGTCCTCCTGAAAAAGCGAAAGGGGCCGAAGCCCCTTTCTTTTTATATCGCGTGGCTTAGTTGGACTTTGGCAGCTTGAACACGAAGATCGAGTTGCCCGAGCCAGTTGGCAACGCGATTTCCGGGAAGGCGGAGGAAATCGAGCTGGCCGAGTTGGAATAGCCAGTCGGGATGGCGAGGTACTGTTCGCCGTCGATTTCGTAGGTCATCGGGTAACCGCCAATCGGGGCGTTCAGACGCTGGGTCCAGACCACGTCGCCAGTTTCCTGATCCCATGCCTTGACTTCACGGGCTGCGTCGCCGCCGAACACCAGACCGCCACCAGTGGCCAGAACCGAGCTGGTGAAGGATGGGCGCTCACGCACCTGCCACTTCGAGTTGGCCTGGGTCGGGTTGATGTCGAGAGCCTGGAGCAGACCGGCATCGGTGATGCCTTCTGGCAGAACGCGTGGGCCGAACTTGACTGCACCAACGGCGTTGCCGGCGGTGAATTCAGTCTGGGTTGGCGCAACGGTGTTGCAGGCTTCGGTAAGTGGAACGAAGTAAGCGTTGGTCAGTGGGCTATAGGCGCCCGTCTGCCACAGCTTGCCACCGGAAACCGAAGCGCAAACCAGATGCTCTTCGCCAACGGCGGACGAGATCAGGTCTTCGTTGATGTGAACGGTGCCGTCGGCGTCGATGCCGGTGACGACGTTCTGAACGACGGTTTCCTTGGACCAGAGATACTTGCCGGTGTCGCGATCAAGACCGAACGCAATGCCGTTCTTGCCGGGGACGGAGACGAGCAGCTTGTGCGTCACGCCATCGATTTCCTGATCGACGAGGATACGCTCGAACGGGCTGTCCAGATCCCAGTTATCGCGGGGCAGGTGCTGGTAGTACCACTTGAGCTTGCCGGTCTCGACATCGAGAGCGAGCGTCGAGTTGGTGTAGAGCACGGTGCCGTCACCCGAGCCACGGATCAGCTCGGAGTAAGGACCGGGCATGCCGATGCCCCAGAACGTGGTCTTGGTTTCCGGATCGTATGCGCCGGTGGTCCAAGGCGTGCCGCCCCAACGGTTTTCCGCTGGAACTTCGCCCCAGCTTGCCTGCTGGGCTGGGTTGTTCTCGTCGTCGATGGTGTTGAAGCGCCAGAGTTCGTCGCCGGTGTTCACATCATGGGCGAAGATATAGCAGCCACCAGCAGTGCCAGCGATCGAGCAGCCGGAAATGGCCGAGATGATCTTGCCGTCAGCGATCAGTGGACCAACGGTGTAGCTGTAGCCGAGGTTATAATCGATAACCTGCTTTTCCCAGACGACCTTGCCGTCCGAAGCGTTCAGCACGACGATCTTGGCGTCAGCCGTGGTCAGGATCACCTTGTCGTTGTAGAGGGCGATCGAGTTCTTCTGGCGACGGGCCTGGTTGGCCTGATAGCTCCACGATGCTGGAATTTCAGCCAGAACGTGGCGGTACTGCCAGATCAGATCACCGGTCTTGGCATCGAGTGCTTCGACGATGTTGTTGTTGGTCTGCAGGAACATGACGCCGTCATGCACCAGTGGCGCGGTTTCCTGGATACCGGCTTCAGCCATTGGCCAGGCCCAGGCGAGCTGCAGCTTGCCAACGGTGTCCTTGTTGATCAGGTCGAGCGGGCTATAGCCCTGGTTGTTGTATGCACCGCGATACATCAGCCATTCTTCGGCCGGTGGGTTGGCGAGCATCTCGTCGGTCACGGGCTTGTAGTCGGCCTTGACGTTCTGCGCATAGGCAGTGCCGGACAGGGCGACGATTGCAGTGGTTGCCACCAGTAGGGATTTGACTAGATCGATTCTCATCGACTTCTCCTGGGAACGGCGCGCTGGGCACGCCCTCATTAAATTTTATTAGTTGCCGACGGTTGGGATCTTGGTGCCCCAGGTGAAAGCCTGAGGAACGGTCGAAGCCGGAGCGGGGGTCGCCGGCGCCATGGTCGTCGGAGCTGGGCCGCCCGGCAGCTGCTTGCCCCAGGTGTAGGCCTGTGGGACGGCTGTCGTTGCGGCAGGAGCGGTGCTCGTTGCTGCTCCACCGGCATCAGCGGCTGCTGCGGCCATGCTTGCTGCGCCAGCGGCCGTTTCGGCTGCAAGCGAGACAAGGTAGTCGCGGTCTGACGTCAGTGGTGTGTCGCCCGGGGTCGCCCCGTTGAACTGCATGATATAGGCGATGATGTTGACGTAGGTGTCTTCACCAAGCTGGCCCGGTGCCGATGGCGGCATGGCGACCGAGATGAAGTCATAAAGACCACCCACGGTGTCCCAGTTCTGCATGACGTCAGAACCTGCCAGACCCGGCGCTTCCGGACCTTCAAGCTGACGGCCATGGCACTGGGCGCATTGGGAATTGTACGATGTTTGGCCCGCTGCCGACTGTTCAGCAGTAAAGCTTGCTGCGGTCGCAGACCCAACGCCGAGGGCGCCGGTGAGGAGGGTAACAAACGCGACGGGGGCAATGAGGCGTTTAGTAGTGAAAGGCATTAAGGCCTCCCTATGAGTTGCCAATTGGCGATAAAATGCGTTCACCTTCAACAGGTTAACGCGGGTAGTGGACTAACATTTTACGTGCATCATATGCGCCTACGTGACGCAATGACAATCACGATATCCGTGCGGTAACACGCGGTAAGCTACATCAATTTCACGTCACTGGCGTGTCGTCCTGCTCCGATGGAGCGCTTAGAGGATATTTCCGTCAAGTCCGTAACGGTGGCGGAGCGCTTCAGTCACCCCGGAATTGGCGAGGGTCGTTAACGCATTTGCTACCGCACGCTTGAGCGTCTGATCTCCTTTCCAGAGACCAAGCGCCATGCGGTAGTGCGGAAAAACGGATTCGTCGAGCCAGAAGATTGGATTTAGATTGGTATCTATCGAAAGGCTCGATGCAACGAAGCGTTCGGTGATGCCGGCAGCGATGGTTCCGGCCGCCAGAGCGCGGCCGAGCTCATCGGCACTGGTCATCAACTGCGCCCGCAGACCCTGCTGACGGAGCCAGCTTGAGAGGGCCAGACGATCGAGCCCCGAGGTGCCGGGCAGGACGCCGACGACGCTGCCCGATGGCGGCATGGCGCCGGTGGGCGAGATGCCAACCCAGCCGGTTTCCGCATCGGTGGGGAGGGTTTGGAGGAACCCCTGGGTCTGGATCGTGTCAGCAACGCCACCCGCAACAATGTCGCATTGGGCGCGGGTGAGGAACCAGTTGCGCGGATTGAAGTCCTTGCCAATGGACGGCAGCACATTGAGCGAGAGGCTGAGGCCGAGCTGATCGGCGACGGCCTTGACCAGTTCGGCGTCATAGCCGGGTTCGGCCGGATTGCCGGTGATCAGGGGCGGATAGGATGCGGGAACGCAGACCTTGAGCACGCCCGAGCGTTGGCGGTCGGCCAGCGAGGTATCGGGCGGCAAAAAGCTGATCGCGGTCAGTAAGGCCGCGACCAGGGCGATATTGAACCCCGCCTGTAACCAGCGATGCGGACGAGGGCGGGTCATGAGCGGCTGAAATCAATCAGTGCCATGACGAAAAATACCACGGCCATCGTGAAAATGACCGCCGGTCCATAGATGGGCGGAAACTGGTTGAAGCCGATGACCACGCCACGCAGCGCATCGACCGCATAGGTGATCGGATTGATCTGGACCATGAAGACCAGCCATTCGGGATAGGCGGTGGCGGTCTGGGTGCGGGTGAGGGCGGGATCGAGCGGGAACACCGAGGACGAGGTGAAATAGAGCGGCAGAATGATAGTGTTGGAGAAGACGCCAAAGCCCTCAAAACTGCGCACGCGCGACGCGAGCACCACGCCAAAGCAGGTCAGCCCAAAGGCCAGTACGAACATCAGCCCGAGCGCCATAGCCATCTGTTCGATGCTGAGCGTGACATCGGCAAAGCGGGCGAGGATCAGCACCAGCCCGCCATGGATCATGGCGACGGTGCTGCCGCCGAGCACTTTGCCGAGCAGGATCATGGCGCGCGGCGTAGGCGACACCAGAACCTCGCGCAGGAAGCCGAATTCGCGATCCCAGATCACCGACACCGCGAACTGGATCGAGGTGTACATGATGTTGAGCACGATGACGGCGGGGAACAGGAACTGCAGGTAAGTGTAGGGGATGACGTAGCGCACCTCGCCATAAACCTCGCCGCGGAAATACGGATTGAGGCCGACGCCGAGGATCAGCAGCCAGATCAGCGGGCGGCTGATGCCGCCGATCATCTGGCCACGGTCGCGGGTGGCGCGCATGATTTCGCGCAGCCAGACGCCATAGACGCCGCGCAGTAGAATGATTGGGCTGGTCATCGGCGACCTCCGCGTTTGCCGGCGGCGCGTTCGGCATCGCGCTGGCCATCGGCGCGGTCGCGCAACTCGCGACCGGTGAGGGAGAGGAAGACGCTTTCAAGCGTTGGGGCCTGAAAGCGAATTTCGGAAAGGCTGTCGCGGAACTCAGCGATGAACGCGTCCGTGACGGCATCGTCATCGGCGGGCAGAGCGAGGCTATGGCTGCCGAGGGGCTGGGCATTGGGGAAGCGGGCCAGAATGGCGGCGCCGGCCAGATCGTCCTTGGGCAGGATATGGAGCCAGCGATTGCCGTGGCGTTGCTTGAGCTCTTCCGGTGCGCCCTGCGCAATGATCTTGCCCTGATCGATGATGCAGACCATGTCGGCGCTTTCGACCTCCTCGATGTAATGCGTGGTGGTCAAGACGGTCAGGTCGCGCTCGCGGCGGAGCTGGTCGAGATAGCGCCAGATGCGCTGGCGGGTCTGGGCATCGAGTCCAACGGTGGGTTCATCGAGGAACAGGATTTGCGGATTGTGCAGCAGGGCGCGGGCGATTTCGAGCCGCCGCCGCATGCCGCCGGAAAAGCTGCGCACGATCTCGTCGCGCCACTCTTCAAGCTCTACGAGCGCTAGCACCTCAGCGCTGCGGGCGCGGCGCACCTTTGGCGCGAGGCCATAGACGAGGCCGTGGAAATCGAGGTTTTCCCAAGCGCTCAACCGGTCATCAAGGCTTGAGTCCTGAAACACCACGCCGATCGATTGGCGGGCGCGGGTCGGCTGGGCGACCACGTCGTGACCGGCCACGGATGCCCTGCCGCTATCGGGGCGGCGCAGGGTGCAGAGAATATTGAGCAGCGTGGTTTTGCCCGCGCCATTGGGGCCGAGCAGGGCAAAGCTGGCGCCGCGCTCGATGGTCAGATTCACATGGTCGAGCACCGTCTTGCTGCCATAGGCGGCGGTCACATCGTCGACCGAAATGGCGACAGAAGTCATGGCAGGCACTTTCGCGGTTGGGGCATGCCCGCTCTGGTTGCCCCAAGCGGCGCGGCGCATCAAGACTTAAGTTTGTGCGGCAGGTCGGTGTTCACCTTAAGTGGATGCTCTGCTTGGACCGGCAGGGGAATGGGTGGATAGCCCACGGGTAGGAGAGTGTTTGGCCCTCTGGAGCCAAAAAGGCTGATGATCGAGCCGCGTGAGGCATCAACTGCAATCGTCAATGGCGAGAGCTTTGGTCTTGGATTGCCCGCGTTAGATCTTTTCAGACCGGGTATTGGCGCGAAGCGGGTTGCTTCGCGCCGTTTTTGTTTTAGTCGGACCTACTTGGCCTTGGCGGGGACGGGTTCGCCGAGGGATAGCATCAGGCGGTTGGCCCAGTTGAAGAAGGAGGCGGTGGAGATCACGTCGGTGATCTCGAAATCGTCGAGGCCGGCGGCGCGGAGGTTGGCGATTTCGGTCTGGCCGAAATTGGAGGGCGTGTCGGTCAGCGCGACGGCGGCTTCCTTGACCGCGTTCCAGCGCTCGCCCAGATCGGCATCGAGGCCGTCGTCGAGCAGGCGCTGGACATCGTCGCGGCGCTTGGAATGGGTCGAGGCAAAGCGCGAATGGACCGAGGCGCAGAAGATGCAGCCATTGTGGCGCGAGGTTGCCGTAGCCGACAGTTCGCGCTCGGCGCGCGGCAGGCCACCATTGGGATTGTAGAAGATGTCCTTGTCGGCCTTGGTGCGGGCCTCGAGCACTTCGGGATCATGCGCGAGCAGCATGAAATAGTCGGACTTGGAGCGCGAGGCATCGACAAGGCCGGCCCAGTGGCGGTCGGTCAGTTCGGCCTCGGTCAGCGGCTGCAGCCATGGAATCCAGCCCAGTTCATCTTGGGTGAAAGCGACGGGCGGCACATTGTCTGGATGGGCGATGGTGGTGGTCATGATCGATCTTTCAAGAATGGGCAGCGGCCGCTAGGGGCGCGGCGACGTTTGAATTGACGGCCTGCTCGCTGCTGGCGGCAACTGCGGCGAGGCCTTCGACAATGCGGACCTGGAAGGCGAGGTAGGAAACCAGTTGCGACAGGGTCACGATGCCGGACGTGCTCCAGCCAGCGTCGAGCAAAACCTGTAGGGCTTCCCGGCTTGAGTCGCGGAGACGGAAGACCAGCAGATGAGCGTGCTCAAGGGCGGCGACGAGTCGGCTGCCGAGTATGTCGCGATGTTCGGCTTTAACGGTGTAGTGCGGGCCGGACTTGTTTTCGGACGACAGGGGGCCTTCGGGATAATTGCCGTACGGACCATGGGTCTTGCCGCGTTCGATCTCGGCGGTGAGGACCGACGACAGGCCCGTGCTGCCATCGGCGACGGACAGCTTGTGGGCGTAGTGATCGGCCAGGACGAGTTGGCCATGCACGCCTGCGACGAAGCTGGCGACGACAAGGCGCTCAAGCGGGGTGACCTGGCTGGCATCGCGTGGCTCGAACAGAGCGAGATAGGCGCGCTGGATATTGTCCCGCGCCACTTCGCGATGGCGGCGCAAGCCGTCTAGGCGCGAGCCGGGGCTGATGGAGAGAACCTGGTCGATAAGATCGGCGGATTGGGCGCTCATGAGACGCTCCTGTTTTTGGAGAAATTAGCGGGCGATGGCGATGCGGGGCGTGGGACAGTGATCACGCCAGCCCAAAGCGGGCGCGACCTGTTGGGCGGTGAGTTCGAGCGAGCGCAGGATCAGCTCGTGCGGGGGATCGACCGAGTGGACCTGGAACGAGATGTCGGTGACCCGGCCGAGCGTGGTGTCTTCGGCAAGGGTTGCGATGACGTCCTGCGGTTCCCCGACATGGGTATCGAGCGTGCGGATCAGGTCTTCGAGCCGATCACTGGTCAGCAGGTGGCCGGTGCTGGCGAACTTGCTGGCGACACGGCGTAGGCCGATTTCGGCCCATTTGAGGGCGGTTGCGCGATCATCGGCTACGAACAGCGTGCGGGAGGCGAGAATGCGCGGCTCGACACCCGATGGGAGCGCCGCCAGATAGGCGTCGATGATCGGGTTCTGCAGTTCAGCAAGGCTGGCATCTGGATTGTCGGGACTGCGTGGCTGGGTGCGCGACAGCATTAGGCCATCACCGGCGAGACCGGCGCGGCGACCGCCATCGACCGAAAAGGTTGCCTGCCAGATGCGGTTGAGGAGGCTTTTCCCCTCTGGGTAGAGGTGATTGCCGCCACCGACATCGGCGCCGGCAAAGGCATTGCGGACGATATTGAGATTGGCGCCATGGATGGCGCCGCGCTGGGAATTGTCGAGGCCAAAGGCGGTGAACGAGGATGGCGTGCCGCCGCTGCCGACGCCAAGCTCAAACCGGCCGTTGCTCAGCAGGTCAAACACCACGGCGTCTTCGGCAACCCGGAGCGGGGCTTCGAGCGGCAGGGTGACGATGCCGGTGCCGAGGCGAATGCGCGACGTGCGCGCGGCGACATGGCTGAGGAAAACGAATGGTGAGGGCAGACCGCCTTCATCGTGGTTGAAATGGTGCTGCGCTACCCAGGCGGCATCAAAGCCCTGTTCCTCGGCTTTGACGATCTGCTCGGTGGCCAGACGGTAACGCTCGGCCGGCGTCGCATCGTCGAGAAGGCGGGTAAAAAAGCCCAGACGCTTGGGGTTGGTGGTCATTCGGCGGCTCCTGCATATTGGAGGACATTGGCGGCGCTGGGGAGGCGCTGTCCGGGGATCGCGGCGATGAGGTCGCGCGAATATTGGGCTTTTGGCTGGGTGAAAACGTCGTTGACGGTGCCGGTTTCAACAACGCGACCGGCCTGCATGACCGTGACGGTGTGGGCCAGCTGGCGGACAACGGCGAGATCGTGCGTGACGAACAGATAGGTGATGCCGAGCTGCTGCTGCAGGTCGTTGAGGAGGCGCAGGATTTGCGCCTGCACGGTAACGTCGAGCGCAGACACGGCTTCGTCGAGTACCAGAACGCGCGGCTCAAGGATGAGGGCGCGGGCGATGGCAACACGCTGGCGCTGACCACCGGAGAGGGCGCGGGCGGCACGGTCGAGCGTATCGGAGGGCAGGCCGACCTTACCGAGGATCGAGCGGACGCGGTCGTCGCGCTCATTCTTGCCGAGGCGCTCGAAATTGCGCAGCGGTTCGCCAATGATCTGGCCGACGCTCTGGCGTGGGTCGAGCGAGGCGAAGGGGTTCTGGTAGACGAACTGCACGTTGCGGCGGAACTGGCGCAGCGTTTCGCCAGACAGGGCCGAAATCTCGGTGCCCTCGACGGTGACGGTGCCAGAGGTTGGGCGCTGGAAGCCCACGACGCTGCGCGCAGTGGTGGTTTTGCCCGAACCGGATTCGCCGACCAGCGCATGGGTGGTGCCGGCCGCGACGCTGAACGACACGTCATCGACCGCGCGGAACGGTTTGCCGGTGACGGTGAAGTCCTGCAGCAGATTGCTGACCGTAATGGCGGGTTTGGTTTGCGTGGGCAGCAAGCGCAGGGTGAGCGGCGCCAGCGCGGGCACGTCGGACAAAAGCTGTCTGGTGTAATCGCTGCTCGGATTGCTCAGCACGGTTTCGGCCAGGCCTTGTTCCTGGATGCGACCGCTTTTGAGCACGACGATGCGGTCGGCTCGGTCGGAGGCGACGCCCAGATCATGCGTTACCAAAAGCACCGAGGTGCCGAACTCGGCGCGCAGTTCGTCGATCAGATCGAGAATGCGGCGTTGCACGGTCACATCGAGCGCGGACGTCGGCTCGTCGGCGATGATCAAGGCGGGGCGCAGCGCGACGGCGATGGCGATCAGCACGCGCTGCTTCATGCCGCCGGACAGCTCATGCGGATATTGGTCATAGCGCAGGGCGGGATCGCTGAGGCCGACGCGGGTGAGCAATTCGAGGACACGTTCCTTGCGGGCCTTGCCGTTGCGCTCGCCATGGAGGCGCAGGATTTCGCCGACCTGGGTGCCTATGGTCAGCACCGGATTGAGCGAGGAGCCCGGGTCCTGCGGGACCAAGCTGATTGCCTTGCCGCGGATGGCGTCGAGGCGTCGACCGGACCACAGGGAAATGTCGGTGCCATTGAGTTTGATGCTGCCGCTTTCGCGACGGCCGTTGTCGGGCAAGAGCCCAATGACGGCCTGGGCGGTCGTTGTCTTGCCCGAGCCGGACTCGCCGACCAGCGCCACCACTTCACCGGCGCCGACAGTGAAGGAGACATCCTCAACCACGCGGCGCCAACCGTCGGCTTGCTGGTAAGCCAACATCAGGCCCTCGACGGCGAGGACGGGAACGGGCGGCGTCGGGAACGGGATGGTCATGACTTTCTCCGCAGCGATTGGCTAATCCGGTTGGTGGCGAGCACGACGAGAATGACGGCGAGGCCGGGATAGGCCGTGAGCCACCAGGCGGCGGTCAGATACTTGCGGCCTTCGGCGATCAGCTGGCCCCATTCGGGCGTTGGCGGTGGCGCGCCATAGCCGAGAAAACCAAGGGTCGAAATGGCGAGGATGGCGCTGCCAAATTGCAGCGCGGCATAGGCGATGATGGTGCCCAGAGAATTGGGCAGCACGTGGCGCCACAGCACGGCGGCAAAGCGTCCGCCGCTGCCGAAAGCGGCTTCTACATAGTCGGCGCGGCGCACGCGGATAACTTCGGAGCGCATCAGCCGGGCAAAGCTGGCGACGGTGGTGACGCCGACGGCGATGGCGACGTTCACCGTGCCAAAGCCCAGGATAATGATGATCGACAGCTGCAGCAGCAGGCCCGGAACCGAGAGCAGTACATCGACGATGCGCATGATGAACGCGTCGGTGCGGCCGCCGGTGGCGCCGGCAATCAGGCCGAGTGCCGTGCCGGTGACGAGCCCGACGGCCACGGCGACCACGGCGCCAGCCAATGAATTGCCTGCGCCAAAAATGATGCGGGCCAAAACGTCACGGCCGATTTCGTCGGTGCCCAGCCAATGGACGGCGTCGGGCGCACGCAACTGCTCGCCGGCTACGCCAACCGTTCCGCTAAAAGAGGTGAAGAAGCCCGGCGCGACGGCCCAGGCGATGGCGATAAAGATGATCAGCCAGGACAGCGCCAGCGTGATGTTGAGCTGTCGCAGGCGACCCATGCCGAGATTGGCGCGGCGGGGTGAGGCGAGATCGAGACTGCTCATGCGCTGGCTCCGATCGTGGTTTTTAGGCGGGGATCGATCAGCGGCGCGACGAGGTCGACCAAGAGGTTGATGATGACAAAGCCGAGCGCGGCGAGAATGACGATGGCCTGCAATACGGCGGTATCCTGATTGCTGACGGCCTGCTCGGTGATACGGCCCAAGCCATTGATGCCGAACACGGTTTCGGTGACGACGGCGCCGGCCAACAGTTCGCCGAACAGCACGCCGGCAAGGGTCAGAACCGGCAGCAGCGCGTTGCGCAGGACATGGCGCCACAGCACCCAGGAACGGCTGGCGCCCTTGGCGCGCGCAACGCTGACAAAGGATTGCGTCTGCACCTCATCAAGACTGCGCAGCAGGATTTGCGCCAGTGGGGCGGCAATCGGCACCGAGAGCGCGATGACCGGAAGGATCAGCGCCTGAAACTCGGATGGATTGATGATCGGCACCAGCCGCAGCCGGAACGAAAAGATCTGGATGAGCATGATGCCGAGCCAGAACACCGGCACCGAAATCATCAGCGCCGGCAGCGATGCGAGCAGGTTTCGCAGCCAGGTAAACGGCGCCAAGGTGGCGGCAAAGGCGATGACGCCAGCGAGGAATACGGCGAGCACCAGAGCGAGGCTGGCAAGGCGCAGCGTTGGCGGGAGATTGGTCGCGAGCAGCGTGCTGACGGGCACGCCGGCCTGTACGGAATAGCCAAAGCTGCCCTGCAGGAAGTTCCACAGCGTATTGCCATACTGCACCCAGATGGGGGCGTCGGCGCCGTAGAGAATGCGGATTTCCGCGATCTGTTCGGGGGTCAGACCCATTTCCGGGTTCTGGTACTTGATCAGGATAGCGTCGCCGGGCAGCGCCTGCAGCAGCAAAAAGGAGGCTGTGAACGCCAAAAGCAGCACAATGGCCGCCTGTCCAACTCGGCTCGCAAGTATCCGTGTCATACGCTGTTCCAGCCTTCAAAAAGAGATGCTGCCCGGCAGATTGTGTGCCGGGCAGCTTGGTTCATCCCGGCGCTTAGCGGGGCGATAGCCACGTGTTGTAGAAGCTAGGGCGAGCGACTGCGTCGAAGGTGATGCCGTGCACGTAAGGCGCTGCGGCAAAGACCTGAGGCTCTTCAAAGATCGGGATCACATAGGCCTGATCGAGAATGTAGCCCTGCACTTCGCCGGTCAGTTCCAGCCGCTTGGCGGAGTCTGGCTCGGAAGCGATCGAGAGCAGCAGCGCGTTCAATTTTGGATCTTCCCAAGTCGCGTTTGGATTGCTGCCACCCTTTTGCAGCAGCGAGTCACGGTTGGTCGGGAAGAAGTTGGACTTGATCACGTCAGGATCGGCACGGCCCACCATGGCAGGGCGCAGCGGGGTTTTCAGCGGATCAAGATTGTCCGTGGCAGCGCTGCCAGAATCGCCGGCCAGAACGTTGAGCTTCACGCCGGCCAGAGCCCATTGCTGGCTCAGCAGTTGCAGCGTGGCGCGGTTTTGTGGCTGGGGCAGGGACTCATAGACATTGAGTTCGAGCTTCTTGCCGTCCTTTTCGCGGATACCATCGGCACCAACCACCCAGCCGTCCTGATCGAGCAGGGACTTTGCCTTGTCGAGGTCAAAGGTCAGCTTGTCGGACAGATCGACATAGCCCGACGCCGTCGATGCGATGACAGAGGTGGCCTTGGGATAGTGCGAGGAGAACAAGGTCGAGACGATTTCGGCGCTATTGGTGGCGGCCGTCAGGGCCTGACGCACTGCAAGATCCTGAACCAGCGGATTTTCGGGACGGAAGGCGACGTTGTTGTTCACGCCACGGGTCGGTGCGGACAGGATTTCGTAGTTCTGCGCTTCGACCTGGCCTTCGTCATAGGCCTGAATCTGGCGGATGACGTCGGCCTGTCCTGCCAGCAAAGCGCCGATGCGCACGCTGTCTTCCGGCGTGACGATGAACTGGATGGCGTCGAGATAAGCGCGACCCTGAAGGGCAAGGCTTGCCGGACCCCAGTCATAGTCCTCGCGGACTTTGAGGTTCAGGCTCTGACCGAGCACTTCGCTTTCAACGACGAAGGCGCCCGAGCCAATGATCTTGGTGGCATCGCCGAGTTCGGCATAAGGAAGGTCAAGCGTTGCGGGGGTCACCAGACCCGAGCCGATCACCGAGGTTGCTTGCAGGAAGCCCGGAGCAGGTGCCTTGAACACAAACTTGATCGTCTGCGGATCGATGACTTCGCTGTGGTCGTAATTGTTGATGGCTTCAGCCACCGGATAGCCGAGCTCTTTATTGCCCAGGCCGTAGGTGTCGAAATTCTTGGCGACGGCCGCCGCATCGAGCGGGGTGCCGTCCGAGAAGGTCACGCCGGGGCGCAGCTTGAACACATATTCGGTAGCGTCGGCATTGATCTCCCAGCTCTCGGCAATCCATGGCTCGTTCTTGAGCGTCTCTGGATTTTGCCAGGTCAGCTTGTCGGTGATCTGGTTGAGAATGCCGCTATTGGGATAAAAGCCGCCGGCCGGTGGATAGAGGTTGGTGTGCGGCTGCTGCTCGAGGTAAACCAGCGTTCCGCCCTGAATGGGCTGATCCTGCGCCACCACGGCAGCGGCAGATACGCCAGCCAGCAGCAGGGCGGCCAGGGTCGACTTTGCGATGCGCCGCAGCGCCTTTTGTGAAGACACGTCAATTCCTCTTGGTAGGGATCGCGCTCGGGATCCAGCAATCCCAAGAGCGTACTCCCGGCCGAGTTTTATTCAACAATGTCTAGTAGATTGGTCGTCTATTAGAGCGCAGTGCCCGCGGACGATATTTCCATGGAAGTTCGTTTGGTCGGAAATTTGTGCAGCGAGCGGGCAAAGGTGACGGTCGCTGCGAGCATTTTTTGCCCGCAGCGACCGTCAGGATTTCCGGTGCCCTTGCACTACGGTGGGCAACCTAGTCGTGCCAGGACGCATCTGGCATGAGGGCGCCGGTGAAGTTGGCGCCTTCGAGGTTAGTGTCTCGCAGGTTGGCGGCGAGGAGTCTGGTGCCGCTGAGATCGGCGTTGGAGAGGTCTGACTTTACCAAGTCGGCGCGCAGCATGTCGGCGCCTTTGAAGATCGTGCCGGCGAAATTGCTGTTGCGGGCGTTGACCTGAGAGAGATCGCCGCCTTCGACGCTACCGCCTTCCAGATTGAAGCGCTGCATGGTCACGCCGTGGAAGGTTGCGCCTTTGAGATCAGCGCCGGCGGCGTTGACGTTGCTGAGGCGGGCGTTTTCATACTGGCTAAAGGGCAGGCTGGCGTTTTTGAGCGTGGCGCCGGTCATTACGGCGCGACGGAAAACGGTGCCCAACCCTGACGCACCATCGAGCACGGCGTTTGAAAGTTTGGATCGGAAGAAGATGGCCTGATCGACGGTGGTGTCCTGCAGGTTGGCGCTACTGAGATTGGCGTCGGTGAAATCGGCATGGGTCAGGTCGGCACCTTGCAGGTTCACGCGCTGCAGGCTGGCCCGGTAGAAACCGGAATTGGAGAGGTTGTGCCCGCTCAGGTCCAGCCCGTCAAAGATGGAATCCGTGAAGTCGCCTTCGGACAGGCTGACCTTGCTCAGATCGGCGCCGGTGAAATCACAGGCGACGCAGCGGGTGGTTGTGCCGGCGAGAAAGTCCTGCAGTGGATCGGCGTGTGCGGTGGTGATGCTCGCGCTCAGGAGGATGAAGGCGGCGATGGCGCTGCTGGCTGTGCGGTTCATCTGCGCCATTAATCGTTCTCTCTTGCCGCGAGATAGGACGCGTCCCACGCTTCCCATCTGGTGGAGCTTTCGAACTGGCCGGGCAGGAAATGGCCGGCGATGTCGACGCCTGTCTGGCCGGGTTTGCGGAAGGCATGGCCTTCGACACGAATGAATTTGCCATCGACGGTCTTGGTGCAGATCTCATCGACGTAGTTTGAGCCGACAGGGGTGCGGCCAAAGCGAGGTTCAAAGCTATCGCAATTCCATTCCTCAGGACCATAGTGGGAGAACACGCGGAAGCGCAGCAGGTATGCCCGGTTGCGGTCGCGCATTTCGGCGCGCGAGTCCGTTACGGCACGGAAGCCGCGCGATACGCCTTCATCGTCAAACAGCAGCGACAGCACGACCGGGAAGTTGGCGAGGCGCGTGCCGCCGAACGGCTGCAGCCAAAGCTCTTCGTTATATTGCTCGTGGAACAGTTGGGACATGCGTTCGGTGCTGTTGCCAAATTCGACGACAACCTCATGCAGCCCGTTTTCATCGGGCTTGCATTTTGCGTATTCAGACCAATTAGATAGCGCCTGGAGTGGTAGATTGCCATTGTCGCCGCAGGCGAAGCGATCATAACCCTCGGTGGTAATATCGGCCGCATTCTGGCCGATGCCGAGAGTACGGAAGTCGTGGGGGAAGGCGGCTGGTTCTTGAGATTGAACAATGCTCGTGGCGACGCAGGACAAGATTATTGCTGACGCAACGCGAACAAAAATACTTTTAGAAATTGCGGAGGATAAAAATGAAACGCGTGGCATGTCTGACTTTTCTATGTTCGTTGCTCGCGGGCACAGCGCATGGACAGGGGATACTGAGCGCGCCGCTGAGAACCGAAGTGGGGCCGGCGGTTGTGGTGGAGGCTGATCATCTGGCCATCAACAAGACGGTGTTCGCGCTCTATGGTGTCGATGCCCCGATCAGAATTCAATGGTGCATGAAGGACGGCCAGCCGTTTGGCTGTGGCGTAGAGGCGATGGCGGCGCTGCAAGCGCTTGTCGAGAACCAGACCGTGACCTGCGAGCAGGTTCGGGACCCGCATCTGCGACGTCGGGTTCTGCGTTTTGGTCGGTGCACGATTGGCGATCTCGACCTCGCTGCTGAGCTGGTGCGTCAAGGTATGGCCATGGCGTTCAGGCCGCAATCCGAAGACTATGTGGCCCTTGAAGAGGAGGCCCAGGCAGGCCGGGTAGGCCTGTGGGCCGCGGATGAATTCACCCCGCCCTGGGAGTGGGAAGAAACCCATCTCAACGAGCAGTGAATCCCGAAATAGAAAAGGTGGGCGCCAGAGACGCCCACCCTCATTTTCTTAGTTGATCGCGAAAACGTACAGCTGATCGGTCGGTACGAAGAACGCCGACGGTGGGTAGGACGTACGGTCAGCGGCAGACGGTGCGGCACCGGCGAGCACTGCAATGTACTGCTTGCCATCGACTGCGTAGCTCATTGGAGGGCCAGCGAGGGACGTGCCCACGTTGAACTTCCAGACCACTTCGAGCGACTTGGCATTGTAGGCGGTGATGAAACCGTCCGAGCCCGAGCCGAACACGAGGTCGCCACCAGTCGTCAGCATGCCGTTCAGACGACGTGGCATGGTTGCCTTGCTGACGGTTTCGCCGCTGATTGGGTCGATTGCGATAACCGAACCACCGGTGAACACCTGTGGCATTACGGTGCCTTCTGGGGCAGGAAGACGGCCATTCCATTCACGCTGAGCGGTCACAACGTTGTATTCGCCGCCAGTGATCGTTGGATTTGGTGCTTCTTCCGGAACGTAAGCCGAGCAGCCTTCTGCCGAGGTGACATAGAGCAGCTTGGTGCCTGGGTTGTAGGCAGCTGGCTGCCAGTTCTTGCCGCCGCCGAGTGTCGGGCAGTAGATGCCGACGTCGCCAGCGCGCGAACCAACGGTGCCGGCGATGTACTTCTGCAGACGGGCTGCTGGATCGTACTCGTTTGGCTTGCCGGTTTCGAGGTTGATGCCGGTGGTCCAGGACACGTCTTCAACATACTGCTCGGCATAGGCCAGCTTGCCGTCGATGCGGTCGAAGCCGTACATGAAGCCGTTACGGGCAGCACGGACGACCATCTTGCTGGTTTCGCCGTTTGCGCCGGGCACGTCGATCAGCTGGTTGTCGCCGACTTCGTCATAGTCATAGGGGTCGTTTGGCGTGAACTGGTAGTGCCAGTCGATCGCGCCGTCCTTGGCACTGATGGCCACGATGCTCGATGCATAGAGGTTGTCGCCAGGACGATATTCGGCGTCGATCTGCGGAGCAGGGTTACCCGTGCCCCAATACATCATGCCGGTTTCTGGATCGTAGCTGCCGGTCTGCCAGATGGAAGCACCACCTGTTTCCCAATCGCGGCCGTCCCAGGTTTCAAAGCCTGGTTCGCCGGGGCCGGGGATGAGATGCGTGCGCCATACGGGCTCACCGGTCTTGAGGTCGAGAGCTTCGAGCCAGCCGCGGATACCATACTCACCGCCAGCAGGGCCATAAACGGCCGTGTCGCCAACGATCAGTGGTGCGCCGGTGAAGCTTTCAGCACGGTCCTGGTCAGCGCGCTGGACTTCCCAGTTCACTTCGCCAGTGTCCTTGCTCAGCGAGAAGACGCGACCGTCCATGGTCAGGCCAATAACGTCGCCATTCCAGAGGCCGATACCGCGGTTTTCAGCGCCGCAGCAGGTGGCGTCCGAGATCCATTCACGATCGACTTCAGGATCGTACTTCCAGATGATCTTGCCGACATTGCCGTCGCGAACGTCGACCTTGTAGACGACTGACCAACCGGACTGGACGTACATGAAGCCGTCTTCGACCAGTGGCGTGCCTTCGTTACGAGCACTTGCATAACGACCACCGCGCGATGCGTTGTCGAATGTGGTGACGAAAGCCAGCGACAGGTCCTTGACGTTGTCGTTGTTGATTTCCGTCAGTGGGCTGAAGCGATGGCTGTCATAGGTCCGGTGGACCATGAGCCAGTTCGCGTCTTCGGCCTCGGCACCAGCACCGAGCAGACGCTCGGCGGTGGTATCGGCGGCCATTGGCGCGCCAATCGCCAATGCCATCATCAATGCAACCAGACTTGATTGCAGTATTGCAGTTTTCTTCACAGTATTACCTCCCGCTATGAAATGCGATTACATGGTTTCGTCGCCGCCGATCCGCGAGTCGAACACGGAGGCGACAATAATTTTACCGTCTTTGATTTCGAGGCCGAGCTGAGGAAGCTTGCGCCCCGCTGGTCCGAACAAAACGGCGCCGTTATTCTTGGGATCGAAATGCGAGCCGTGGCATGGGCACTCGAGGGTCTTTTCTTCGCGTAGCCAGCCGGTCACTTCGCAACCGGCATGGGTGCAGATGGCCGAGTAAACCAGTACGCCTTCAACAGCGCGGGTCTTTGCTTCGTCGGTCAGATCGGCATCATTGAACTTGATCGCGAGGAGCGTGTTCATGAACTCGCCGTTGCGGATCAGGCCGTCGGGCGAAACGGCATAGGCCGTCTTGGGGCTAACGCCGGGGCGAAGATCTTTGACTTCGAGCGGGCGGCCATCTTCACGAATGGTGATGAAGTCGCCTACCTGAGGCGGCAGTTCGTCGGCGGGCAAATCGTCCGCGGCCTGCGCAAACGCCTGGCCAGCCATGGCAATGCCACCAGCTGCAGCCATACCCTGAAGAACGGCACGTCGTCCGAAGTTCGCAGCCAGACGGCAGATGGGCTGCCCTTCACCAAATTCTTTGTCGTTAGTCTTCTCGCTGCTCAAAACTGGTGCTCCTCAACAACACACGTTTACGGAATGAAATAGATGCCCTGATCTCAGGGGCAGAGGTTCAGCTTCCCTTTTGGGCCAGCGCCCTCAAGAACCTTGATGTCGACCGACTTGAGATCCTGCTGCAGCGAGATGCGGAGCGTTCCGTTCTCGGCTGCTTCGTGACCGGCCTCGCACACGACATTTGCTTCCCAAACGGTCTTGCCATCTTCGACGGTTGGATCGCTCAGCTCGATAAAGGTGCAGGTCGCCTCATCATTGATGGCCTTGTCGGCACCGAGTGCCCTGACTTTGCCGTCAGGGATCGAGCGCTCGCCGTTGATGATGGCGCAGCCGGCGTCGGTGCCATAGGTACCGGCTATATCAAGCTGGTTGGCAAGCAGTGCTGGCGTGAAAGCCAAAAACAGGGACGTGGCAAGCAGAGATCGAACTTTGGATTGGGGCATTGTCGCAATACCGTCCTTTCAAAAGCGTCTCAATAACAGCAGGCGAAGTACGCAAATGAGCGGGGCTGCAAGTAATGAGGCGTGCAATAAGAGTTTTGAGAATAATTGGTTGGTCGGAGCGCCTTGCTGATTGGGGCGGTTATATGGGTCTTCGATAGTTGCTGAGTTGTGCGCGACAAGACCTAACGACTACCTCAAAGCCCTCCTCGAATAAGGACTACTTGATGCTGAGCGCGTAAGCCGCTCTTGCGCATGTTGTGTCCGAAACAAATTCAGACCCGTCCAAGCGCTATCCGCTTGCACCGCGATCTTGCCAATTGGCCATGGCATGTTGTTGGAGGCTAAGCATTTTGTCGCAGCGATGCTCCAATTGGTAATATTGCTATTCCCAATGAGGTGCGTGTTTGAGCTTGCTGGCGATGTGAGGCTGGGAAGGGGCCCGGGCCGGCCATTGGGCTGCTTGGCAACCGGAAGGCTTGGCGGCGTCAGAGCCAGAAAAGTCCACTGAAATCGCTTACGGCGCGGTGTGGGCTATTGGTCGGCGGTCTAAGTCGGGGCGCCTGGTAGAGCACCCCGCTGGAAGGCTTTTTTTACTGGTATTCGAGTTCGGGTTCGCGCAGCGTTACGAGGAGATTTTCCATGCGCTCGGCTTCGTCGCCGCGATACTGGCCGCGCCGGAAATTGCTGACGATTTCAACAATACGCATGCGGCGCTGGTTGTAGCGGTCGAGGCTTTCCCCATCGAAGCGGGGGCAGCGGATTTGAGGCCATTCGTCCAATTTGCGCACTCTACAGTCGCAGGGAATCCTGCCGGTAACTGCTTGGATAATAGAGAACGTCGGTGAGGTGAAATTGAGCGCTTGGTTAGAATTTGGATAGAATCGGTCACTGCCTCGTCATCATGTAGCCCACTCCACGAATAGTCTGGATCAGTGAAGGAGCGTCGGCCGAGTCGATCTTTTTGCGCAGATAGCGGATGTAGACGTCGACGATCTTGGTGCCCGGATCATAGCCATAGTCCCAGACGCTGCTGAGCAGGCGCTGGCGACTGACCACCTTGTCGGCATTGACCATGAGATAGGCGAGGAGTTCGAACTCTTTCAGCGTCAACTGGAGGGGAGTGCCTGCTTTACTCACGCGATGGGCCGCCGCATCGAGCACAATGTCGCCAGCGCGCAGCAGTTTGGGCTGTTCGGTGCCACCGCGGCGGCGCAGGGCAACAATGCGAGCCAGCAGTTCGTCGAAGGCGAAGGGTTTGCTGATATAGTCATCGGCGCCGCCCTTGAGCCCTTCGATCTTGTCCTGCAGGCTATCCTTGGCGGTGAGCATGAGGATCAGGGTTGGCAGGTTTTCTTCGCGAATGACGCGGCAAACCTCCATGCCGTCGATATAGGGCAGCATGCGGTCGAGAATCACCAGATCGAAACTGTCAGCCCGGATGCGCTCCAGCCCGTCGCGCCCATCGCGCTCGACGCTGACGTGGTAGCCCTCTGCAGCAAGGCCACGCTCAAGGAAGGAGGCGATGCGGCGGTCATCTTCGACCACAAGAATATTCATTGGGTCGCTCCGTCCCACTTCGGCAATACGATGGTCAATACAGCGCCACCTCCGGCGTGGTTGGTGAGTGTGATCGTGCCTAAGTGTTGATCCACAATGCTCTTTGCAATGGCTAGCCCGATGCCGAGGCCAAATGACGACGCCCGCCCGTCGCGCCCGCGATAGAAGCGATCAAATACGTGAGGCTGGTCCTGTTCGGTGATGCCGGGGCCCTGATCCTGGATTTGCACTTCCGCCCCGGCCTGCGTCACGGCCAGCGAGCCGGTTATCGTAGTGCCCGGCGGGGAGTGATTGATGGCATTGTCCAAACCAATGAGCAGGGCCTGCTTGAGGCGGCGCATGTCGGCGTTCACCCAGACCGTGCCTTCGGGCAACTTGAGATCGAGCGCCACTTCTCGTGGCTCGGCGAGGGCTTCTGCCTCCTGCATGCTGGCAGCGAGCAGGTCATCGAGCATGATGGGTGCGAGTTGTAGCGGCTGCTCTTCGCCAGAGCGGGCGAAGGAAATCAGATCGTCGAGCAGTTGGCCCATGTCTGCGGCCTGTTCCTGGATGCGTTCCAGTGATTGGCGTTGTTCGCCAGCTGCCGCATTGGGCAAAAGGGCAACATCGGCTTCGCCGCGAAGAATGGTGAGGGGAGTGCGCAGTTCGTGGCTGACATCGGCCAGAAATTGGGAGCGCTTGGCGTCGGTCTCGCGCAGGCGGCGGTTGGTTTCGCGCAGCTCTTCGGCGCTTTTTTCGAGCGCCTGGGTCAGTGGATGGGAGGCGCGATCGGTTGGGCGTAGGAGGGTTCTCGTGGTCAGCAGCCACATGACGATGGAGGCCAGCGCCGCGATGCCCCAGACGATCAGGATCTGTTCGCGTTTGGAGTGGTTTTCGGCGCGGGCGGCGTCGATCCTCGCATAGATGTCGCTTTCGGCATCATCGAGCAGGGCTTCAAACTCTCGCGACAATCGGAAGTCGACTTCGCGCTCATAGACCTGGTGTGCTTCGACGGTGCGCTGGTCGCGGTTGAGTACGATGGCGCGCGAGGCCGACAGATCGATGGAGTGATAGAGCTCAAGCATTCGGCGGGCGTTTTCGATGTCCTTGATGGAGTCGCGGGTCTGGCTGTTGCTCGATGCGGCGACAGCCTGCGCCCGGGCGGTGGCCGATAGGCGGATGAAGGCGCGTTCTACGGCGAGCCGTGCGGCGCGCAGATCGTTTTGCTGCTCGCGACCGAGCATGAGGACTTGCGCGAGTTCTGAGCCATATTGGCCAGTGGCCTGACCGAGCACCAAGGTGCTTTCAAGCTGCGCCTGTAGCCGTAGAATCTGCGCCTGATTTTGATCGTCGGAATAGAGCACCCAGACCGAGGCTCCCATCAGGGCGAAGAGGCAAATCAGGTTCGCCAGAATAAGCGAAATCTTACTCCAGCTCACGAACTCGGGCCCCCGCAGTTTTGGTCATGTGGCTTCTTTGTCTCCAATGTGGAGACAAACTTCATAGCGGGAGGATGCGGGACCAGACCGGGTTCATGCAAGCGAAGTCTGGGCGTTAGTCACGTTTTACCCGACGAATGGCGCCGGCCAGCGGATTGTAGCCGTGGGTGGCTAGAACGAAGGCGACGACGGTGACGCCGACCACGACGGCGAGGCTGGTCCAGTTCACCTGCCCGTAGGCCGCAAACCGCATCAACTCGACGGCGTGGGTGAAGGGATTGGCCAAAGAGGCGTAGTAGATGATCTCGGCGCCAGCCTCGCGGAGCTTCCAGAGCGGATAAAGCGCCGAGGACAGGAAAAACATCGGAAAGACCACGAAGTTCATCATGCCGGCGAAGTTTTCGATCTTGGGCGTATATACCGATACCAGCAGGCCGATGGCGCCCAGCATTAAACCCGAGAGGATGATGGCGGGCAGCACGTAGAGTTCGCCCCATGGCGGGAAGTGGTAGCCAAACAGGCGGGCGAGCAGCAGGAAGGCATAAACCTGCAGGACCGACAGGATCGTGGCGCCCATGATCTTGGCAAAGAGCAGATAGCCGCGGGGCAGGGGCGACACCAGCATCACGCGCATGACGCCAGCCTCACGATCATAGACCATCGAGAGTGCCGATTGCATGCACTGGAACAGCACGACGATGCCGGCGAGGCCCGGCAGGATGTATTCCTGATATGGGGTGTATGTGCGATAGGGCGCAATGATCGACACACCCAGCAGGTCGTGCAGGCCAGTGGCGAAAACCAGTAGCCATAGAGCCGGGCGCACGAGCGCTGAGAGCAGGCGCTCGGTTTGCCGAAGGAACTTCGCCACCTCTCGCCATGCAATCGCAGTCAGGCCCAGCCAGAGGTGGTGTAGCGTTATTGGCATTGATGCTCGGGTTGGTCAGTGCCCAGAGTGTCAAGTGTCGTCGACTGGTGCAGGAAGCCCGGGAGCGGCGCTTCGGCGATGACGGCGTTGTGCGTGGCGAGCACAATCGGCATGCGCATCTGGCCATCCCACTCGCGGAAATTGAGCTGAACCCCCTTGGAGCCGTCGATCTTGAGGCGGCTGCCACGGAGATATTCGGCGATCTTGGCCGGGTCTTCCGAACGGGCCTTGGCATAGGCGGTGACGATGGATTTTGCGGCAATCCAAGTCGCCCAGTCCTGACCGGTCATGCGGCGGCCGTCGGTCAGGTCTTCAAAGCGAACTGTGACCTGCGTCGATCCGTCCCGATCCCATGCCCACTGCCATTCGCTGGCGACGAGACCTGTGGAACCGACGATGGGGCGCGCCAGCTGGGTGTCGTATGGCAGGTAGCGGCTGTACTCGCCCTCGCTGTCGGCGACATAGATGATATCGTAATCGACGCCACCGGTGATGAGCTGGGTATTGTTGGCCTCGCGGTTCGCCGGGTCGGTCGAGAGCGTGAACTGGCGTTCATCGACGATGTTCAGTCGGAGGCGTTCTGCGGAGGCGCGGAAGGACGTGGCAAGTGCGCTGTCGCGCTCGTGCGGGCCGACTAGCATGAGGACTTTGGTCCAGTTGCGGGTGCGCAGGAGCTGGACCAGAGCGTCGGAGTTCATGCGGTCTGACGCTGCGGTGTGGAGCAGGTTGGGATAGCAGCGCGTGCGCAGATAATCCTCGGGTGCCGTGGCATTGACCAGCGTGACCGGGAGCGCCGTCGTGGCGGCGGCCACCTGATCGACGAGGTCGGCCGGGAGGTCGAGAATGATGAAGTTCTCGCCAGCGCCGACCATTGCCTCGATCTTGGCGATGAGGGCCGGCGCGTCGGCTGCTTCCTGATGGTGGAGCGAGACTTCTTGCCCGACGGCATCGGACACGACGCGCAAATCCTCAACGCCCATGGTGGCGCCGTCGATCGGATTGCCGCCGGGGGCGATCTCGATGCGGGTGTAGACGACATCGGGGTGGTAGCGGACGTCATTGGTCAGGCCGAGATAGCCGACCGTCACCGGAGCGGCGGCAACGCTGCTGGTGAGCAGCGTTACCGTCAAAGTTGCAAGAGCCCAGCGGCTAGTCATCGATCACCACCGAATGGGGCACGCGGCCAACCGGAATGGACTGAAGGGCTGACATGCTGGCCATATCGACGACCGTAATATCGTCCGATAGTCCGTTGGCTACGAAGGCAAGGCTTTCGTCGCTGGACAGTGCAACGGACCAAGCGCGCCGACCGACCAGCACATATTTGAGCACTTCGCGGCTCGCGGCGTCGATGATGGCGATGTGGTTTGCCCGGCCCAGGCTCAGCAGCACCTTGCTGCCATCCTTGGTGATGGCCATGCCAACGGGGGTGACGTCTTCTTCGCGGAAACCGGGTGGCACGAAGATTAGGCTGTCGCCCTTGATCTCGTTGGTGGCGGTGTCGATGACGTAGATTTCGCTGGAGAGTTCGCAGCTGACCCAGAGTTCGGAGCCATCTGGGGTGAGGATGAACCGGCGCGGACGGGTGCCGACCAGAATGTTTTTGGTGACGGTGCCGGTGGCCACGTCAACCACGTGAACCATGTCGGCGACTTCCGATGTGACATAGGCGGTCTTGCCGTCTGGCATGACCAAAACGCCTTCCGGCTCGGCACCGGTCGGGATGTCTGCAATTGAGGTGCGGGTCGCAGCATCGATAATTTCGAGGCGCGAGTCTTCTTCGTTGGACACGAAGATCTGCGATTCATCGGGCGAGAAGGCAAAGACTTCCGGGCTCGGGCCCGTCGGAATGCTGTCCACCACTTCGAGCGTATCGACGTCGATGATGTCGATGACGTCATCGTCGCCGCAAGCGACGTAGAGCAGGGTTCGGTCAGCGTTGAAATGCATATCGCGCGGGCGGCGCGACGTCTCGATGCGCTTGACGATCTGGTAGTCCTTATCGAGCACCACCACCTCGTGGCTTTTCTCGTTGGACACGAAGATCAGGCCCGTCCCCGCAGCCATAGCTGCTGCTGCGGATACACCGAGCATAACGGTTGCCAGGGCTGTGCGAAGAAGGGCCTTCATCATCTTCAGTTCACCACAAACTTGCCGGCCAGGCCGCGGTCTTCATAGCCTGCTGCCCAGAACTTGTATTCGCCCGGACGGATCGGCACGAACCAGATGTCGATGGTGCCTTCATCGTCGAACTCGACGCTGTAGAGGCCGAAAGGCTTTACTTCGAGATCGTTGATTACGACCTGATTGATCCACGAATTGCGGAACAGCTCTGGTGCCATGATCGCTAGTTCTTCGCCGCCGTCATGGACGATGCGGAAGCGGTAGTACTTGCCGGTCTCGAGTTCGAAGCTGGTTTCCGAAAAGGTGAGGTCTGCACTATTGATCATCAGATCGGGGAGGCGCGTCCCGTTGGAGGCAAGGTTACCTGCTGCCTGCACTGGCGCCGCAACGGCACCGATCAAAAGCACCGAGGCCAGAATGGCCTTCAATCCACGCATTAGAATTCTCCCCAAAAGTCCGGTTAAGTCCGGTTTAAAATTAAATGCAGACCCACCCTGGGGGTTTCGATTGTCTCCCGCAATCGTTCAGCCTCAATACGTTACATTGCCTTCCCCGATATCAAGGGGTGTTAGACGGCCCTGTTATTGAAACCAGTGCGCCACACATTCGTGCATGCGCTGCAGCCCCACTCAAGCATATAGTGCCGGGATTGGTATAGGCGTCATCGGGGGCACGAGAACAGCGTTGGAGCAGTCTGAAAACACCATTGCCCTCGAGAAGGTCAGTAAATTTTACGGCGACCAGCTGGCGCTTGATGGGGTGAACTTCTCCATAGGGCGCGGCGAGATCGTTGGCCTGCTCGGACCCAATGGCGCCGGGAAGTCCACTTTGTTCCAGATTGCGGCGGGGCTGTTTGCGCCAGACGATGGTTCGGTGCGGGTATTCGACATGGACTATCGCCGCAACAGCAGCGCTATCTTGCGTCAGCTGGGCGTGGTGTTCCAGGCGCGCTCGCTCGACCTGGACATGTCCGCGAGCGCCAATCTGCGGTTTCACGGGCAGCTTTTTGGTCTCTCGGGCAAACGGCTGAAGGAGCGGATCGAGGCTGTCGCGGGTTTTCTCGATATCGTCGACTTACTGGATCAGTTGGTGCGGACGCTGTCGGGAGGCAATCAGCGGCGGGTGGACATTGCGCGGGCTTTGCTCAATCAGCCGCGGTTGTTGTTGATGGATGAGCCCTCCGTGGGGCTGGATACAACGGCACGGAACGCGCTCGTACAGCACATGCAGCGCGAACGCGACGAACGTGGCACGGCCATTTTGTGGGCGACGCATCTTGTCGAGGAAGTGGCACAAGCGGATCGGATTATCCTGATCGCCAAGGGACGCGTCGTGATCGAGGGAACGCCCGCCGAAGTCGTCGCCGCTGCAGGTGTCACCACCTTGGCCGAGGCCTATGTGAGCCTGACGGGCGGAAGCCGCAGCGCGCCAAGTCCGGACGAGGCGGTGGTAGACAGTTAAGCGACCTGAACCAGCCACTTGTCGTTGACGGTCATTTCCGAGGCGTATTCGGTGCGGCAGAAATCGGCGATCTGGTTGTAGGTCTGGGCGTATGAACGCAAGGACATCAGGTGTTTCGGCATAGCCAGCACCATCTCATTGGTCATGCCATCGATCTGCACGAAGCGGACGATCTTGTGGATTGAGTCCGAGAGGTTTGGCAGTAGCGACATCGGGCAATGCGCGGTGGCGAGGCCAGCAGCGACCATGTCCAACGCCAAAGGGTAGGTGCTGGCAGAATAGGTCGGCGCGGCCTTTGGCAATTTGTGGCGATACCATTCAAGCGAGGCATTGCGCATCGGCATTTGCGGTTCGAGATCGACAAAATGCTGCATGGGAGCCGATACGTCGACCTGCCCACGGCCCGCCAGCGCCCGACGAACTTCGTCGCACGGTACCGACATTGGCACAGCCCAGGCGACGGGGTCATGGAACAGGCTGGTGATGGCGAAGGCGTTGCGGTGATCGACCAGCGAGTCGTTGCTGACGATGGCGCAATTGAGTTGGTGCAGCCGCAACATCTTGACGAGCTCGGTGCAAGTCTCGGCGTACTTGATTTCGAACTTGATGAAGCCAGGCTGGGTCGAGGTAATTCGCGCCGCTTCCGAGACGAGGCGGCCGCGCAGTGTGGGCGTGATTCCCATGCGTAGTGTCAGGCTGTTCTTAACGAACCGCTGGTCATGCTCGGCAAACACGGTTTTGAGCCGGTCGAGCAGTTCATTGCTGATCGCAAACCAATAATCGCCCGCAGGGGTGAGCAGCATGGCTTCACTCCGGTTGCGGACGATGAGTTGGCAGCCGAGTTTTTCTTCCAGTCTGGCGAGTTGTTGCGAAATCGAAGGCTGCGACAAGTCGATTCTTCTGGATGCCTTGGTGATCGATCCTGCCACGACCACGGCGTTGAAAATTTCCAGCTGTTTAAGCGTGATATCCTGCACTGCACTGCTCCCTGAGGGGCAGCATAGGACATATCAACGGAAAATCTACTGGTCGCAGTGGTTTGGGTCCAAAGTTTAATATTTCTCGGTTTGAGAATGTTTTGGCCGCCGACTGCGGAAAGCGGCCTGCACCATTTGACGGCCATTTAGGGTTGCGTTTGAGCCGATGATGGCCGAGTGAAACGCACAGATCAAAATCAGAAGACCGCTGCGTCGAACTACTCGCAGCTATTGCCGATTTCGACTTCGTAGGTGGTCTTGCCGACGCCCTGCGGTGGGACGGATTTTAGGTAGACGATGAGGTCGCATTCCTGGGTGCGGATTTCCCATTCCATGGCGCCGTCTGAGCGGGTGCCGGAATTGGTGATGGCGCCGATGGGCGCCTGCCGCAGGGCGTCGGCGACGTTGGCGTCGGCGAGAATGGTGCCGATCTGTTCGCCGCTGTCATAAAAGCCGGACAAAGCTGCGTGGGCAGGGGACGTGAGTATGATGAGGGCGATTGGCAGGTAAGCGAGCTTCATCTGGACTGACCTTGATGAGGGAGGGGAGGCGGTTCGCTTGCGGGCAGAACTAGCCCCAGACGTTATAGTCCTCGCCGGCATGGCCTTGTTCCCAGGCCTGGTCCCAATTGGCTTCGTCGTCGTTCTTCTTGCCGCGATGGGGATTGGTGCTCTTGTCCTGCTCGGAGGCGCCGGCGGTCCACCCGGCCAAGCGTACCTTTTCGTCGTGCTGTTTGTCGTTTGGCATTGGTCTCTCCTGGTTTTGGCGCGGCAGCATGGGGGATACAATTTGTTGCCAGAAGGCATGCCCAAGCGGCCAAGCGCAAGGGAAAATGGTGGGCGCGGAGGGACTTGAACCCCCAACCAGACCGTTATGAGCAAAGCGCTCTATGCGGAAACGCCCGCAACACCGTCAATCAAGCACTCCGCAATATGGCTTTGCGCCACTATGTTCATTTTGCGTTCCGCTGTACAGGTTCAACGAACCTGAGAGCACACCGTTTTGTCTCATCCTTCGCCCTTTGTTCCGACAAGGCGAGGTTTGCTGGTGAAATCTAGTATGTTGGCTTCCTCGCGCAAGTGCTCCGGTGCGAACCTGGCATAAACCCGCTCAGTCACCGCGGTAGATGTGTGACCAAGGTATTGGGCGATTCGGCTCATTGGCGTGCCCGCGACCGCGAGATGCACCGCCGCCGTGTGGCGCAATACGTGAGGCGAAACGCCGGTCAGTCCCGCGTCCTTCACCGCGGCATTGAACCCGGTCTTGATCGAGGCGACCTGTTCGCCAGCCCACTCCACAACATAGTCGGTCAGTGCGGCTTCCTTGGCGGCTGATAGCGCGGCCTTAAGCCCCGCGTTCATGGGCACGACCGCCCGACCTTTGCGCGGCCCCGTTGTGGATGCCCGAAGGTTGATGACGCCACTTTCAAAGTCCACCCGATCCCATGTCAGGTCGAGAACGGCACCAACGCGCGCCGCGGTCGAAAGCATCAGCAGGATTGCGAGCCGAATGTGTGGCGCCGCCTTGGCTTCCAAAAGCTTCCCTATCTCAGCGTCTGTCAGCCATCGGTCTTTCGCCGCGGGCTTTTGAGGCCGCTCGATGTCCGGCGCCTTCGCAATGAGGTGCTTTCGATTGGCCGCCCATACCATCACAGTTCGCAAATGGCCCAGCTCGGTCCAGATCGTGCCGTCGTGTACAGGCCGCGGCGGCGCATCCTTGCCCCTCGGCAACATGGTCGCTCGGCGCTTGGCGGTATAGGCCCTACAGATGTCGGTCGTGATTTGGTCGGGTCGCAGATGGCCAAAGTGGGGCCCGATGGCCTTCCACTCGAACTTCATCGCGGTCGCAACCCGGCGTTCCTTCTTTTCCTCGCGATACATGTCCCAGAGAATTTTCACCGTGACGGGCTCGGCGCTGACAACCTCCTGTCGGATTACGTCGATTGCTTCTCTCTCCGCATCCTTGGCCGTGAGTGCGTCAAGACGATAACGCTTTCGCTTGCCATCGACCCACCAGGAGACGACGAAACGTCCGTTGAGCCTTCCGATGCGATAGTCTGACATTGTTCAAATTCCTCCACCGCGGCGGCGGGTATCCTAATAAGGCGGGGGCCAAGTCGGAAGGCCTTCAATTCTCCGCGGCGAACGAGGTTGCGGATGTGATTCGGGGAGCATCCCCAAACATCTGCCAGCGTCTCCGGCGTATGTGGTCTGGCTACCATCCCCAAACCTCCCAAGCCCAATACCCAATGCCATAGATAGCCCCTACTGCTAGGACGATCCCAAACCCCTTGTGCTTCCAGTTCGTTCTCATGGGGTGGGCTCCTTGGCGGCTAGCTCGTCGGCCTCAGTAGGCGTGTGACCAGCCAGTCGGTAAGACTGGTTCCAGCCCCGCTGATAGAGCCAAGGCTTCTCGCGGCGCTTCGCTTCGTCATAGCAAAGGTCAACCTGGCAATGGTATTTTGAGGTCGGGTTGTTGCCGGCGAATGCCGAGAGCCAGCACATGTCAGAGCACTCGGCGACAAAGGCTTCGTCGGTAAGATTGACCAGCTTCGTTGCGTAGTCTGAACGTTCGACTGCGGTGAGCTTACCCATCCTGCTTCTCCTTGGTGAGGGCAGTGCGACCGGCAGGGGTGGAGCGAACGTGCATCTGGTAGTCGCCATCCTCCCATTCGTAGATATACCGTGCCGCCAGCAGCGCGGCATAATCTCGCTTTGATCCCGGCATCCGCCCCTCGTCTTCGTGGTCGATGAAGCGCAGCAACTCGCGTTGGTCTGGTGTCAGCTTCGCCATTTATTCAGCCTCCGGGGGTGAGGGGAGAGGGGTATAGACCGGCTGAGAGAAAACCGACTTCTGCCAATCCTCGGTACGGGCGGCAGCGTCGATAAAGAACGGCTCCACTGCTGCGGGATGCGCAGGCTTCAGGTATCCGACCAGTTTCCACCCTCCCGTTGGTGGGGAGAGCGAGGAGAGGGCTTGGACCTGCGCAATTGCACCGGGCCACATACTGGTGATGTCGAGCCAGTGCGACACGCCGAGAGCAAAGCCCGCGTCATAGTCATCCCAACCCGCTTCCATGAAAGATATGTCCCACGTCCCGACCTTGTCGCAGTACGTGAGTATGGTCTGCTCGCCGCGAAACTCGTCGCGTACCGGCAGGCCATCCGTGATCGGTGTCATCTTCAGTTCGATCACTGTTGGACGGGAGAAAGAGAGGGCGCGGGTGTTCCATGCGGTTATGGCCTCGGCATGGCCCGGCTGATCGTACTGGCTGACGCCACAACCGTTGCACATGAACTGTGTGTAGCAAGGGCCAGCCGTGTTGATGTCAGTGCCCCCACAGAACGGGCACGGCTTCAGCGCATCTAGCTTGGCTGTTTCAGTCATGGGTCCGGTCATTTTGGGTCACTCCCAGCAAGGGCGGCGACAGGTGGGTAGTGTTTGAGAACATCGAGGCGTTCTGCGTCTGAGGTGCCGTTGCCTTCCTTCACCCACGTCCAGCGGTGAACAAACTCCGCAAGCGCGGCAAGACTGGCTTCGGCGGTTTCGGCGCGGGTGGTGAGGGCCGACCAGCCTTCGGCCATGCGGCTGTTGCTGTCCTGCATTTGCTTGATGCGCGCCAGAGCGGCGTCACGCTGGCCCTTGAGCTTGGCGTTCTCGTTGCGCGCGGCCCATGCCTCATCCCTTTCCCGTTCCACAGCCTGGAGCTGGGACAGGGGGACGAGCGGGCTAGAGGTGAACCCCATAAGCTTGGGCACATCGCCCTTTGAGAAAATCGTCTCTGTGGCGCTCTCGTGCATTGTGGCCACGACCCGGTTATCCCCGCCTGGGGTGGGGGCTACCGGCTCAGCAACCGAATAGCCTTCGCCATTGTAGCGGAACTCCACGCTGGCCTGTTCAGCATGAACGAGGGCGGCGGTGAGGATCGACGTAACGGTTTTGATTGTCTCATCGATCGTTCGTCGCGTCGCGGGGCCGTCGCCGGGGAGGGGCGTGAAGCCCCGGCTGAAAAGCGCTGGATAAATTATCAGGCACCCGGCCAGAACCATCTCATCGCTTACCGTCACAGATCGGCGCTGCTGGAGCTCGGTGAGGGCTTTTTCGTAGTCAGCGGTGTAGATGGTGGCAAGCTTCGCGCTGCCGTGGTTCCGAACACCCGCCAGCATCTCCGCCAGCCGTTCGTCAGATACTCGATCAGAGGTCATGACCGTGCATCCCGTTGCTGCTCGGCCCATCCGGCAAGCAATGAGGCGAAATAGCTGTAGTCCAGGTCGGCCAGTTCGCCGCCGCCTTCCACCCAGCTTTTCGCGCAATCTGCCAGGTACTCGCTGATATCAACCCGTTCCTCGTAGGTCTGGGTCAGGATGAGGTCTGCGATCTGGTCGTTTGTGGGACGTGGGTCGGTCATGAGCGCTCGCTCCAATGTATGATTTCGCGTGTGGCAGATCGTTGCTTGGGACGGGCAGGGAATCCCGCAGATTGGAAGCTGGGGCGCCGGTTGTTTGTGGCTTGGTCTAGTCCCAGATGCTTGGCGCGAATGCGGCGTGACTTGGCTCGGCTCGTCGCCTCGGCGCTGGTCTTTTCGACGTGGCACCAGTTGCAGAGCATCTGGAGATTGCTCTCCCGGTTCTCGCCTTCATCTGCCAGCGGCACTATGTGGTCGCAGTTCGCACGAACGCCGGGGCCGAACTTGCGGCCGCACTTGCAGGCATCACCTTGTTGGGCGCTTATACGGTCGCGGACCAATTGGCCGGGCATGCTGTCGTCGGTCTTGCCGATCCATTCGGGAACTGAGCGTGCCATCAGCTCGGCTCCCAGCCGATGACGACGCCGACGAAATACGCCGTCTCGTAGCGCTCGGTGAACCAAGCATGCATGTCAGCATAGTCCTTGAAGCCGTCCTGACGCGCGAACTCGTCGGCGCTTGGGAACAAGCTGGCGTTTCCGAAGGTGATGCCATCCGGGCGAAGGGCGATGTAGTGCGCCATCGTGCAAATGGGGTCTGGGTCCACGAGCTTCCGGCAAGCCTTCGTCCGCTGGCCCGTATAGAGCTGCAAGCGGTCGCCTACCTTGGCGCGCGCGGATCGGCGTATAGTCTGGCGCTTGGCCCCGCTCTCGATTGCGGCTGCGAACTGCGGCTGGAAATTGAACGCGACCATTATGCCGCCACCCGATCATCTTGGAACTGAACGCCATGCTCGGCGCCGAACTTGAACATCAGCTCGATCAGACCCGTCATTTCGTCCTTGGTCAGATCGGATGACGACTGGCCCCATGGCACGAAGGTGCGGCCATCTAGGCTTGGGAGAAGCTGGATTTCCTGCCCGAGTGCATGAAGGAAGATGACCTTCCACTGATCGGGCGCGAACTGTTTGCCGCCAAGGGTTGCCTGCTGGGAAAGATCGGTGAGCATGGCCCACATGCGATCATTCTGGGGCAGGGTGCGCTTGACCTCTTTGAACTCGACGCGAGTGCCGGCCGGAACGCCCATGGCCCAGCGGCAGACCTTTTCGCGGTCGCTCTTACCGTTGAGGATCACTGTTGCGCGGCTCATGCTCCGAACCCCGTCACAGCCTGCGCCGCTTCGGCATAGGCAAAGTGCAAGTCCTGCTGAGCCTCGTCGGGCAGCAACCCAAAGCGGGCGCTATCCATCAGGCGAGCAGCTGCCGACAGGTCGCGGGTGAGCTTGCTGTCCTTTGCCACACGGCAGGCGCGTTGGACTTCAGTCATGAAGTCGGCGCTTTCAGCTATGGTGGTCATCGAAAAAATCGGCGGTTGCCTTGTCAGCACTTGCACCTCTCGGCACAAGCCCGCCGTCCCTTGGGGGTGGAGTTACGCTGGCTCGCTCTCGCGGGCCATCTGATCGAATTGGGCATTTGGATCGACGCGAGATGTGCCAAGCGCAGCTTTGCGGGCGTCGTATTCCGCCTTGAGCTGCCTACGGCCCTCGTCATCCGTGAACTGCTTCCAGGCCTCGCCAAAGGCGGACTGGCATTCGTCGGTGTTTTGGGCGTCCCTGATCTTGTGGCGGGCAGAGACAAGCGCTGCCTGTTCTTCGGCTTCGACCGCTTCGGCAGCGGCCAAGTTCACATCGCCCATGTCGCTTGGTGGGAGCCCGAACTTGGCTTCCATCATCTTGGCCAGCTTCGCGAACTCCGTCTTTTTGATGCGCACGGATTTGCCCGCCGCCTCCAGATCGACCCACGTGTTGCCAAGGCTGTAGAGATATCGGCCAACGCCCCATTTGACGGCAGCGCGCTTTAAGGCATCAGAGATTGCGCCTTTCTCGGCCTCAACATCGCTGTCGCCAGCGCCATCGGCTTTCGTCACCCATTCTTCACCGATACGGATCGAGAGGTAGCAAACCGTGCGCTTGCCGTGGAACTCGTAGCGGTCCTGCCAATTGCCGACGCCGCACACTTCGTCCAGCCGCTCCATGACGTGACGGGCGGTGAGGTACGCGAGGGCGAGCCCACTGGACTTGTCGGCCTTGGTGCTGCCAACGCGCCATTCGATTTCATTAGGCGGGAACGGGGCGTGAAGGTTCTGGAGGTTCATTTCGTCCTCACTGTCAGGCCGGGTTCGCTGGTCTTGAGCGTGGCGCCGGGAACATCATCGCCCGCCTCAAGCTGGGCTTTGATCGCGGCCTTGTCGGGCTGGCGAACAATGGAGAAGGTGCCTTGGGGCAGGGCGTCCACATCGATCACCTCTACGCTCGAGCGGGGCTTCGTGACGCTGATGGTCGCCTCGGGCAGCACGAGCTTGGGAAGGTCGGCGACGCTCATGAGCGATAGCATCAAAGCCTTCACCCCGTCCGCGCCGCGCACCTGCCGCGCCTTCCGTTCGGAAAGGTCGCCAATGTAGGAGCCGAGCCCCTCGGCGTCAGCCAGCTTCTCGTTCCGAACTCGGACCAGCCGGGACATGATGCGGTTGAAGTCGGTTTCGCCCTCGAGCGTATCGAGGCGCAATTCTTCATCGTCTGCCAGCTCGGGAAAGACCACCAACATGTGGCGGATTTCGCTCTCGAGTTTCGCCGCGTCGAGTGTCAGGTAGTCAGCCATTATGCTGCGCTCCTGATCTGCTCGGCCACATCGGGGCACTGCAGCAACTCGGCCACGCGGGCTGTTGCGTTCCTCGCCTTTTCGATGTTGGCGGAATGGGCTTCGCTGCCCTCGGTCTGCTGTGATGCTGCATAGACGGCATCGATGAGGTCGCGGGCGTATCCGGTTGCCAGGATCATTTGCCCTTTGGTTGCAGTTGCGGACATTCACAGTCCTCCAATCAGAAATGAAAGGTCAGGCCAGCTTTCAAAGCGGGCGAAATAGGCGAGGGTGATTGAGGCGGGGAGGCTCAAGGCGATGACGCCCCAGAGCAGCGCGGCTTCGTGGAATTGCTCGCGGAAGGTGCGGGCAACGGGCTCTTGTGCTAGGCTGTCATTGCCGTGGAGGAAGCGATGACAGACATTGTGGACCGACTGCTTGAGGCTGCTGACGAGCCTGCCGAAATGACCCGAAGCGAGCTGCAGGTGCTTTTGCGCCAAGCCGCCATCGACATTCGAACGCTCAGGGAACTCGTGGGCATTCGAGACGAGGTTTGGCTTGAGGACGTGGAGCCGGAAGGGAACGGGTAGGGTCACAGCGTTCCCCCGGCGTTAGCGACGGCGGTGCGCTCGATCTCGCGCAGCGCCTTCTCCAGTTCCTCTATTCGGGAGGCTTGGGCATAGACCTCGGGGAACAAAGCCTGCTGTAGCGCACTACGCGTCTGGGCGTTCTCGGGCTTCTCAAGCTCGATTGCGATGTGGTCCCACTGCGTCTGGTGCGGGCGCATGTGCTCGGCCATAGCCGCCAGCACGGCAGATTGCTCGTCAGACGCCATCGAAGCGAATATCTGCCCGAAAGCATCGGCGTCGGCTTCGATGAAAACCGGGAAGCGGCTTTCGATGCGAACGGTGATTTGGTTCTTCTCAGCCATGAATGCCTCCTACCGAGCGATTTGGCTTCGGTGTTTGCGAGAGACAGCTTAGGAGCGCCGTTAGAGGCCCAATCTCGAAAGCTGACGGGGATGATGAACTGGGGGCGGCCTGAGCCGATGAGGGTGGTCATGGATCATGACGCCCTTCGCCGCGGCACTTCGAACACTCGGAGTTGCTGGTCCATGGACCGGCTTGCATCGTGATCCGACCGTGGCCGTTGCACTCTCGGCAAGTCACTTTTGCCTTCTCGCGACGAACGGCCTTGAGCAGATCTTCCTTTTCGCGGTCGCGATAGGCAGAGAGGTTTGACGATGCCACGTCATCACCGCTGGCCATGCCGTAGTTTTCGTGACCGCCGCGAACCGAAGACGCTAGGCAATCAAGCTGCGCAGTGGTCAGAAGAAGCCCGCAGTCATCAGCAGCGATTGAGATGCACTCCTGCCAATATTCGTCCTGCCAGTTAGCCATTGCCCTTACTCCGCTGCGACCTGATAGCCAGCAGCCGTGATAGCCGCCTCGCACCAGTCCCGAATTGCAACGAGGTCGGCCAGTTCCAGGCCGCGAGAAGCCGACAGACCATGAGCCTCAAGGCTGATTTCGTACTTGTCGCGCGGGCCAAAGCTCAGCGAGCGATACTTGACTTCGCGGAGGTCCATCGACGGCATCTGGCCATCGTTGATGGTGAGCGTTTCAATGCGGGCCATTATGCTGCCTCGTGCTGTTTGGTTGCGGCAGCGGCGCGCTCGGCCAGTTCTGCCAGTGAATAGGTTTTGATGGCGGCGTACTGCGCGTTGAGCATCGGCTTGATCGAACGGTTGATCCGGTTCATCTCGACGCGAATACGTTCAGCCTCGGCGGAGCGACCCATGCGCATTTCTGCGTTCATGCGAGCCTCAACAGCGCCGTAAGCTGGCCAATAGGTCTTGTGGTCGGTGATCGCCGCAAAGGCAGTCAGCAGGGCGTCGGTTTCAGCAACGCGCTCAGCAGATGGCTCGCCGTATCCCGGTGGCGTCACTGTCTCTGTCAGGTCGTAAACTGGCACATTAGCCTCCTATGCGGGCATGGCTTTCTCTGCTGCCGACCGGGTGAGGGATCGGCAGGGGGCAAAGTCAGGCGGCTTGGGAAAGGATCTTGATCACGAGCGCGGGTTGCCAATGGCACTGCGAGCGGAGGTAGTCGCGGACGGCGGCTGGCGTCTGGTTGGCTCGCTCTGCCAGTTGGGCCAGACGATCAAGTGTCACGGCGCCGAACAGAGCGAGAGCCTCGGCTTTCAGAGCTGCGCGCTCGACTGCCGCTTGCTTCCGGCGCGCCTTGGCATCCTTGGCAACCTGCGCCTTGTAGCTGTCGATCTGGGCGTCGATGTTGCCGCGCTTGTTGAGTGGGACATTCAGCGCGCCGTGATCCAGTGCCATTCCCCGTCATCCTTCATCTGGGCCGTAGCCGTTTCGATGAGGATGAATGTAACCAATGCCTACGGTATCGTCAATAACAAAAGTAGGCAGTAGTTACGTCCGGTGGTCGAGGGTAATTTCCCGCTCGACTCTCTCTGTTTTCTGAGTCGTTAATGCGGGTCAGAACATAAGGAGAACAAAATGCGTGACGTGACACGCTTCACCGTTGTCTTTCCGACAAGGCTCATGGCTGCAAGCTATGACGAGAAGAAAGCGATCATGGACGCGCTAAGGCGCGAGTATCCGCACTATGAATTCGACGCCTTGGAGGCGTTCGAAGGCGGAATGGCGGATGACGACGACTTCAGCATCATCCCGGTAATTGGTACGGCAGAGGAGGGGGATGATATCGATGCAGTTACAATGCATCGGCTGCTGGATCCGCTAATTGTGCCTGACTTGCTTCAAGCAGTGGGCAGAGCCGAGCAAGAGATGGAACAGCTTTACTGAAATGAAAGTTCCATCCGATCCGTCTAGCAGGCGTTGGCTGTCTGGCCTGGCGATAATCCTTACAACGTTGGTCTCGCTCTTTGGCTTTTGGCGGCTGTCGCCGTTGGTGACATTCCTGGTCGCTTGCCTTGCGCTCTTTGGCCTTCTTTCCGTGCTTTGGCTGTCTCGTCGGCGTTAGTCGATTGATGGAGAAAGCACCTCGATCACAGACCGTCCACCCTTCTTGGGCGTCCAGATGCCGCCGACCTTCTTTTCGTCCACTCTCAGCTTAATTTTCATCTGGATGCCGAACCTCAAGCGTTCACGCACATGGTCTTGCTCGAGTGCTTCAAGAAACCGAGGGTCTTTCATCGTGGCTGAGAATTCCGGCAATCCAGGGGCCTGAAAGCGCCATGCTCCAGCTCGTTTGGCCAGTGTGGGGCTGATGAGCGTGACATCGAGTACGGGCCAAACAGTCCGCTCCTCTTCCTCCTCTTCCAGAATTGCCCACACCCCGCCGAGTTCTGCGAAATCCGACTTCGGAATTATATGCAGTGGCTCGCTCTCGTGGTTCTCAGCAATGCCGACGCCTTCAATGGACGGGTCTCGTTCAACGGTTTGGAAAAACCGTTTGCGTTTTTCGCGCACTGGAGGTTTGTCGCTCGTCTCTCTGATCAGTGCATCCAGGCGAGACCGGTCTTCTTCGCTAAGTTCTAGCGTTGGAGGAAGGATATATGGCAACGCGGTTGGGACAACGACTGAGGGAACAAACACAGCGAGTGCAATGGCCAGGTTCTTGACGCGCCAATGAGCACCCTCTTTGCCTTCCAGCTTCTTAAGCTGATCTTCTGCCCAGTCGAGGATGGCATTGAGGCGCAAGCTCCCCTCAACGGCATCGACAATCTCAACACGGAATTTCGCCGTGGGCTCTATCTCGAGAGCGGCAGCCCGTAGTGCAGCAACCCAATCCAGCGCCGCTTGGGCGACGACTTCAAGGTCAGCTTTCTCCCCGGGGACCAGCTTAAAATAAAGGCTCAGCTCCCCGCTATAAGTCGTGTCTGCCAAAAAATGCCCCCCAGCATGCCCTCGTTAGCGTCGCCCGACGTATGCGGCCACCTTCCCTAGTATTCTCAGAGCGTCGACATCGACTTCTTGGGCCTCATAGGTCGGATTGTCGCTGATGATTTTGCACCGCGGCGGCACTGCAAACATGATCCGCTGCAGTCGCTTGATCTGCGGTTCTGAATATCCGTCGCTGATCAGGTAGACGCCATCAGCGCGCAGCTCGTGTTCGCTCAGGTCGATGATGACCTTATCGCCGGGCGCATAATTCGGGACCATGCTGTCGCCTTGGACGCCGAGAACGATCGCCTTGTCGGGGTTTGAAACTGCCTCTCGCAGATAGGCTGGAGGGATGCGCCACTCGTCCACGATCTTGTGCGCAGAGATGGTGCCATTCCCCACCGGAATAACCATGACCTCGCCAACTGCGCCTTCACCTGCGCCAGCCTTGGCGTCGAGTTCGGGTATGGCTCCTGGTATGGCCGGGACAAAATGATCCCTTTCGTAGCCTTCGCCGTCAGCGTCGGGCGAGGGCGCCCAAGGCGCCTCGTCATCAAGAGGCTGTACGCTAAGTTCTTTGATGTCGTCATCCGCTGGGGGCTTGCCGATGCCCTTGATCAGCCAGTCGCTGGTCGTTGAAAGCATGCGTGCCAGCTCGGGGATTTTGTCAGGCTCGGGTGAGTTCCCTCGCCCCTCCCACTGAGCCACGGAAACGCGATTGATACCAAAGTGCTTGGCCACGTCCTCTTGGGTGAGGCCGCGTAGCTTCCGCGCAAACTTAATCCGTGTGCCGATGGTGTCCATTTCACAAACGTAGCCAGAGCTTACGCCGTAATCACCTACGTAGGCAGTTGACATATTACGTAACTACTGCCTACTATTGTGCATGATCAAAATCGTTGAAGTTGCTGCTGAGAAATCTGGGGGGCTAGTCGCCCTCGCCACTGCGCTCGGGATCAAGCACCAAGCTTTGTACAGCTGGACGCGCGTTCCGGCCGAGCGCGTTTTGGACATGGAACGCATCACGGGCATCCCCCGTGAGCAGATCCGCCCCGACTTGGCGGCGATCTTCATCAACCCCTCTGACATTCCCCAGCCAGAGATGATGATCCAATGAGCAAGCCAGAGACGGTGCGCATCGTCACCTATCACAGCACCAATGCCGAAGCCCGCAAGTCCTGGCTGGCGTTCATTGTCGAAGCCAACGGCGCCTATCTGCCCGTTCGCTTCCAGAGCGACACCGAGGAAGCCGCGAAGGCCCTCGCGCAGGAAGAATGGGACCGGCACTCCGCCGAACGCGAGGCGAACCAAGCTCGCCGCGAAGAAGGGCGCCGCAAGGCTGCAGAAACGCTGGCGCGAAAAGCCAGTGTGAGCACTGCTCACAAAATTAATTCGGAGGAATAGATGGCCGTCGAGGACTCGGTAGCACAGGACCAATTGCGGGCGTTCATCGAACGCATTGAGCGCATGGAAGAGGAAAAGGCGGCCATCGGCGCCGACATCAAGGAGATTTACGCAGAGGCCAAGGGCAATGGCTTTGACTGCAAGGTGCTCAAGCGCATCGTCAACATTCGCAAGGACAAGCAGACCTACGACGAGCAAGAGGCGATCCTCGAACTCTATATGTCCGCGCTGGATATGGTCTGACCATGACCCGCGCCCGCCGTCTCTCAGTCGATACAGCGCCGGTTCTGTGGGCATTGGTTGTCGGGCTCGTCCTGGTGCTGATCGCTGGCGGCTTGCTGCACGTCCTCGGCGGGGTGCGGTAATGGCTTCTGCGCTTTCGCCCATCTATGGCCGCGCTTGGTCAGCCGCTTCCAGGGCATCCGCTGTTCAATCGGCGGCGGGGTCAAACCTTGCCGCCAATGATCATGCTCAAACGTGGACCGACACCGAGCGGGGGCATTCGCTCGCTTTGGGGACGTGTCGGCCCGCGCTTGGGCATGTCGCTCAAGTTGGGGTTCGAGTGAACCTCAAGGACAGGGCTGCGGCCTTGTCCAAATCTGTACTGACGTTCCTGTTGACTGGCCGGGGCTTTGGTCCCGGCACCCATTCCCATTCCCATCGGCTGTCCCTCCCAGCCGTAAGCGAGCGTTCCGAGGTTCGTATCCTCCTCCTCCCCGAGTTTCGGGGCGCTCGCTGCCTTTTCCGCGCGACCGGCGCCAACCGGACCCGCGCTCATATCCTGCCGCGCCAGCCACTCCTTAAGTGCATCGCTGACGTGGATCATTCTCTCAATCGCCTTTCGTCGTCTCACTCGTCTCGTTGGGTTCACCCTAACGAGAACGGATTGACGCATGCGCAAGGATTCTTTGCTCGCGGAGCAAAAGCCAATGACTGACATCTCTGTTGTTGATGAGGCCGCCACTTGGGCCGATCTGCTGGTTAGGCGCGAACATCGCGGCCCCGGCGATACGATTGATGCTGCCCGCTCACGCGCAGCCCGCAAGCACAAGCTTCCCGAGCAAGCCCTATGGGCACTCCGATATCGCAAACCCAAAGACATCGCAGGCAGCATCTACCGCAGCTTGTACCGCGCCTATCTCGCGGAAACCCAAACCATGGAGGCCAAGATTGCCGAGAACCTCAAACTTATTGAGGCGCTTCCGGCCGGTCCGGCTCGTGACCGGATGGTGGCTCAACTGGCGCGCTTCCAGGCTGATCGCACGAACGAAACGCAAGCAGCGGAAGCGAACCCGCGCAGGCGTTCAACAGACCGAACAGGAGGACTAAATGACCACTCGTAGCACAACTGCAGTTCCAGGCACCGAGGCGCAGCCGGCAAGGGACGCCAAAGTCGCCTCATACGTCAAAGGCTCCCACGCCGCCCGCGTCCGCGCAGAGCAGGATGAGCGCCGCGTCGATCTGCTGGCGCTGCATGACGTTCTGAGCGCCCAGCGCGACGGGCTCAATGACCAGCTCTCCGATATCGGGGAAGCGCTGGCCATGTTGTCAGCGCCGAACGTCGTTTCCCTCAAGGCAGCGGAGTAGGGGCGATGCGCTCGGAAGATGTTCTCGCTCGGCTATCGGCTCACAAGCCTGCCCGCAAGGGCGCATCCGAAGCCGAGATGGCCGCTGAAATCTCCAAGCGGCAGATGATCGCCAAGCTGGCGGCTGGCGTCAAGAAAACCGAAGAAGCGAAAGGACTGCGGGCATGACCCTTCACCAATGGGCCATAGCCGAGCTCGAAACCCGTCGCTGGGAACTCTCGACCCCTGACATGCACGTTGCGCGCCGCAAGCGCCGCCAAGCCATGGGTTTGAGCAAGCGGGAAGCTGACCAGCTTGTTGCCGACGCTGAAATTGACCGGAGGATAGCCGCGTGACCCCATCCCCCCACACAGAAGCAGGGAAGGGCGGATACATGCCCGAAGAACATTTCCTGCCGCACTTTCGAGCCGTCAACATGCTCGCCCCGGCTTCATGGCGGTTTATCCTGTCCCTGGTCGCGCTCAAGCATGGCGTCATGCAGCGCGACATTCTCGGGACGCACAGAGACAGAGCCCTCGTCGCTGCCAGGCATGAGGCGATGGCGGCCACCTATCGCCACACCCAGATGAGTATGCCCAATGTTGGCCGCCACTTTAACCGCGACCACACGACTGTCCTTCACGCGCTCAAGAAACTCGGCGCGCGAACAAAGCTTGTTGAGCGGCCGATCACAGTAAAACCGCAGGCTGCAGTCAGCCCATTCTCCCGGCCGAACGCCTACAGACGGCACGGTGCGAATGGTCGCTTCATGCCGAAGCCGAAGGCGACCACAGCGCTCCAACGGGCTGTGACGCGTGCTTATCAGCACAACATTCCGCCTTCGATCGTCGCCGAGGAATACGGCTGCAATCCGCTGTCAGTGAAGGTCATCGCCCATCATCTAGGCCTCAAGCGCTCAGATTATCGGCAAAAGTCAAAATACGGTCGAGAGGCGGCAGTGTTATGAGCCGTCCCTGGTATCGCCGGTTCCCGGATAACTTCATCGCTGGCACAGTAGGCCTCACGCTCGAAGAGAAGGGCGCCTACAGCCTTGTTCTCGATCTGATGTATGTGCGCGGCGGCCCAGTCCCAGACGAGCCACGGTACATCGCTGGCGTCTGCAATTGCTCTGTTCGGAAGTGGAATGCGATCCGGGAAAAGCTGATCGGCCTCGGCAAAATCCATGTCGTTGACGGATACCTCACGAACGAACGCGCCGAAAAAGAGATCGAAAACGCCGCGAAAGACGCTCAAGAACGCGCTGAAAACGGCTCGAAAGGCGGAAATAAAACCGCTGAAAATCGGACAAACACCAATAAATTCAATGGTACGCGTCCAGCGTCGGTGCAGCCTACGCGCGCCACTCAAAATCAACATCAAATAAAGAAAGAGGGAAATTTGGTTTTGGTAGGGGGTGAAGAAGCCCCGACCATTTTGCTCGACCGAATTCGAGACGAAGACCTCTTCAAAGCCTGCGAGGCCATCAACGGTAACGTGAAGGTTTACCTCCAGCGCTTCCCGTTCCCTCGCGAAGTCGTGGCACAGGCCAAGGCCGGTCTTGGGGAGCATGCGGCATGAGCCCGATCTGCAACGAGCATGGCGTCTATCAGGCCCAAGAGCGACTTGAGCTTCCACGCCCGGTCAAGGGCTGGAAGGGCGGCCCGATTGCCGAAATCGATCTGGCCTTCATCGGCCCGCACTGGATCTGGGCGACGGGCTTTCAGCTCTGGGGCGCTGACTGCTGGGGCGCGTGCTCGCCGCTTTGCGACCGTGACAGCTATCGGGCCAGCAGCCGCGAAGCTGCCATCGACGCTGCGTCGGCCTATCTGCGCCGGAAGGTCGGCCCACGCGCCGGGGAGTGTCGGGATGCAGCCGCCATCATTGGCTGGCTCGATACGCTTGTTCCTGACCAGCTCGACCTATTCGGGGCCGCCGCATGATCGTCCCTCTCTCCTCCCAGATTTCCTACATGGAGCGCCACCGGGACAAGGGCAGGGAACTCCTCAAGACCAAGCCAGAGACACAAGCCGCCGTCGATATAGCCGAGGGGATCATTCTGACCCTCACAGCGTACGCAGCATTTGAAACCGAGATCCGCCAGCAGGCGCAGGAAAGGAACACGAGATGAGCCATTGGATCACTGACAAGCTGCCATGGCGGGCCATTGTCCCTCAGCGTGGCTACTTTCGTGTTCGGCGCATTGCTGCTGCCTGCCCGGAAATTCGGGGAGAGCTTAATCGTGCTTCGTTCTGGCGTGGCGCAAGAGCATCACTGGCGGTCCCTGTTCTCATCCCGCTCGTGCCGGTTGCCATTCTGCACTTGGCTTTCGCTTGGCTGGCCCGCTGGACAGAGGACGGCATTGATTGGGCTCGGGACAAGTTGCCCGACTTCAGTGGTCGCATCGATGATGCTGTCTGCGCCGCCCACGCGAAGTTGTCCATCGAAGAAATTCGAGAGCGGATTGGCGAGCCAGTGGCGCGCATCCTCAGCAAGAAACCCTCCGTTCCCCACTCCCCAGCCAAGAAGGATAGGGCAGGAAGATGAGCAAGACATTCGCAATAGCCGATCTGCACGGTCGATTTGACCTGATGGAGAAGGCGCTCACTCGCATTGAGGAAAGCTATCACAGCGGCGGGAAGGTCGTGTTCCTCGGTGACTATGTGGATCGCGGCCCCGCCAGCAAGCAGGTTGTTGACCGCCTCATTGCAGGCCCTCCGCAGGGCTGGGAATGGGTGACGCTCAAGGGCAACCACGAAGACATGATGGTCGCCTGCCATAGCGGCCCTGACCGTGGTTGGTGGCTTAACAATGGCGGCGACGCGACACTGGAAAGCTACGGTGGGACAGTGCCAGCGGCGCACCTCGAATGGGCGCAGCGTCTTCCCATGATCCATGCTGACAAGCATCGGGTGTTTGTCCACGCGGCCATCGATCCAACCAAGCCGCTCGACGGCCAAAGCGAGACGATGTTGCTTTGGACCAGATACCCGGAGAACGCGGATATCACCTATCCCGGCTTGCATATCGTCCACGGCCACACGCCGCACAGGGGCGGGCCGGAACTCTACGCGGGGCGAACCAATCTCGATACCGGCGCCGTTTTCACAGGCCGCCTCGTCGTGGCTGTTTTCGATGATGACAGGGCAGGCGGCCCGGTCAGCTTCATCGATGTCACGGCCTAACCACCACCACCGACTAATACAGATAGACCAGAAGGGGCAGATAGATGGGCAAACGGGTTTACGAGGATGACGAGTATCACTGGTACGCGCTCGATGTGGTTCGCCAGAAGGAATACGTCGCCGGCCACATTCTCAACCGCATGGGCTGCGTGACCTTCATCCCGACCGAAAGCCGCTTCCGCAAGAAGACGCGCTACAGCAAGGGCAAGATGGAAGTGGCGCATGCCTCCATACCAGGAACGATCTTCGTGGGCTTTCCGGAGGCTCCAAACTGGTTCCGCGTCATGGCGCTGCATGTGGTCAACGGCGTCCTATCTGTCGACCATCGTCCGCGCCGCATCGACACGGCCAGCCGGGAATGGATCAAGTATCGAGGCTATCAGACAGACGGGCACCTGACGGTTGAGCGCCACAAGGTCATGGTGAAGGTCAATGGCGAGCAGGTCGAGGTGGAACGCTCCGTGCCGCTGATCTCAATGCAGGGCAGGGGCGTTATCCGGTCGAGCATGCTGCTCAAGAGCGAGGCATCTTCAAACCGCCCCATGGTCATCACTGTGTCGGGTGAGCGTGCCAAGAAATTGCAGGGTTTGCTCGATTGGTCGAATAAAGTGGGCATGAACCATGTGGAAGCCGCCTAATCTTCTTGCATTTCGACGCAAATCACGGCACGTTCATTGCAGGATGACCATGCGATCCGTCGCCAGCCATTGAGCCGAGGCGCGGCAGGCCCAGATACCAACTAGGTATCGTATGGTTTTTGCACCCAAAATTCAGAGGTCGCTATCGGGAACTCTCGATGGCAACGTGCGAGGCGCCTATCCTCGAAGTCGTCGGTTGCAAACGGCGCATGCCGGGAGGGTGACATCTATCCTGTCCCGGCCCAATTCCCCCAATAGGGGCATACAGTTTGAGGCGGCGGCTTCGGGCCGACACAAGCACCGGACGTGTGCGGTAAGTGGGGAATTCGTCGCCCGCCGGAAACCAGACCGGCCCGCCTCAATCTCTCCCAGCAGGTAAGTGCATTGGAGCGCAGCGTGTTCCGGGTCACAGAAGATTTCGCAGATCTTGACGACGTGTGGATAGAGGAAGGGACGCTGGCAGATCAGCTCCTGGATCGCGGCGGCAATGAGGACAGCGGGTTCTACAACCTGATCCGCGACGGCGCGGTCATTGCTGTCACTGACTATCCGCCGCCTGTTGAGCGATACGGCTCCCCCGGCCTGCTGTGACCATACCCAGTTTGAGGCTTCCAGCCACGCGCCCCTACACAGGATGTTGGCGGGTCGCCTCAATCCCCATCGAGCGCGGCGGTACACCATTCCCGGTCCCGTAGCAAATGATCGCCCGCTCGAAGCCATCCGCGAGGGTATGAATCGTTATGCCGAAAACGGGCAGGGAATCACCCGCAAAGCCCCGGAAATGCTGGGGTTTCAGGGTGTGAATCGTCTTAGAGGAAATCACCTGATGCAGGGTGCCAGTTTGGCCGTTTGAGCACCGCCTCAAGGTGTTGATTGCACAGCGAAAATTGGGCCTGAGTCAGCATTTCGGCACCACCCTTTCAGCCCCTCCCTAACCGTTGGGGCTTTTGCATTGGAGAGACAGCATGAAGCTCTGGCTATTGCTCGTTGCGTTCGGTGACATCGGCGCAACATGGGGGCCGCTACCTTACGACATGGCCGCTTGCCATAGCCGCGCCGCTGAGATGATCGCCGAGATCCATGCAGGAATGGCAGCAAATCCACATGTCCGGCTCGATGGCGCGGTCATCATGCCCGCAGACATCAACGCCTACTGCGTCGAAGCCGAAGATCGCCCCGAACTAGGCTCTGCATTCCAACCCTAACCCCATTCCCCAGCCCTTGGCATAACAGCCAGGGATAGGAGTTGTATGGCCGACAAGCGCAAGCCCCTCCGCACACTCAAGCCCCGTCTCTCAGCTATCGCGCCGAGACTGAAAAGCCCCCGAGAGATCAGGGACAAGCGCTACAGCCCAGATGCCACAGTACGAGGCTGGTACAAGTCAGCCAGGTGGCAGGCCCTACGCCAAGAGGTGTTGGCCCGCGATCTCTACACATGCCAGCAGACAGGCGTGATCCTGTTGGGCAGTACCAATACACCTGACAGCCCGGTGGTTGATCACATCAAGCAGCACCATGGCGATCCCGAGTTGTTTTGGGACGTCAACAATCTGCAGGCAGTCACCAAGGCTTGGCATGACAGCGAGAAGCAGAGGCAGGAGCGCCGGCAGCGGTAGCCACCAGCGCCAACTGTTGTTAGCGAACACCCCGGTAGGCGACAAAGCCTAATGAGGCACACAGTTCGCATGCATGGGTCGCCGCCGTATCCCAGCTAGGCAGGTAGGCGACAATGCGACCATCCTCGGCCACGTAATAGCGGGGCGCTTTACCTTCCGCCCGTATGCTTCCTATTTCGATCAGTTTCATCGTTTTGCCTTTCATCATTGACGAACGGGATAAACCTGCGCGCCGAATGGTTGGGACACCAAACGAGGGTCCGGGGGGGGTATCGGAAAGTCTGGAAAGGCCTCGCCGCCCGGACCCACGACGCCCCCACGTAGAGATTTTTTTGCTGGCTGCAAAATCGCCAGTGCGTACCAAGGCTAAAACCCCTCATGACCGACGCTAACAAGACCGTCGACTGGGCGGGGATTGAACGCGACTATTGCACCACAACCCGCAGTATCCGGGAGATTGCCGGCTGGTTCTCCATCTCAGAAGGCGCCATCCGCAAGCGGGCCAAGGCAAAGGGATGGGTACGCAGTAAATCGGTCAAAGGTACGCAGCAGAACGCGGGTGCGTACCACGGCGAAGTATTGCCGCCTGCGCGCACTGAAATCACGAAAGTCGAAGAGGTCATCGGGCGCGGTCGAAACCTCGCTGATCGGTTGCTCGATGAACTGGCCGCTGAGACGCTCCATCACGGCGAACTCGAAACGATCATCGAGATGTCCGAAGAGGACCCCGCACGCCAGCAGGCGCTGAAACAAGCTGTGAGCTTGCCGACCCGCGCCAAGACGCTGCAGACGATCGCGTTGGCGCTCAAGACGATGGGCGAGACGGCAAGCGAAGCGCCGAAGGGCAAAAAGGCGGCACAGAAGAGCGCGGCCGAGGCGTCGACGTCGCCGGGCGGCAAGTTTGCGCCGCGTCCGGGCCCGCCTCAACTATCGGTTGTAGGTAAATGACGCCGGAGTGGACGACAGCTTGTCCTGACTGGGAGAAACGGATTGTCGCCCAGCGGTCGCTGATCCCGTTTCGCCCTTTGTTTCAGTCCGAAGCCGACTATGCCCTAGGCGTGTTCAAGGCGCTCAAGGTGGTGGATCTGCCTGGGCAGCCGACATTCGGCGAAGTCAGCGACCAGTGGGTGTTCGATTTCGTCGCCGCGATCTTCGGCTCATACGACGCGGAGACCGGCAAGCAGCTTGTGACTGAGTTTTTCCTGCTGATCAGCAAGAAGAACACGAAGTCGACCATTGCGGCGGCCATCATGCTTACGGCGCTGATCGTCAACTGGCGACACAACGAAGAATTGCTGATCCTGGCGCCGACGATCGAGGTTGCGCAGAACAGTTACAAGCCAGCCGCCGCGATGGTGCGTGCCGATCCAGAGTTGGACGCGAACGCGGGTGAGGGCGGGTTCCTCACGGTGCAGGACCATATTCGGACCATCAAGCACCTGGGCAATGACGCCGTGCTCAAGGTCGTAGCGGCTGACACCGACACCGTGTCGGGCAAGAAGTCAGGTCGCATCCTGATTGACGAGCTTTGGGTGTTTGGGAAACGAGCCGGTGCCGATGCCATGCTGCGTGAAGCGACTGGCGGGCTGGTGTCGCGGCCGGAAGGCTTCATCATCTCGCTCTCGACGCAGAGCGATGAGCCGCCAGCTGGGGTGTTCAAGGCGAAACTGGACTATGCACGCCAGGTGCGGGACGGCCAGATCGTCAATCGCAAGTTTTTGCCGGTGCTCTACGAGTTCCCGGACAAGATGGTCGAGGCCAAGGCCTATGAGGAACCGGCCAACTTCTATGTGACCAACCCGAACATGGGGCGGTCCGTCAGCCAAGAGTGGCTGGAAGAGGAGATGATCAAGGAGCTTTCGGGCGACAAGACCACGCTCGCGACCTTCCTGGCCAAGCACCTCAATGTCGAAATCGGCATGAACCTGCGGTCAAACCGTTGGGCGGGTGCCGACCACTGGACAGAAGCCGAAGATACCGAGCTTGCCGGTCTACCTCACTACGAGGCCCTTGATCGACTGATCGAGCGCAGTGAAGTGGTTGTCGTGGGAATCGACGGCGGCGGCTTGGACGATTTGTTTGGCCTCAATATCCTCGGCCGAGAGCCGGGCGAAATCGAGGTTCGGGTCGAGATCGATGGCGTGCCCGTTACTCGAAAGATGAAGCGCTGGCTCTCGTGGTCCCATGCATGGTGCCACAAGGGTGTGCTGACACGTCGAGCGAAGATCGCCACGACCCTGCAGCGCATCCAGGTGGCGGGAGAACTGACCATCTTGGATGATCCGCTCGGCGACGTCGCAACGATCATCGAGCACATCAGCCGCATCCAGACCATGGGCTTGCTGGGCGGCGTGGCCGTCGACGCCTCCGGTCTCGGCGAAATGGAAGATGCACTCGATGAAATCGGGGTCACGCAAGAGGCCGGGCTTCTCGTCGCGGCACCGCAAGGCGGCTGGATGATGAGCAGCATCAAGGGTGCCGAGCGTCGGCTAGCCTCCGGTCTGCTGAAGCATTCCGGCGGCCCGCTGATGAACTGGTGCGTACCGAACTTGAAGATTGAGCCGACGGCGACCGGCATCCGGGCGACGAAACAAACTGCCGGCGATGCAAAGATTGATCCGGCAATGGCGATGTTTAATGCCGTGGCGCTGATGTCACGGAACCCGGCAGCGCAAGGCGCAGGCCTGAATGACTACCTGAAGAGCCTGACGGGGGCAGCATGAACCGATTTAAGGCTGCGCTGCTCACACTGATTAAGGGGCCGATCTCAATCCGAGATCCTGCGCACTGGCGCAACAGCGACAGCGACACGATTACCGGCGTGGCGATGACGGAGAGCGCTGTCCTTGGCCTCTCGACGGCCTGGGCTTGCGTAAATCTTCTCGTTGGCACGCAGGCATCCCTGCCGGTGATGGTCTATCGCACAGCAAACGATGGTTCCCGCGAGGTCGCCAAGGATCATCCGCTCTATCGGGTGCTGCATGACAGCCCGAACAGCCAGCAAACGGCCCTCGATTTCTGGGAGTTCGTCTGTGCCAGCCTTGAGCTGCGCGGCAATGGCTTTGCCCGCAAGGTCAAAAGCCAAGGCAAAGTGGTTGGGTTGGTGCCGATTTATCCCGACACCATGTCGGTTCGGCAGCTGTCCGGTGGCCGCATCGGCTATCGCTGGACGGTCGACGGCAAGTCTTGGGATGAAACCGACGAAACGGTGCTGCACATTCGCGGCTTCGGCGGCAACCCGCTCGGCGGACTGTCGACGCTGGAATATGGCCGCAAGACCTTTGACCTAGCCACTGGCATCAACGCGGCGGCCACCAAGACATTCAAAAATGGCATGCTCCCAAGCATTGTCATATCGTTCAAGGAATTCCTGACCGGCACGCAGCGCGCCGACGTCGAGCGAGCCCTTGAGGAGAAGTTCCTCGGTGCCATGAACGCCGGTCGACCCTTCATCGCCGAGGGCGGGCAGACCGTTTCGACGCTATCGCTCAACCCTGAAGACGCCCAAATGCTGGAATCTCGGGCGTTTTCGGTCGAGGAAATCTGCCGGCTGTTCGGCGTCCCGCCCCATATGGTTGGGCATACCGAAAAGTCGACCAGCTGGGGCACCGGCATCGAGCAGCAGACGCTCGGTTTCGTGAAATTCTCGCTCCGCCGCCGGCTGAAGCGCATCGAACAGGCGCTGATGAAGCAGTTGCTGACGCCTGACGATCTGGCGCGCGGTATCACCATTGAATTCAATCTGGAAGGCCTGTTGCGAGGTGACAGCGCGGGCTGGTCCAAGTTTTACGAATCCGGCCTTCGAAACGGCTGGATGACCATCAACGAAGTTCGTTCTCTCGAGAACATGCCGCCGGTTGATGGCGGCGAGGTGCCGCGTATGCAGATGCAGAACGTCCCGATCACCGAGGCTGGGCAACTGGAGGCAGAAAATGCTGTTTAAAGACGCTGGTTTCAGCAATCCTCACTCGGCGCCGGTCTTGGAGATCAAGGCGCTCAAGGACAACGGCGAGTTTGAGGGTTACGGTTCGACATTCGGCGGGGAGCCCGACAGTTATGGCGACGTCATTGCAGCTGGCGCCTTCGCCGAGAGCCTGACGGCCCACAAGGCGGCCGGCACGATGCCCAAGATGTTCTGGCAGCACAACCGGGACGAGCCGATTGGCAAGTGGACCGAGGCCGACGAGGACGCCAAGGGACTATTCCTGCGCGGGCGGCTCAACATGGACGTGCAGCGCGCCCGTGAAGCGCACGCGCTGCTCAAAAATGGCGATATCGACGGCCTCTCGATCGGCTATCGCATCAAGGAATACAAGGTCGACACTGACACCGGCGTCTGGACGCTGGAAAAGCTAGACCTGAAGGAAGTTTCGGTGGTCAGCATCGGCGCGAACGAAAACGCGACGATCACGAGCGTCAAGGCGCTCAAAGCTGCCCACCAGTTGACCGATAAGCTCAAGGCCGGGGACCGGCTGACTGAGCGCGAATTCGAGACCTGGCTCAAGGGTTTGGGCTTCTCGAATTCGGAGGCAGAGCGTGCCGCGCGCGTCTGTCTTAAGGGGCAGGGGGAACCTGCCGTGGCGGCTGACAACGGGACCGCATTCCTACGGGCTCTTTTGAGCGCCTAGCGCGGGCCAAATTCCCAACATAGCCAAACGGAGAACCCCTATGGCCGACGAAAAGACCGCCGAGCAACTTGCCGGCGAAGTGAAGAACGCATTCCAGCAGTCGCTGGACAAGGTGAAGGAAATCGCGGAGACCGCGCTTGGCGAAGCCAAGAAATCCGGCGAGATCAGCACCGCCATCAAGGATCAGGCCGACGAGGCGCTGATCAAGATGAACGGCCTGAACGAGCAGCTTTCTCAGCTCGAACAGCGTGTTGCTGAAGGTGCTGGTGGCGGCGTCGAACGTGCCAAGTCCTTCGGTGAGCAGTTCGCCGAAGACGAGAAGGTGAAGGCCTTCATGGCGCAGGCAAACCCGCGTGGTCGCATCGACTTCCAGGCCAAGGCAACGCTGACCAGCCTAACCACTGACGCGGCCGGCTCTGTTGGCGACGCCGTTCGTCCTACCCGTCTCGCTGGCATTCTGGAAATTCCCCAGCGCCGTATGACCGTGCGTGACCTCATCTCGCCCGGCCAGATGGACGGTAGCGCGCTGGAATACGTGCAGGAAACAGGCTTCACGAACAACGCGGGTATGGTTGCTGAAGGCGCCGCCAAGGCCGGTTCCGATATCAAGCTGGATCTGAAGTCGACCTCGGCCAAGGTTATCGCCCACTGGATGAAGGCTTCCCGCCAGGTCCTGAGCGATATTCCGCAGCTGCGCTCGATCATCGACCAGCGCCTTCTGTTCGGCCTCGCGTTCAAGGAAGAAGGCCAATTGCTCAACGGCGACGGCACCGGCCAGAACCTGCTGGGCATCATCCCGCAGGCAACCGCCTTCGCCGCTCCGATCACCTTGACCAGTCCGACCAGCATCGACCTGATGCGCTTGGCCATGCTGCAAGCCGCCCTGGCAGAATACCCCGCTACTGGCCACGTGATGAACCCAATCGATTGGGCATGGATCGAAACTCTGAAGGATGCCGGCGGCAACTACATCATCGGCAATCCGCAGGGTTCGATTGCACCGACGCTCTGGGGGCTGCCGGTGGTGACCACGCAGGCGATCGCAGTCGACAAGTTCCTGACCGGGGCGTTCAAGCTCGGCGCGCAGGTATTCGACCGCTGGCAGGCTCGCGTGGAAGTCGCCACCGAGAACGAGGACGACTTCATCAAGAACCTCGTCACCGTCCTCGCCGAAGAACGCCTCGCCCTGGCCGTGTACCGCCCGGAAGCGTTCATCTACGGCGATTTTGGCCGCGTAGCTTAATCGTTCGGTTGATCACGAAAGGCGGGGTTTTGGCTCCGCCTTTTCTATGAACCGAAGGAGGCCATCATGGCAGAGAAAGTCACTTTTAACGTGCTGCGCCGCCATGAAGGCGACCGGCTCTATGACGAGGGCGACACGCGCGAGGCGGTTCCCGCCGACGTTTCCCACCTCGTTACTGGTGGCGTCCTGAAGAAGGCCGAGGCCAAGACGGCCAACAAGGCTGAACCAGCCGTCGCCACCAAGTCGAAGAAGGGCTGAACCATGCGCAGCAAAGCAAGTCACCAGCGCAGTTATGCGGGCTTCCTCGGGGCTCAGGGCGGCCCGCCAGCGGCCCCGGCCAACACCGTAGCGCCGACGATTACCGGCACGGCAACGGTTGGCCAGACACTGACGGCGAACAACGGGACTTGGACCGGGCGTGAAGCTCCCGAGTTCAAATACCAATGGAAGGCCGGCGGGCTTGATATCGCCGGGGCGACCGCAAAGACCTGTCTGCTCAAGGCCGCCGAGGCGACTAAGACGATCACCGTCACTGTGACCGGCAAGAATTGGAAGGGCGAGGCTTCTGCCACCAGTGCCCCGACCGCAGCCGTGGCGGCAGCATAGCCATGGCAGATATTGTCATCCTCACGCTCGGCCCGCTCTGGACGCTGGCCGAAGTCAAAGCCGCCATCCATGTCGATCATGATGACGACGACGCGCTGATCGGGGCTTACATGGCCGCCGCCGAGCGCGCCATGCTTCGCTTTTGCAACATCAACCTGGTGCCGATGGGCCAAGAGGCCGTTTTCAAGGTCGCCGGTTTCCTAACTGTCGGCGCTTTCTATGACGGGCGCAGCGGCGAAAATGCCGATGGACTGCCCGTAGATGCCCGCAAACTCATCTGGCCCTATCGCTGGGTCGCAATCTAGGAGCCTGACCATGACCGAACGCACCGTTCCCCGCCTGAAGTTCAAGAAGGACTTCGATTTCAAGCCGTCCAGCCAGTCGACAGTTGCCTATAGGGCTGGCTGGGAAGGCCCTGTTACTCAGGCCTGCGCCGATGCTGCTGTTAAGGCTGGCGCTGCTGATCTGATCAACGTTGAGAAGTCGAAAGGGCGTAAGGATGGCGACGACGCTGCGGCTTAGCGCCGACGCCTCAGTTATCGAGCAATGGTTAGCGGCGCTTACCGAAGCTCTTGAGGCCTTTCCTGAATTTGGCCATTGCGGCGTCGGCCTTCTTGAAGCCGGAGATCCACTCTTTATTGTCGATATCGACAGTGCTGCCGCATCCGCCGCAGACCATTTTGTCGTGAGTTTTAAGCCAAGCGATGGTCTTGTCGGTCTTGTGACTGCATTTCGGGCAAGTCACCCCGACTTCGGTTTTTTCGAACATGCTCTTTCCTCCCTGAGCGAAGCGAGCATTGCTGAGCGCACGGATGGAGTCGAGTCGGATGGCTGAGAACTTCCGCCGGGCAGGGGCGCTGCGCGAGCGGCTGCATTGCCAGAAGCGCGGCCCTGGCGATGATGGCTGGGGCGGCGTGGTCGACAACGGCAAGGGGCCTTTCGAGAACGCGTTCGCATCGCCCATTTCAGCAGGAATGCGCCCTCGGACTGGTGGCGAGGAAGTAACTGCTGCCCGATTGAGCGGGCAGCAACCCTATATCGTGACAGTCCGGAATACCTCGCGGACGCGCCAGATCACGACCGGCTGGCAACTGGTCGATGCTCGTAACGCTGATCGCGTATTCGCCATCACCTCACCGCCAGCAGACCCTGATGGAAAGAACCAGTGGCTGGAATTCATCGCGGTTGAGGGCAAGGTGTCGTAGTGGCGAAAGTGATCGGGCTCGACCGCCTCAAGCGCAAGCTTGCAGCGCTGCCCAAGCTGGCTGAAGAAGAAATCTCCAAGGCCATGATCCAGAGCGCCGAGGAGATCGTCGCCATGGCGAAGTCTCTGGCGCCGCAGGATAGCGGCGATTTGATCAATTCGATCGGATGGACGTGGGGCGATGCGCCAAAGGGCGCAATGGTTCTCGGCAAGGTGAAATCGAGTGGTCGCGGCGCGGGCAATCTCCAGATCACTGTCTATGCCGGCGGCGGGGACGCGTTCTACGCGCGCTTTGTGGAATTTGGCACTTCGCCCCGCGTGAATGGCGGCCAGTTTGCAGGGTCAAGCCATCCGGGCACTTCCGCGCAGCCGTTCTTTTATCCCTCGTATCGAGCCACCCGGAAGCGGGCAAAAGGCCGCGTCACGCGCGCCATCACAAGATCTGCAAAGCGCGCAGCAGCCGGGGGCTGAAATGGACGCCAGTTTTGAACTGATCCTCGCGGCTATCAACCGGCTGCGGGCGACACCGGCTGTCACGAGCTTGGTTGGAACGCGCATTTACGACCGGGTGCCGGAGAAGACCGATGGCACGCCGAACGTGGCGTTCCCCTACATTTCCATGGGGCCGAGCACATCGATCCCCGATGACTTCGATTGTATGGACGGCGAGGAAATCACCATCCAGTTCGACGTCTGGTCGAGCGGTTCGGGCGAGGCCTTCGGGTCGGTGGAGTGCCGCAAGATCACCGGCGCGATGAAGCGCGCCCTGCACGATGTCGACCTGACGCTCACCACAAACGCTTTGGTCAGCCTGACCCATGAAATGACCCGCACGCTGCGCGATCCAAATCCCGCCATCACCCATGGCGTCATCCAGTTCACCGCCACGGTGGAAACACCCTGATTAACCCGGCCGGGATCGGCCAACCACAGGAGGGCCGCATGGCCAAGCCAATCACCACCAAGGGCGGTCTTATGCGCGTCCTTCTCGGCAATACCGCCGAGCCAGTCGTCTACACCGCGCCGTGCGGCCTCACCTCCAAGTCGCTGACCCTCAGCAAGGGCCTGGAAGAAGTGATGATCCCAGACTGCGACGATCCCACGGCAATCGACTGGGTCGGCCGCGATGCTGTCTCGCTCAGCATGTCGGTGTCTGGTGAGGGCGTTCTCGCCCAGTCCAGCGTCGAAGCATGGCTCGATGCTGTGGAAAGCCCGGACAGCGTTCCGGTCAAGGTCGAGCTTCAGTTCCCGACCACGACCTGGAGCTGGACCGGCTTCATGCACATCGAATCTGCCGAGCTTGGCGCCCCAAGCAACACCGGTCGTGTCACGGGCAACTTCTCGCTGCAGTCCGATGGCGAAATGGTCCGTACGTCTGCGGCCACCACGCCATAATGAGCAGGTCGGGAAAAACGCCGCCCCTTGATTGGGCGGATGGCACCTATGAGTTCGCCCTACGATGGGGCGAGCTGGCCGAACTGCAGGACGTCTGCAACGCAGGCCCATTCGTCATCGTGGCCCGTCTGGCATCCAGCCAGTGGCGCGTCGAAGACGTTTCCACGACAATCCGTCTTGGCTTGATCGGCAGCGGCGTCGAGCCTGCGAAGGCCCTGCAATTGGTCAAGACCTACGTAGAAGGCCGGCCGCAAGACTTGGTGCTGAACGCGTCGTTCGCCCGCGGCATCCTCGAAACGTCGATCATGGGGGCGCCCGATGAGCCCGCGGGGGAGCATCAAGCGGCCCCGGGGACGGTGAGCGGCTAGACGATCTGCCGAATGGCAGATTTCGCATGTCGCGCATCTACGCCGCCGGAGCCGCTATGGGCTGGACCGCTGAGCAGGTCGACCGAACGTCTATGTGGAAGTTCTGGGCGTCGTGGCATGGCTACGTCAAGGCCAACACCCCAGCCCAGCCGGGCAAGCTCAGCGAAGCCGATAAAGACCGTATCTGGGAACAGATGCAGGAAATGGACGGGCCTGAAGGCGAAGCGCACACTCAGACTTATCTCTGGGATGGAACCTTTGTCCCGCAGAACGAGGCGCTCGCTTAGTCGTCTTGCCCTTCGAAGTGTTTGCGCATCAGATAGATCTCACGCGCCACGGCTAGGAGGCCAGCCAAAATAAACGCACTGGCGCCAAAAACGGCGGCGGTGGTTTCTGTCATGGCTGATTTTCCCACAAGTGCGAAAAATAGCGCTGCAGCGACGAGCACACAGATGCCAAGAACGCCGCCGGCGAATGGTTTGTAGTAGGTGGCGAGGGGCAGCGCGACAACCAACACAAGCGCAATGATAGCCAGAATGCTCAACGCGACATCTCCTGTTCATTCCGCTTTGAGCGGACATTTTTGCGGGTCTCCATGGCTACCGATATCGAACGATTGATCGTCTCGCTAGAGGCGAGCACGAGCAAATATGAGCGTGCCCTAGCGAAAGCCAACGGTGAAACCGATAAGCGCGTTCGTGCGATGCAGTCGCGCTTCGACGGGCTCGGCTCAGGCATTGCCCGCACCGAGTCCAGACTAGCCGGGTCGCTCGGCAACGTCGGTCGTGCCTTCGGCGTGCTCGGCATTGCCCTCACGACGACGTCGATCATCGCCATGACCTCGGCCTGGACCGACCTGAATTCTCGAGTGAACAATGCGGCGGGCGGCGTAGAGCGGGGCGCTGCGGTGCTGGACCAGCTTTCGGTTATGGCTCGCCGCACCTATTCGTCGTTGCAGCAGACGGCCGAGGGATACTTGCAAAACAGCCAGGCGCTGACCGCGCTGGGCTACAGCACGCAGCAGCAACTCGATCTGGTCGAGGCGCTGAACAACTCTTTGGTGATTTCCGCCACGCGCGGGCAGGCCGTTCAGTCGGTGATGTCGGCATGGTCCAAGGCTATGGCCGAAGGAAAACTGTCGGGCGACAACCTAAACACCATCATCCAGTCGGGCGGCCGTCTCTCGAAGGCGCTAGCTGACAGCATGGGCGTCTCGGTCAACGAGCTTCGCCGCCTCGGCTCCGAAGGAAAGATCACCACCGACATCATGTATGGCGTTACCAGCCAGTTGGCGACGCTGCGCGAAGAAGCCGAACGGATGCCGGCGACGGTTTCGGACGGCTTCGTGCTTCTGAACAACGCCGTGTTCAAATTCATTGGTCAGGCTGATGAGGCGATCGGTTCGAGCAACGAGCTGGCCACAGCGCTCATTGGCATTGCTGACGCAATTGACCGGGCGCCAGACGAGCCATGGTTCGACAGGATATTCGGCGATCTTGGCGACGAAGTTGCTAGCACCGTCAACGCCACATATCGCGAGCTTGTGGCCATCGGTACGGCCCTCGACTACATCGCAAACACCAGCCCCGGCAAAGCGCTGGACGATATCGCGGCATTTGGCGAAGGCGATTCCACCAAAGGCATCCGTGACTTCGAACTCGCTTTGGGCGACGCCGAACAGGCTGTGGCGAGCCTAGCATTGAACACAAAGGGCAGCTTCGAAACAGTCATAGCCGAAACCGAAAACGGCGTTGTGACCTTGGGCGACGCCGTACAAGACCTGTTCCAGCAGGCACTTGAAGGTAAGGGTTCTGCGGAGGCCGCCCAAGCAGCCATTGAGGCCTTGGGATCGGTCGGTGATCCGGAGTTCGCGGCGCTGCAAGGTGTGATCTCCTCTGTCATCGCCAATCTTTACGCCATGCGTGATGCAGCAAATGCTGCGAACGCGGCTGCTGCGAACACAACGAACGATCTGGGCAACTTCCCGAGTCGGCGCCAGTTCAACAAGGACTTTGGTCCAGACCTATCCAACGACGGGGTGCCGGGCGGGCCGATCAGGCCGCCCAGTGCGGGTGGTGGGCGCGGAGGTGGCAAGTCACCCAGCGCCAAGTTTCAGGACGATCTCGACGGCTACGCCCGCAAGATCGAAATGCTGAAGCAGGAAACAGCGCTGACGGCGGCTTTGAACCCGCTGCTCAATGATTACGGGTTCGCCAAGGCACAGCTTACTGCCCAGCAGGAGCTTGAAAACGCTGCCACCAAGGCCGGCATAGAGCTTGGCCCGCAACAGCGAGAGAAAATCGCTGAGCTGGCCGCCGGGTATGCGACCGCAACTGCGGAAGCAGCGCGGCTGGCGGAGACGCAAGGTCTTCTCAAGATGTCGGCTGATGAACTGTCGCAGGCTAGCAGGCAGATGCTGGACACGATCATTGACGGGTTCCTCGAAGGAAAAGACGCCGGCGAGATTTTCAACTCGATGTTGAAGGATCTGGGAAAGAACCTTCTCAACATCGGGCTGAACTTGATCGGTGGCGGTATGCAGACTGGCGGCTTCAATTTCATGAAGCTGTTCGGGTTCGCCAAGGGCGGCATTGCCGCCAATGGCCGCCCGCAGCCGCTGCGGCAGTTCGCCAAGGGCGGCGTGTCCCGCACTGCGGCAATCTTTGGTGAGGCAGGGCCAGAGGCAGCAGTGCCGTTGCCAGATGGTCGACGTATCCCGGTGGACTTGCGTATGCCAGCCATCCCGCAAGCGCGCGGCGGAGAGCAGAAGATGGCCGTTCATATCGTGCTCGACAACGAACTCCTCACCGCTGTTGTGCGGGATGAGGCTGGTCGCGTTGTTGCGACGGCTGCCCCAACCATTGTTGGAGCTTCGGTGAACCAGGCCAACAAATCCGCCCCCAGTGCTCTGGCCAGGTACCAGCAGCAGCGTGGTGGTGGGGAATACAGGACGTGACAATGCCGGACATTATCCACTGGCCGGCTGGTCTTCTGACTCCGCAATCCTCGCCCTTTGATCCTCGGCCGTTCTCGCGCTCCGGCGGGCGTTCTCTTGGTGGCATCAGCCGATCTGCTCGGAGCGATCGCGGTTTTTGGCAAGGCTCCCTGAAGAACATTGTGTTCCGCAGGGCCACGCAGTTCGATCAAGCAAGGACGTGGAATGCGATCCGAACCGCTCTGGCTGGAACAAGTGGGCTGGTTGCTGTGCCGGTCTGCGCATCGCGAGTTTGGGCTGCCGATGGGTTTAAGGACTTCGCTCCGCGGATGACGACCCACGACGACGGTACGCCGTTCGATGATGGCACGCACTACTCGCAAGGCAACATCGATATCGAGATGGCGAGTTTCGCGGCGCTGGGCTCCACGGTGATCAACCTGCGGCTTAATCATGCGCCAACAGCATCGGGTATTCGCTTCAGCTACCAGCACGCAATGTATGAAACTGGTCGGATACTTGGTCAGTTGGCTGAGAGTGTTTTCCAGGTCGAAATCTCGACCGCCATTCGCGCGCCGATCCCCGCAAGCGCACAGCTTGAGGCCGACCGACCGACCATTCTTTGCCACCTAGCGAGCGATACGGAGATGGATATCGAATTTCCAGGCGCAGGCATGCCACGCCCTTCGGTCGCTTTCGTCGAAGCCGTCGACTATTGGAATGATCTGGCAATGGGGCTGGTGGACTAAAAGCCCGCACATACCTTGCTAATCGAGCGAAGGGCAAGAATGTGGAATAGGCGGCTTAGCATGGCCGCGAAAAAGGCCGCGCACGCCTGTACAAACAGCTTTAGCCAATCGAGATTGATAGGGTCGGAAATATCCCCGCCTGTTGCGCCGACCACAAACGGCAAAGCGCCAAGCGCCATCGTCGCAATGGCGAGGCCATTCCAATAGTTCGCAGCAAGTTTGGCGCGTTCCTGGTCGTAGTCCAGTTTCTGGCTCACTCTGCATCCCCTCTAAGCTTTGGATCATCACCCATGGACATTGGCTTCATCGCTATCGCGATTCTTATTGGCGTGGCACTTCTTCTGACGGGACATGTCCTGCCTAGCGCGCTGATGCTTGCCGCGGTTCCTGTGATTGTCTTCACGATCGTAGTCCGGCGCGCCCTTCCATGACCATCAAGTCCATTCGCGTGCTGGTGCGCTTCGACTTCCCGACCAAGACCATGAGGCTATGGGACGGCTCTGGCCCGTATATGGACGCCGACGGCGAGATCTGGTCCGGTGCCACGCTCAATGATGGGCTTGACCAGATAGAGAGCGCCCTGAATGCAGAAGCATCGACGCTCACACTGTCGTTGTCGGGCATCGCGCCCGAGATTGCCGACCTCGCCTACTTCGACCTGCAGGCGGGTAATGTCATCGACAGCCCGGTGCAAATCCTGATCCAGCCGTGTGACCAATGGGATCAGCCGATTGGACCTGCAGAGGTGCGCTTTACCGGCGCGATCGACAACATGCCGATGGACGACACCGTGTCTGGCGATCAGATCGTCTCGACGGTGATGCTGGAAGTCCGCAACCGCTTCGACCTCCGCACACTGACCAGTGGTTCGGTTCTGTCCGACGTCGACCAGAGAGCCCGCTCGGCCGTGCTCAATCCTGGCGCGCCATCCGACCGCTTCGCTGAACGCATCCCCGGCCTGGCCGACAAGTCCATCGTCTGGCCCCGATACTCCTGAGGTAACCGTGAACCGCGAAACTCTGAACTGGGCCGTGTTCGTCGCGGTCCTCGCGCCCCTGTTTCTGCGCATGCCCGCCGATCCGATGTGGATGTCGACCTTGCACGTAACCCTTTGCCTGGCGCTGGTGTCCATTGCCGATCGCATTGAGCGGCGCGGCTAGTCCATGAACTGGACAAGACACGACACCCGCGACTTGATCGAGGCGGCGGAAGAGCGCCCCGTCATGTCGATGTGGACGGTACGGGCGATCCGGCGACACCACGGCGAAGAAGGTCTGATCGAGCGACTGTCCCGCTTGGAAGATTTTGTTCTGACCCGCCGACCGTACGTCTGGGGGCAGTCAGACTGCTCGATGTCGATTGCCGATTGGGTCGCGCTCAATGGTCATCCTGATCCTGGCGCCGACTGGCGTGGCACCTATGACGATGAAGATAGCTGCGCGGCCCTTCTGGAGCGCCGTGGCGGGCTCGCTGCACATATCGCTGACTGTGCCGCCAGTGTCGGACTACAACCGATCCACGAGCCCGAGCTTGGCTGCATCGCGGTCATTGGCTCGGCACACGACCAGAAGCGGCAATGGTCGGCCATCTGGAACGGCTTCCGTTGGCTGGTGAAGTGGGGCGGCGGCGACGGCTGGGTGCCCTTCGCGGCCAAGCCAATAGCGATGTGGCGCGTCTAGCGCATCTAGGAAACCGACATGCCACAACTGCTTGCGACGGCCTTGGTGCCGTGGATTTCCAACGCGCTGATCGGACTCGGACTGTCGGGGCTGGCGTTCGGCGCTACGGTGGGCGCGATCGCTCTCGGCGCGTCTTACCTGCTGCTGGCTGGTGGCGCATACCTGCTGTCGGCCGCCTTCGCCCCGAGTACGTCCGCGCCAAAGCCCGAGGATGGAAAATACAACCTCAAGCAGTCCGTCCCCTCTCTGGCCTATGTCTTGGGTCGGAACAAGAAGGCCGGAGATTATGCGTTTCTAGAGGAGAAGAAAGGAACTGCTCACCACGTCATTGTCTGGGCGGCGCATCACGTTCGGGGCTTCACCACGCACTATCTGCACGATGAGAAGGTGACGCTGACCGGCACCTCGGTGACCGCCCCAAAGCACTTTGTGCTGAACGAAAATAGCAAGGTCCGCATTGATACGCGTCTCGGCAACAATGCCAGCACAGCCTATGCGGCACTTGTCTCAGCCTTTCCTTCGATCTGGACGGCGAACCATAGAGGGGATGGCCTTGCGTCCATCTATTTGCGTGTGGCGAGCGTCAAGGCCGAAGACCTGCAGAAGGTGTTTCCCAATCACATGCCTCTCCATTCGGTCATTGGGGAGGGACACGACCGGCTGATTGACCCGCGCACAGGCGTAGCAGGCTACAGTGAAAACCTCGCGGTGTTTCGATACTGGCATATGACGCACCCGGTTGGCGCGAAGCTCAAGCGCAGCGACATGCATGATCCCGACTGGGCTCGCGCGGCCGCAGTCGCCGATCAGATCGTGCTCAATCGCGAAGACAAGCCCGAACCCCGCTATCATGGTGGTTTCTGGTTCCGGGCGAATAACGATCCAGTGCAGGTTGGCCGACTGATGGATCAGGCGGCCGAGTTGGTGGTTTACGAGCGGGCCGATGGCAAAGTCGGCGTGCATGCTGGCGAATATGTCGAGCCCGATATTCGCTTGACCGCGAACGATCTGATCTCTGTCGGCTTCGATCCGAACCGTCGTCGCAACTCGAATGTGCTGGCAGTGCGTGGGCATTACACCGACCCCGACAAAGGCTTTAACACTACCGATGCGGCGATCTACGGCGTGCCGTATCCTACCGATGACGAGCGCACGAAGACTGTCGAGAACCAGGCCGTGCAGCGGCACAACCACATCTCCCGCATGCAGAAGCTCGCCTACATCCGAGCCAATGCGCCAAGGGTTAGAATCCTTGCCCACTATGAACCAGCCAGAAATGTCCCGTATCGCCGGTTTGTGCGTATCCACTATCCACCTCGGCTGACGGAGACCGTCATCGAGATCATTGGTCGGCCGACGCTTTCCTTGCGTAATCTGACTTACGAGTTCGAAGGTATCGTCGTGCCTGCGAACCTCTACGCGTTCAATGCGGCGACCGAAGAAGGCGCACCTGGTGCCAACGTGCTGCCGGTGGAACGTGAAGACGTTCCGGCGCCAGATGGGTTTGATGTCACCATTCGCCAAGAGGATGTCGGCGGCGGATCAACGGCGGCCTTTGCCGAGGCGTCGTTCGCCTTTCAGGATGAAACCTTCCAGTACGAACTGGAGTGGCAGAAGGTGTCCGGCGGTGAGGTGCAAACACGTCTCGGCGTTGGTGGGGAACTCACCGTCCGAAGCATGTATCTGGCCGATGGCGTGGCCTATCGGTTTAGCGCACGCACATGGTCAAGCGGCACCGCCTCGGAAAGAACCCCGGACATCATTCGGACCGCTACCGCTGATCCCGTGCCGCCCGGTGTCGTAACCGGCGTATCTGCGATTGGCGCGGCGGGGCAGGTGACGTTCCACTGGACCGCGCCGAATAGCGCCAATTATGTCGGCGCCCGCCTATACCTGAACGTTACCGATAGCATGGCTGGCGCAACTCTCGTCGCTGTCGAGTATGGTCCACCAAACGTGGTGGACGACCGCACTGTGTCTGCAGGCGCCGGCACTCTCTACGGCTTTGTCGTCGCTATCAATGGCTCGGGTACTGCCGCAGCTCCCGTGCCGACAGGCGCGATCACCGTCACATAGCGAAGCCGCACCCTAAAAATCAACACTCAACGGCTGCCCATCGGGCGGCCTTTTTCTTTTATGAAAGGGTTCTGTCGTGCCCCAAACGATCGATCAGGTATGGCGAGATTACGATGTGGATGGCGTCCCTGCCTCCGGCAATCATAATCCAAAAAAGTCCGAAATTCGCACGCTGCTGAAAGGGATTCAGGGCGGCACTGATTCCGTTGCGGTTGCCGTGACCGCCGAGCGCGACCGCGCCCATGCGGCCGAAACGGCGATCGGCATCCGCATTAACGATGTCGAAGCTCTGGCGGCGACGGGTGTCAGGTCACCCAAGGCCTCAGTCCGGTTGCTGGTCACCGTCAATGTCAATATCGCCAATGCGCTCGAAGCTGGCGATACGGTCGACGGCATCGTTCTGGTGGTCGGAGACCGGGTGGCACTGACCGGGCAGACTGTGGCGTCGCAAAACGGTGTCTATATCGTGCAGGCATCGGGGGCGGCTGTTCGGGCTACTGATATGGATACAGCGGCCGAGCTGGTGGGCGCCTTCTTCTCCATCGACGCTGGCACCCATGCCGGCGAGACTTGGGCCCTGACCAACACCGGGACCATCACGGTCGGCACCACGGCGCTGACATTCATCAAGTCGGCCTCGACGCAGCCGGTTGTGTCCGAAGTGGCGACAGCGCGCGGCGGGCAGGCATCGCTCTCGGCCAAGCTGGGTACGATGGAAGCGAGCACTGCTGTGGCAAAGGCGCTGACACAGACAGATGAATATGCTTGGAAGGATTACCCGCCTTTCATCAAGCGCGTGTTGACCGCTGCGGGTAAGTCGGCGGTTGTCGAGGCCACGACCGCTTATGGCGCCTACATCACCAGCGACAGTTCGGCGGTTTCACCCATACCCACATCCTGGATGCTGGTCTGGGTGGTGCTTTCGCAGTCCAACGGGCAGGGCTTTGCGGTCGGGGCGCCCACGACTATCCCGCCCACCGGAACGGCCTATATGTGGAACGGCTCGGCATTGGTGGCGATAGCTGACCCAACCGCGTTCCAAGGTCAGGCAACCAGCAACAACGGCGGCGCATGGCAGGCCCTGGCAAACCACTTGCTGCGCGAGCACGGCATTGGCACCATTCTGGTCAATGCAGCAGTCGGGGCGACTGCGACGGCCGACGAATGGTCCGAGACTGGTGACTTAAGAGCACCATCCGCAGCTGCATATGCAGCTGCGAAAGGAGCTGCACATGTTCTTGGGCTGCACATTATTGGGGAAGTAGCGATCTCGGCTATCGGCGAAAGCGATGCCGGCCGGATCGATTCAGGAACATTTGTGATCGCTGATGTGAAGGCAGCATCTTTGGATGCATATGAGTGGATCGGCACGACTATGGGCCTGGGCGACAAAGCGCCGATCCTGCTTTGGGAATTGGGCGTGCGCGCCAATGGCGACTCTGCCGGCCGCGAGCAGGTCAGGCAGATGCAGCATGAGCTTGTTGCAGAGTTGCCTAATGTCTTCTTCGGTTGGACTGGCGGCCGCTACGCGCCAGAGCAGGGCGGCCTGCGGCAAGTCGGTAACGCAAGCGAGACGCACTACAATCGCAAGTTTCAGGACCAGGCGGGCGAAAGCTGCGCCCGGATCGCCATCGTTCGTGGCCTCGGCCAGGTCGGAGTTCTCGTCCCATGATCATCACTACGCTTCCCGGTTCGGCAAAACTCACCGACGCGCTGCTCTTTGCAGATGCCTTCCCTGAGCTTATCGATCCCGCAATCGTGACGGCCCGCGACGACTTCACCCAGGCGGCCGGCGTACTCAACGGCAAGCGTTCGCTGGCGGTCAACGGCAACGCGGCGAAGGTTTGGAGCAGCGGCACCACGCCATCCAATGTCAGCGTTCAGGCAGACGGCGACATCATGTCCAATTCTACCTCGACCCGGGTGAGCCTAGTCGACGTGGGCTACAACAATGCCCGCGCCATGGTGCATGTGAGGATCGGTGACTTGCTCGGGCTCGCCGGTCCAGCCATCGCTGGGGATGCGCCGACCTCCAACACCAATATCCTGAATGCCTATATCAGCGGTGATGGCACGCTCCAGATCAGGCGCCGCGTTGCCACCTCAATTGTCACCATGGCGACCACCGACCCGATGGACCTGGCCGTCAACGACATCGTGGCAGTCTGCATCGAGAAGGTGGGCAGCGCTCTCACCGCCTGGGCGCGGAACTATCGCACTGGCGTGCTGCTGCGAGCGACGGCAGCCACGACGCTGCAAGCCACCAGCACCTATGCCGGTATCGTTCTGGCTTCCGATGCCCATCGCATTCGCAGCTTCTATTGCGGGCCGGCCAGTTGAGACAGGCCCCTTGCCTCATCTCAAATATCAGCGGCGCACAGGGCCGTATCGCCTTCCGCGCCGCGGGAAGGCTGAAAAAGCCCGAATAAGCGACGGGCGGCCGAGGCGGGGCGCTAAAACAGCCGCCACACAGCCCAGGCCACTAGCCCGATGACCGCCCACAAGGCCGCCACCATGGCCCCGACCGCGACTATCCAGGGTATCGCGATGCGATTGTCCTCACGGATCACCGCACCGATCCGCTCGCGCTGTACCGGAGAGACCAGAGCCCGCAATTCGACCAGGGTTACTTGGATGCTGTCGATAGCCGCCAGGGCCGTCTCGGCGGTGTCGGATCGCGGCTGCGGCTGTCGCGGCGATGGCTGGAAATGGCACGGCTACAGCGGTTGATGAAGCCGTCGATTTGCTTGGAGGATAGATTAGCCCAGGGCAACGGGCGGGAAGGCATGGCTAGACCTTCGCCTTGCGCCAGCCTGCGGCGCGAGCCTCTTCCTCCGAACAGAACCAGCGTTCGCTGTGCGAGGCGCTGATGCGGATCTCGTCGTAATATTTCTGTCCGGGCACATGATAGATGCGCTTGCCCAGCGCGGCGACGGTAATGAGAATCGCATGTCTTAAATCCCTCCTGGGCAAAATTTGCGCATACCTCCCCCGGGCAGCAAGAGCGTCGATCACCCACGACATTCTTCAGGCCCCCGCTTCGGCGGGTTTTTCTTTGCCCACATCATAGGAGGACATCATGGCCATAAGGATTACCGGACACTAAAAGACTGGAAGAGCTGCTGTCCTACTCGCCGGTCGTTAGCGCGAGCAAAGCGTAGCCATTCAAATCGATTTCCGCTGCGATGATTGGCCTTGAAGGGTAGAGCAGTTTGTCATCGAGGCTGCTCGATACCAGCGGACGCCAAGTCTTGTCTTGCAGTGCGATTGGCACGAGTGGATCTTCGGTAAATGGCAGGATGAGCAACTCTCTGGTCGGTTGAGAGAATAGAACCGAAATTTTCATTTTCCCCTCGCTGCTCTGTTGTTGATCGCGCGTCCCCGTCCAGCAAGAACTATACAGCCTCCATTGAACACCATTTCTATTTCAATTTAAACTCAGGGGTCACCATGGCCAAACTCAACGAGGAGCAAGCGTCCGCCAAAACAGGACGCACGAAAAAGCCCCACTCCTAAGAGTGGGGCTCAACGCTGTAACGAGAGTGCAATTCGTTAGAAGCGGAAGTTCACGCCAGCCTTGACGGTGTGGAAGCTAAGCGCCTGGTTTAGGTTGCCGCCGCCGATTGCCAAAATGCTTTCGTCACGGAAGCCGGTGTAAGAATACTCAGTCTGCAGAGAAATGTTTTCAGAGACCTGATATTCGAAGCCGGCGCCAACGACATAGCCAACGCGGTCGGGATTGGTAAGGCCGAGAGCCGCATCGACACCGTTCACCGTTGCCGTCGTTTCGGTATGGCCATAAGCCAAACCGCCGTGGACATAAGCGAGGACGTCGTCAAAGGCATAACCGGCACGAGCGCGGACCGTGCCAAGGTAAGTAAGGCGAGTCTCAATGTCGGCTGTGTTGGGGCCGCTGGTCAACGAAGCCCCAGCCCTATGGTTGCTGACTGCGATATCAGCGACCAAGCCAAGGACAAACTGGTTCAACTGAACGTCATAGCCGATCTGCGCGCCGCCAACTGCGCCACCACCCTGAACCGTAACGTCCAGAACGGATGGGCCTGCAGGCGGAACTAGGCTGAAGTCAAATGGGCCGCTCGTAACGCCGCCGAAGATACCAGCATAGAAGCCGGTCCAATCAGTGGCGGGGGCGATGTATCCCGCAGGAGCAGGTTGCAACACTACTCCAAAATCTGCCGCAAATGCGGTGCTTGAAAGAGCAGACGCAGCAATAACGGTGATCAATAGTTTTTTCATGTCAGTCCTCCAGATGAAGGAATTATTGTGTCTGCAATGTGGTTAAGTAAATAGGATTCCGCAGGAATTGGGCAGGGCGTCTCTACTTGTCGGGTGAGTGTTACCGACGAGCAACATCATTCAAATGAATGATAGAGTTATTTAATGCGAACCTGACTGCGCGGGGTTTCCCGAATTTCGCTGTAAAAACAATGTTCCACGTTAAAGGGGAGGCCATCATGGCCAAGACCAACTTCGCCCAGGCTCTGGGTGAGGTGCTCAAGCACGAGGGTGGATGGGCAGATCATCCCAAAGATCCGGGCGGCGCCACGATGAAGGGCGTCACGCTGGCCACCTATCGGCGGTATCGGCCCGGCGCGACAAAAGCCCAGCTTCGGGCAATCACTGACGCTGAACTGCAGCGCATTTATCGCGAGGGCTATTGGGACGCGGTGCGCGGTGACGATCTGCCCGCCGGTCTCGATCTGGCGGTGTTCGACTTCGCCGTGAATAGCGGGCCGGGCAGGGCAGCGATTTATCTGCAGAACATCATTGGCGTAGCGCCAGATGGCAAGATTGGCCCCATCACCCTCAAGGCCGTTGAGAAGCACTCGGTGGCCTCGCTGATCAATGAGCTTTGCTCGCACCGTCTGGCGTTCCTTGAGCGGCTTTCGACGTGGCCAACCTTCGGCAAGGGCTGGTCGCGCCGCGTGGCAGACGTGCGCGCCAAGTCGCTCTCGATGGCCTCAGCAATGCCGCCCCTTATCCCCGGCAGTCCGTCGCTGCCCGAGCCCGCTAAGGGCAAATCCCCGCCGTGGGGCATCATCATCGCCGTTCTCGTCATCGCCGCCATCTTGGGCGGCTTTTTTGTGAGGTTCTGACCATGCTGACTTCGATCATTCAATCCGCTGCCGCTGGCTGGCTCTGGCGCCGCGCCCAAGAGTTTGGCTCACTCGCGGCCATCCTGATCCCGATCTACCTGGCAATGCCGCCAGCAATGCAGAGCGACGTTCAGGCGATCTTCACCGGGCAGGGTGGCGGACTGACCGTCTCTGCCGCAGCTGGTCTCGTCTGGTATCTCTGGGCACAGCTGCAGTCCTACCGCGCCACGACCAAAGCCCAGGTGGTGACCACCGATGGCACCAAGATCGCGCTGCCGAAGTCAGGCACAGGCGTTTCCACCACCCGCAAGGTCGAGGCACTGGCGGAAGCTGCAAAGCCACCTCGCACCCTCTGGGAACGCCTAACCGGCAAATAACCACCGGGCGCGCTCCGGTGCGCCTGCAATTCTCTCAGGCTCGGGGTAAGCCGTGGCAGATAACACCGATATCCTGCTCAAGATGGTGGAGCAGATCAGGGATGACTTTCGCGATGAGCGCGAGGCGTCCCGACAAAGCCGCGCCACTCTGCACGAGCGCATGGACGCGGTTGCGGATGACGTCGGCACAATCAAGGGCGATATCCGTATCCTCGGGGAAGTCGACGGGCAGGTAAGGGGCGAGCTACAAACGCTCAGCGCCACAGTCGCCGCGAACCAAGCCGCCATTCAGCCAACCATGGATGATTGGAAGCGCATCCGCAGCGTTGGGCTGGGGGTTGTGGGTCTGCTGGCCATTGGTGGCATATCGCTCGGCGCTGCCGCTGCATGGGCCGGGGAGGGGCTTATCGGGGCGATAAGAGGGTGGCTTCGCATTCCGTGAATTGACTCCCGGTCGCCATGTTCTCTAAATGTTCCACTTCTGATCGAGGTGGAAATGCCGTCGCCGAAAACACTCATGGAAGCCCTTAATGGCGGGCACACACTCATCGCAACGTGCCGACACTCTGCCTGCCGGTTTCGACGTGAGGCGGATATTGAGCGTTTAAGCACAAGATTGAGCGGCAGAACCAACCTTCTTGCAAGACCCGGCGAAGTTCACTTCACCGACCTGATGCGCTGCCCTTCGTGCAGGCGGATGGGCATGGATTTGTGGCTGGAGTTCAGAGAAGCGCCGGTCGAGAGAAACGCCAATCCCAACTACACGATCATGGATTGCGGATCGACCTATCCCTACAGCCTGAAAACCACAGTCGCGACCGCTAATAATCTGTTCATTGGGCGGGCCGCCTACATTGCCACGGCTCTGTTTTACAAAGAGCGGCGCATCACCCTTCAGCAAGGCACTTTCGTGCTGCAGGACAGCAAGCGCGAACCGATACCGTCGCAGATGACGCCGGAGGACTTCCAGAGCATGCGCGATGGGGAGATGGCATTGGCCGGGATGCCGGTGAAAAAGGACAAGCCTAAAGCGAGTTGATCAGCGGCTTCTTGGTGTCTGTCCCCTCGTACCGGCTGCTGTTCACTTCGCGGCTGACCCGGTGAAACTCTAGTTGGCTGTCGATCTGGCTACCGAGCAAGAGGGCCTTGGCATCCGAGCCCTGAATGCCCGTATCGAGCCACGCGCCATACGTCTCGGGGCTTAGGATCACCGGCATACGGGTGTGAATGTGCTCGATCTCAGGAACGGCCGGCGCGGTGATGATCGTGCAGCTCGTTACGCCGAGGTTGTCGTTGTGCGCCCAGATACCGGCGAAGCTGAAACCGGCGCCGCCTGGCATCTGTAGCAGCCACGGGTCTTTCTTGCCGTCCACCTCGCTGGTGGTCCATTCGAAATAGCCATCGGCAGGGATGAGGCAGCGGCGCGACTTGAAGCCCTCGCGGAACGCGCCTGACGTATCGATCGTTTCGATGCGGGCGTTGAACATTGCCGCCTTGGGCAGTTCTTTGGCGAAGAAGGGCACCAGCCACCAGCGTCCTTGGTTCAGCTCAAGGTTCCCGGCCTTGTCGAGATGGGCGAACTGGACCGTTTGTGTCGGCGCGATGTTAAAGCGCGGCTGCATGTTGGAGGACGGAGGAGGCGCGTCGTGGATCGAATAGAGCGCGTGGATCTCCGCCCAGGTCATCTCATTGGTAAAACGTCCGCACATCAGTCAAAGCCCTCTGTCTCGCGCAAATCGCCCCATTCCCGCTGCCATAACCCGCGATCCTGAATGGCGATAACAATGCGATTGAACGCCCAAAGGTCGCGAAGGGTTTCGGCGCGCGCAAGCGCCTCGGGAACGGTATACGGCCCTTCAAGGGCGGCTTTGATCATATCGCCTTGGGTGATCCAGTCAGGCCAGTAAATCGAGGCTGTTACCGGCCCGTAGTAGATGCCAGCGGCGGTGAATGCCTTCTCGTCACTGGCAATGCCAATGATGATCGCGTCTAGGGCGACTTCATCATCATCGGTGGACCAAGCATAGGGTGACATCAATATGGCTGGCGTTCCGTTGGGCCATGCAAGAAACGATCGTTCAAATCCAGGCGGTCTTCAATTGTGATGATGTGGTCGCCAACGACAGCGATTGTGCCCCGGTCTTCAATGCGGGTTTTGTCGTGCGAGAACGAGCCTCGCCACAGGATGACGGAACCTTCGGCCTTCAGCTGCTCAAGGATTTTCCCCTTTGGGCGCTCGTCCCAAACGATAAGTATCCTGCCGCCTCGGGCATAGTCGGCTTTACGCTCGGGAGTGATTTTGACTTCGTACCAGCTCATGCACCGAACCTATCCCGACTCGTCGGGGATATGGAATAGGCAGGCCTGTCATCTGTCTCTTCCTATCGTGAAGGGGATGGGGAAAGGGTGACATGGCAGCCCGCTCGCTTAAGGAGTTCCTTTGCCTCCGCCATATAGCCTTCAAAGTGCCCGGTGTAGCCGGGATCGTCGTAGTCTGGTGCAACGCCGCGCTCGCTGTCGAACGCCTCGACCTTCCCGTCGATCGACGCCCACGCGCGCGCAAAGCGCTCAACGATCACTTCGCTGAATTCAATCTCTGCCATCTTGCTTCCTTACCCATGAGGAACAGGGCGAACCTGTTCGAGCCGTGAATCGGGCGCGCTTAGGTTCAATGAACCCGAACACTGTCCGGTGAATTGGCGGTAAGTGATTGAAAAGATTGGTGGGCGCGGAGGGACTTGAACCCCCAACCAGACCGTTATGAGCGGTCGGCTCTAACCATTGAGCTACACGCCCCCCGACACGCCTCATAGCAGGGTGGATTGCGGTGTCAAAGGGGGGCGGGGAATTTTGGGTGGGTTGTTTGCCCGCTGCCCTAATGCTGCCAGACGACGAAGCCGGCGGCGGTGGCCATCATGACGCCAGCGGTCTTGTTGAGACGGCCCAGAGCCTTTGCGCTCTTGAACATCTCGCGGGCAGCAGAGGCCAGCCAAGCATAGCCGCAGCCGATGATCAGCAGCACGACGACCACGATGAAAGTCAGCTCGGTGAAGGCCAGCAGGTTCATCTGATCGAGCGGAATGACCGTCGGCAGGATGGCCAGATAGAAGACGATAGTCTTTGGATTGCCCATGGTGAGCGAGAAGCCGGCAAGGAAGGTGCGCCACGCGTCTTCGTTCTTGGGCTTCATCTGCTCGGAGCCGGGGCGGGCGGTCCAGAACTTGTAGGCGATATAGAGCAGGTAGGCCGCGCCGGCCCAGCGGACGACGACAAAGACCGGGCCGAAATAGGTGGCGATGGCTGCAAGGCCGAACACGGCGAAGACGAAATACATCAGATCGCCGGCCAGAATGCCCAGAACCATCGGGAACGCACCCTTGAAGCCACCGCCGAGAGCGCGGGCAACCACAGCCGCAACGCCGGGTCCGGGGACCAGAACGGCGATCGCATAGGCAATGGTGAAGGTGAGAAGGGTGAACGGTTCCATGGGGGCGGTCTCGGGTGGGGTGGGCGGACAATATGTCGGGGCGTGTGCGTTGCCAAGATGGATAGGGCGGCTTGGTGCCACGCCCTCGTGGTTCGAGGTTCGCGAAGGGCTGCTTGCGGCAGTGCGTTGTCGCAGACTTTATGGAATCAGGAGAGCGGCTGAAGATTCTTGGCGGATACCCCCACCTAGCCTCCCCCTGATAGGGGGAGGAATCTGGCCGGTGGGTTTGGCTTGATGGTGCCTCCCACTTTTCAGCGGGAGGTCAGGTGGGGGTATTGTTTCTTATGGCAGCCTGGCCAGGCGTTCGGTGAGGAGGGCGTAGAAGCCGTCGGCGTTGCCGTTGCGGAGGTAGTTGACGTTTTTCGGCTTGTCTGTGACGTGCCAGTAGTCGGTGACCGTCATGCCGACGGTGAGTTCACTGGCGGTTTCGATCGTGACGTTGCACTGGCGGCCTTCGAACAGGTCGGGGCGCAGCAGGTAGGCGATAACGGTGGGGTCGTGCAGGGGGGCGCCGGTCCAGCCGTATTTCTTGAGATCGAAGGTCTCGGAGAATGTCAGCATGTCGTGGACAGCTTTGCTCGAAGCATTGCCGATGCCGAGGATTTTGGCGAGGCGGTCCGGGGTCGACTGGATCTGGTGGGTGACGTCGAGCGGCAGCATGGTGATTGGCGCGCCGGAGCGCAGCACGATGTCGGCGGCTTCGGGGTCGACATAGACATTGAATTCGGCGGCAGGCGTGATGTTGCCGACCTCGAAATAGGCGCCGCCCATCATGACGATCTCGGCGATGCGCTCGACAATGGCGGGCTGCTTGATGATGGCCATGGCGATGTTGGTCAGCGGCCCGAGCGTGCAGAGCGTGATGGTGCGCGGTTCGGCTTCCATCAGGGTGTCGATGATGTAGTCGACGCCGTGCTGGGCCTGCAGCGGAATGGTGGGATCGGGCAGATCGGGGCCATCGAGGCCGGTTTCGCCGTGGACATATTCCGCCGTCACCAGGGCGCGACGAATGGGACGGGCGCAGCCGGCATAGACCGGCACTTCGCGGCGACCGGAGAGTTCGACCACCTTGCGGGCATTATTGGCGTTGTGATGGAGGCCCACATTGCCCGCGACTGCCACGACGCCAAGAACGTCGAATTCTTCCGGCGATGCGAGCGCCAGCAGAATGGCGACGGCATCGTCCTGGCCGGGATCGGTATCAATGATGATCTTGCGGGGCATTGGGCAACCTTGAGAAGTGTTCGAATCCGGCGGTTACACTAGCGATTGGCGTTGGCGTGGTCGACTGGTCGGCGCGCGTTTGGGCAAAGGAACGTTTACCTAGAGGGGGCGTTGTTGGTTCGCGAGGATCCAACCACGGAAAACACATGGCACGCGCTGTCCGCAGCCCTGCGGCACCCCAAGACCTGAACCAGAGTCAGTTTGAACGCGTCATAGGCAATGCCTCAAAAATTGCCATGGTGTTCATTGGCTTTTTTGCTCTGCTGGTGGCGCTCAAGGTGGGGCAGGTGTTTCTGGCGCCGGTGACACTGGCGATCGTCATCGGGCTGATGTTTGGCCCGGTGGCCGACCGTGTCGAGCGATTTGGCGTGCCGCCAGCATTGTCGGCCGGCATTGTGGTGCTGATGCTGATCGCCGTGATTGCCGGTGGGGTGACGCTTTTTGCGGTGCCGCTATCAGAATGGGTGGCGCGGGCGCCGTTGATCTGGGCCAAGCTGCAGCAGCAATTGGCAACGCTGCAGGGGCCGATGGAAGCGGTGACGGCGTTTCAGGCGCAGATTTCGTCGATCTTTGGCTCCAACAACGCCATGGCCGTGACCGTCGAAGATGGCGGGCAGGTGATCGGGGTGGCGCTTTTAGCGCCGGCAATTCTGGCGCAGGTGCTGATTTTCCTCGCCAGTCTCTATTTCTTTGTGGCGACGCGGGACCACATCCGGATTTCGGTGCTGTCGCTGTGTGTCAGCCGGCGGGTGCGGTGGCGGACGGCGCATATTTTCCGTGACGTCGAGGCCAAGGTCAGCCGGTTCCTGTTGTCGATCACCTTCATCAATGTCTGCGTTGGCTGCGCCGTGTCGCTGGCCATGTGGGCCATCGGCATGCCGTCGCCCATTCTGTGGGGCGCGATGGCGGCAGTGCTCAACTACATCCCCTATGTCGGGCAGGGCGTGATGGTGCTGGTGTTGCTGGCCATTGGGCTGGGCACGCAGACGGGGCTGGAAAACATCCTGCTCCCGGTCGGTTGCTATGTGGCGATCAACTTTGTCGAAGGGCAGATCGTAACGCCGCATTTCATCGGGCGGACGATGACGCTCAACCCGTTCATTATTTTCCTGTCGATCACCTTCTGGCTCTGGGCCTGGGGACCGGTGGGCGGGCTGGTGGCGGTGCCGACGCTGTTGATCGCGACGTCCATCCTGTCCCATGCGCTGCCCAGCAAACCGATGGTGCCGAGCCGTCCGGTGCGGCGGACGCGCAATATGAGTGCGCGCGAGGAACTGCTGGCCAACACGGCCAAGGCCATTCGCGAGCAGGCGGAGGAGGCCAAGGAGCCGGCTGGTAAACGCAAAGAAGAGCGGCTGCAGCCACCCGAAGGAACTGCGCCAAGCGGAATAGAGCCTGCCGCGTAGGGCAACTATGCTTGCAGACCGCTTGACGGCATCAATACAGAGCGAAAGAGTCTGCATCCAAGGTAAGCCCGGAGTCGGTTGTGGCAGTTGATGTAGTTGGGCATGCGGCAGAAGCCGCGGCGCATGGTGTGGATCTCGTGCCCGTCGTGGCGCTCCTGGGCGCGGCAGTTATTGCTGTGCCGTTGTTCAAGCGGCTGGGGCTGGGCTCCGTGCTGGGTTATCTGGCGGCGGGGCTGTTGCTCGGGCCATCGGGTATCGGGCTGATCAGCGATCCGGAATCGGTGCTCACCACCGCCGAGCTCGGCGTGGTGATGTTCCTCTTTATCATCGGCCTCGAAATGGAGCCCTCCAAGCTCTGGGCGCTGCGAAAGCAGATTTTCGGGCTGGGTGTGTTTCAGGTGGCCGGTAGCGGTGCCCTGCTGACGGGTGTTGGCGTTCTGCTCGGATTTCCGCCGGTGGTGGCGTTCATTTTCGGCATGGGCTTCGTTTTGACCTCGACAGCCATCGTCATGCAGATTTTGGGCGAGCGCGGCGAGCTATCGACCGATAGCGGGCAGAAAATGATTTCCATCCTGCTGCTGGAAGATTTGGCCATCGTGCCGCTTCTGGCGGTGGTGGCAATTCTGGCGCCTTCGGGCGGCGACGAGAGCCTGTTCGCCAGGTTGGCCGGTTTCGGCGGCGCGATCGGCGCTATCCTGCTGCTTATTTTCCTTGGCCGACGCATCATGAATCCGTTCTTTGCGGCGCTGGCGTCCACCAAGCTGCGCGAAGTGATGACGGCGGCGGCGCTGCTGGTGGTGCTTGGTGCAGCGCTGCTGTTCCAGGTCAGTGGGCTGTCGATGGCGATGGGTGCGTTCCTGGCTGGCGTGCTGCTATCGACCTCGACCTTCCGGCATCAGCTCGAAGCTGACGTCGAGCCGTTCCGTGGCATTCTGCTCGGGCTGTTTTTCCTTGCCGTTGGCATGTCGCTCGATCTGGGGATCGTTGGCGAAAACTGGCAGATCATTGCGATCAGCGTGGCGGCCTTCATGGTGGTCAAGGCATCGGCGATCTATGTGATCGCGCGGGTGATGAAGTCCAAGCATGGCGAGGCGCTGGAGCGCGCGGTGCTGATGGGGCAGGGCGGCGAATTTGCCTTCGTGCTTTATACCACGGCCGTGGCGGCCGGGATCATCGATGGCCCGACCAATGCGATCTTTACCGCGACGGTCATCGTTTCGATGGTGCTGACGCCGTTCTTTATCATCGGGCTGCGCTACGTCATGCCCAAGGCGACGGAACAGTCGTTCGATGGCGTCGAGAAAGCGCATGACCTGTCGGCCAAGGTGCTGTTGATTGGCTTTGGCCGCTTTGGCCAGATCGCCAGCCAGCCGCTTCTGGCCATGCACCACTCGGTGGCGATCATCGACAATGACACCGAGATGATCCGCGCTGCGGCGCAGATCGGGTTCAAGGTGTATTATGGTGACGGCACGCGGCTCGATATTCTCCATGCCGCTGGTGCGGCCACGGCCGACGTCATCCTGATCTGTACCGACAAGAAGGAACAGACGACGCGCATTGCCGAACTGCTGCGCGACGAGTTCCCGCTAGCCAAGGTGATGGCGCGTGCGTTCGACCGTGGCCATGCCATTGAGCTGGTTCGGGCTGGTGTCGAGTACCAGCTGCGCGAGGTGTTCGAATCAGCACTGATCTTCGGTGGTCAGGTGATCCGCGTGCTTGGGGCGACCGACGAGGAAACTGAAGAGGTCATCGAGGGCGTGCGGGAGCGCGATGCCCAACGATTCGACTTGCAGATGGTTGGCGGTGAACAAATGGCGGGGCGTCATCTATTGATCAGTAATGCCGCTGAACAAGCGCGCGAAGGCGGTGTCGAGGTTGCGCCAGACAAGGTGGAAGAGGAAATAAAGAAAGTCACGCAGCCATCTTAGCCTGCTTAACTATGCATGTCGTTTGGGGGCTTTCGCATGCCCAAATTAAGTGCAAGACTAAAGTCTCAAGAGGGGAATACATCGTTATGAAATCTGGATTGCGATATGCCGCAACAGCCGATCGTTTACGACGCCCCTACGCCCGAGCCGCGTGCCACAACCGTTGAGGCTATACAGGCCGAAATTCTTGAAAGACTGATCTATTCAGTCGGTAAAGACCCAATTGTTGCCCGGCCACACGATTGGCTGGAGGCTACTATTCTTGCGGTACGTGACCGAGTCATGGATCGCTGGATGGAGTCGTCCCGCGAGACTTGGCGGACGTCGCGCAAGCGCGTCTATTATTTGAGCCTTGAGTTCCTCATTGGCCGGCTGATGCGCGACGCTATGAGCAATGTCGGGCTGATGGAGCCTGTGCGCGATGCGCTCAAGAACCTCAATGTCGATCTGGGCGACCTGATCAACCTTGAGCCCGATGCTGCGCTGGGCAATGGCGGCCTGGGCCGACTGGCGGCGTGCTTCCTTGAATCCATGTCGTCGGTGAAAATCCCGGCCTATGGCTACGGCATTCGCTATGTGCATGGCCTGTTCCGGCAGGAAATGAGCGAAGGCTGGCAGGTTGAACTGCCGGAAGACTGGCTGGCGCACGGCAATCCATGGGAATTCGAGCGTCGCGAAAGCGCCTATGAAATCGGCTTTGGCGGCCATGTCGAGCCGGTGACCGATCCCGATGGGACGGTGCGTCAGGAATGGCGGCCGAACGATCATCTGCTGGCGGTGGCCTACGATACGCCAATTGTGGGCTGGCGCGGGGCGCGGGTGAACACTCTGCGTCTGTGGAGCGCGCAGCCGATCGATCCGATCCTGCTCGACAAGTTCAATTCGGGCGACCATATCGGCGCGCTGGAAGAGAGCTCCCGCGCTGAAGCGATTACGCGCGTGCTGTATCCGGCTGACTCGACCGCAGCAGGGCAGGAACTTCGCCTACGCCAGGAGTTCTTCTTCTCGTCGGCTTCGCTGCAGGACATCGTGCGTCGGCATCTGCAGCAATATGGCGATCTGGGCTCGCTGCCTGACAAGGTTGCCATCCAGCTCAATGACACTCATCCCGCGATTTCGATCTGTGAGATGATGCGTATTCTGGTCGACGACAATGGGCTGGAATGGGCTGAAGCCTGGCCGCTGTGTCGCGACGTGTTTGGCTATACCAACCACACGCTGCTGCCAGAGGCGCTGGAAAGCTGGCCGGTGGCTCTGCTGGAACGGCTGCTGCCGCGCCACATGCAGATCATCTATCAAATCAATGCCGAAGTGCTGCTCGACGCGCGCAATCGCGCCAAGTTCACCGACGCGCAGATCGCCAACGTGTCGCTGATCGACGAAAATGGCGGCCGCCGCGTTCGCATGGGTCAGCTGGCCTTTGTTGGCTCGCACTCGATCAATGGCGTTTCGGCGCTGCATACCGAGCTGATGAAGCAGACGGTGTTTTCGGACCTGCACAAGCTCTATCCCGACCGCATCAACAACAAGACCAATGGCATCACGCCACGGCGTTGGCTGATGCAGTGCAATCCGGGGCTGACCAAGCTAATTTCGGATACGATAGGACCGGAATTCCTCGACGATATCGAATTGCTGCGCGGTCTCGATGCGCATGCCGAAGATCCGACCTTCCAGGGGGAATTTGCGGCTGTAAAGCAAGCCAACAAGCAGGCGTTGGCGCATCTGATCAAGGATCGCCTTGGCGTCGTGGTTTCGCCGAACGCGATGTTTGACGTTCAGATCAAGCGCATCCACGAATACAAACGTCAGCTGCTCAACATTATCCAAGCCGTTGCGCTGTATGATGAAATTCGCGCGCATCCGGAACGGAACTTCGCTCCCCGCGTTAAGATCTTTGCAGGCAAGGCGGCTCCCGGATACTGGAACGCGAAGCTCATCATCAAACTGATCAACGACGTCGCCAAGGTCATCAACAATGACCCGGCTGTGCGTGGGCTTCTCAAGGTTGTCTTCTTGCCGAACTATAATGTGAGCCTGGCGGAGGTCATCGTGCCGGCTGCCGATCTCAGCGAGCAGATTTCGACAGCAGGCATGGAAGCGTCCGGAACCGGCAATATGAAGTTCATGGCCAATGGTGCGATCACCATCGGGACCATGGATGGCGCCAATGTGGAAATGCACAAGGAAGTCGGCGCGGACAATATCGTGATCTTTGGTCTGACGACCGATGAGGTCAACGCGAAGCGGGCCGAGGGCGAAACTCCACGGGCAGCGATCGACGTATCGCCGCGTCTCAAGGAAGCACTGGAGTCGATTTCGTCGGGCGTGTTCTCGCCTGACGATCCAAATCGTTACCGCGACCTGATCGGCGGTCTTTATGACCACGACTGGTTCATGGTGGCGCGTGACTTCGATGCCTATGCTGCGGCACAGGCGCAAGTGGACGAAATCTGGGCGGACAAGCATCGCTGGAACACGATGGCTATCCGCAACACAGCCCGAGTTGGGTTCTTCTCGTCGGACCGGACAATCCGGCAATATGCGAAGGACATCTGGGGCGTTTCGACAGCGGCGGAATGACAATGGCTATCGGACGAGAACTGGCGCTTAAGACCGGGATCGTCCGATTAATTTGGTGCAGGCAACACGGCAGGATGCCGTCAGTTGCTGTCGGGGGAGCGTGCGTGTGACCAAGGAAAACTGGCAAGCAGACTCAGCGGAGGTAGAGGCGATCGTTGCTGGTCGTCACCCCAATCCGTTCGCGTTTCTGGGCTTGCAGCAGGTCAATGGCGATTGGGTGTTGCGGGCATTTATCCCGCACGCCGATATGATTGAGGCGTTCACACTGGACGGCGTCGATCTGGGACACATGATCCCGCGCCATGCCGGGGGCTTTTTTGAAGCCAAGGTGTCGCTCGATAAGCGGCAGCCCATTCGCTATCACGCCAAAAATGCTGGCGGGGAATGGGACGTCTATGACCCCTATTCCTTCGGGCCGGTGCTGGGGCCGATGGACGATTATTATATGGGCGAAGGCAGCCATTTGCGGCTGTTCGATAAGCTCGGCGCCCATGAAATGGAATTTGAAGGCATCCACGGCACCCATTTTGCGGTGTGGGCACCCAATGCGCAGCGCGTGAGCGTGGTGGGGCCGTTCAACGAGTGGGACGGTCGACGCAATCCGATGCGCAACCGGTTCGAGAACGGCATCTGGGAAGTCTTCATTCCGGTGCTCGGCACGGGCACGCTCTACAAATACGAGATCGTTGGCCGCGATGGCGTAATCCAGCCGCTCAAGGCTGATCCGTTTGCACGCCAATCAGAACTGCGGCCGCGCACGGCGTCGATTGTGCCCGATCCCACCGAGTTCACCTGGACTGATGCCAAGTATATCGAGGAACGCGCTACCAAGGATTGGCGGCGTACGCCGATGTCGATCTATGAGGTGCATCTGGGCAGCTGGCGGCGTCGGCCGGATGGCGGTTTCCTGACTTATGATCAGTTGGCCGAGCAGTTGGTGCCCTATGCGGCGGACATGGGGTACACCCATATCGAGCTACTGCCGATCACCGAGCATCCGTTTGACCCGAGCTGGGGCTATCAGCCGACCGGCATGTATTCGCCGACAGCGCGGCATGGCGATCCAGCGTCGTTTGCACGGTTTGTCGATGCGGCGCATGAGGCAGGGCTGGGCATCATTCTCGACTGGGTGCCGGCGCACTTCCCGACGGACGCGCATGGCCTCGCCAATTTCGACGGCACGGCGCTTTATGAGCATGCCGATCCACGGCAGGGCTATCACCCTGACTGGAACACGGCGATCTACAATTTCGGCCGCAAGGAAGTGGTCGGGTTCCTCGTCAACAACGCGCTCTATTGGCTGGAAAAGTTCCATATCGATGGACTGCGCGTCGATGCTGTCGCTTCCATGCTTTACCTCGATTATTCGCGGCAGCACGGCGAGTGGGTGCCCAACAAGTTTGGCGGCAACCAGAACCTTGAAGCTGTCGAGTTCCTCAAGCGCGTGAATTCGGAAGCGTATCGTCTGCATCCCGGCACGTTCATGATCGCCGAAGAATCCACGTCCTGGCCCGGCGTCAGTGCGCCGGTGCATACGGGCGGGCTGGGCTTCGGGTTCAAGTGGAACATGGGGTTCATGAACGACACGCTGCGCTACATGAGCCGCGAGGCCGTGCATCGCAAGTATCACCACAACGACATGACGTTCGGCACCGTCTATGCGTTTTCCGAGAACTTCGTGCTGCCGCTGAGCCACGACGAAGTGGTGCATGGCAAGGGCTCGCTGCTCGAGAAAATGCCGGGCGACGACTGGCAGAAATTTGCCAATCTGCGAGCGTATCTCGCGTTCATGTGGGGGCATCCGGGCAAGAAGCTGTTGTTCATGGGCCAGGAGTTTGCGCAGCGCGAGGAATGGGCCGAGAGCAAGTCGCTCGACTGGTATCTGCTCGATGCGGGCATGCATGAGGGCATGCGCCGGCTCGTGGCCGATCTCAATCTGGCCTATCGCCAACTGCCCGCCTTGCACGAACGCGATTGCGAACCGGACGGGTTTGAGTGGGTGATCGGCAATGATCACGCCAATTCGGTTTTTGCCTGGCTGCGCAAGGCGCCGGGGAGCGATCCGATCCTGGTCGTTTCCAATTTCACGCCGGTGCCACGCAGCGGCTACAAAATTCCCATGCCGATTGCCGGCAAGTGGGTGGAGCGCATCAACACCGATGCGGGTTGGTACTCCGGTTCCAACACAGGCAACCAGGGCGCCGTGGTGGCTCATGCTGTTGAGGGGCAGCATTGGGCAGCGGAGGCAGAGCTTTATCTGCCGCCGTTATCGACGCTGTTTTTGAAATACGAGCCGGAGTGAGCCGGCTCGATTGAGATACGTCCCGGACACCGGGCAGTAGTGGAGGGTTAGAGAATGGCAGACTACAGAGTACCATCGCCGCTGGCCCGCGAGGCCATGGCCTATGTGCTGGCAGGCGGACGTGGCACGCGCCTCATGGAGTTGACCGACCGACGCGCCAAGCCGGCCGTCTATTTCGGCGGCAAGTCCCGCATCATCGACTTCGCCTTGTCTAACGCGATCAATTCGGGCATTCGCCGTATTTCGGTGGCGACCCAGTATCAGGCGCACAGCCTGATCCGCCATCTGTCGCGCGGCTGGAATTTCCTCCGCCCGGAACGTAACGAAAGCTTTGACGTGCTGCCCGCCAGCCAGCGTGTGGCCGAGGACATGTGGTATGCCGGCACGGCAGACGCCGTGTACCAGAACATGGATATCATCGAAGATTACGGCGCGCGCTATATCGTCATTCTGGCGGGCGACCACATCTACAAGATGGACTACGAAATCATGCTGCGCCAGCATGTGGACACCGGGGCCGATGTGACCATCGGGTGCCTCGAAGTGCCACGTCAGGAGGCCTCGGCCTTTGGCGTGATGCATGTCGACGGGCGCGACCGCGTGGTTGATTTCATCGAAAAGCCAAAAGATCCGCCGGGCATGCCAGACAAGCCGGACATGGCTCTGGCATCGATGGGCATCTATGTGTTCGAGACGCGCTTCCTGATGGAACAGCTGCGCCGCGACGCCGCGACCGAAGGCTCCAGCCGCGACTTCGGCAAGGACATCATCCCCTATATCGTCAAGAACGGTACGGCCTGGGCGCATCGCTTCACACGCTCCTGCGTGCGCTCGAGCAAGGAAGATGTCAGCTACTGGCGCGACGTCGGCACTATCGATGCTTATTGGAAGGCGTCGATCGATCTGACCGACATCCAGCCACAGCTCGATCTTTATGATCGCGACTGGCCGATCTGGACCTATGCCGAGATCACGCCACCAGCCAAGTTCGTGCATGATTTTGACGGTCGCCGTGGTTCGGCGGTGAACTCGCTGGTGTCGGGCGACTGCATCGTTTCGGGCGGTCATCTGCAGCGAACGCTGTTGTCCACCGGCTCGCGTGTTCACTCCTATTCCGTACTCGACGAGGCGGTCGTGCTGCCTTATTGCGACATCGGGCGGAATGCGCGCCTCAAAAAGGTGGTGATCGACCGCGGGGTGAACATCCCCGAAGGGTTGGTGGTTGGCGAGGACCCAGAGTTCGATGCCAAGTGGTTCCGCCGCACAGATGACGGCGTGACGCTCATCACCCAGGCTATGATCAACAAATATCTGGCAGGCAGATGATCGAAGTTCTCTCGGTTGCATCCGAGGTTTATCCGCTAATCAAAACTGGGGGGCTCGCCGATGTGGCGGGCGCCCTTCCGGCCGCTTTGGGGCCACATGGCGTGACCATGCGCACGCTGGTGCCGGGCTATCCGTCCGTAATGAGCAAGCTCAGTAGTGGCCGCGTGGTCAAGGAACTGGACGACCTGTTCGGTACGCCCGCCAAGCTGATCGCGGCCCGGATCGATGGCCTCGACGTTATCGTCATTGAAGCGCCCGCGCTTTATGACCGTCCGGGTAGCCCCTATGTGAGCCCCGATGGCTGGGACTGGCCCGATAACTGGAAGCGCTTTGCTGCGCTGAGTTGGGTCGCGGCCGAGCTCGCCATGGGCATGGTCGAGGGGTACAACCCGCAGGTGGTGCATTGCCATGACTGGCAGTCGGGCCTCGCGCCGGCCTATCTCAAATTTGGACCGACCGACCACGTCAAGACGATCATGACGATCCACAATATTGCTTTCAAGGGCTTTTTCGGGCCGGAAATTTTCGGCCAGTTACGGCTGCCGCCGCATGCCTTTGGCGTCGGTGGCGTCGAGTTTTATGGCGGCATTTCCTACCTCAAGGCAGGCATGGAATGTGCTGACTATGTAACGACCGTCAGCCCCAACTATGCCGATGAAATCCGCACGCCGGAGTTCGGCATGGGCCTTGAAGGTCTGCTGAACGGGCGCGCCGATACGGTAGTGGGCATACTCAACGGCATCGACACCGACGCCTGGGATCCGAGCAAGGATCAGGCGCTGGCGCAGACCTATTCGGCCAACACAATCCATATGCGGCAGGTGAACAAGCAGGCGGTCGTCGACAAATTCGGGCTCGATGGCGCCGATGGTCCGCTGTTCTGCGTCATCAGCCGACTGACCGACCAGAAGGGCATGGACCTGTTGCTGCAGGCCGTCGACGGTCTGGTTGATCTGGGCGGACGCCTTGTCGTGCTGGGGTCTGGCGACGCCTATCTTGAAGATAGCTTCCGCCACCAGGGCGCGCGACATCCGGGCAAGGTCAGTATCATCAATGGCTATAATGAGGGGCTGTCGCACCTCATGCAGGGCGGTTGTGACGCGATCGTCATTCCGTCGCGCTTTGAGCCCTGCGGGTTAACCCAGCTTTATGGGCTGCGCTATGGCTGCGTGCCGGTGGTGAGCCGCATTGGCGGGCTGGCTGATACGGTGATCGACGCCAATCCTGCCGCGATCTCGGCTGAGGTGGCGACGGGCGTGGTGTTTGACCCGGGCAGTTCGCATGCGCTGTACGAAGCGCTGCGCCGGACGGTGCGGCTTTATCACGACGACAAGCTTTGGAAGAAAATCCAACGGCGCGGCATGAAATCGGATGTCTCGTGGGAGACCAGCGCCGCGCGCTATGCCGATCTCTATGCCTCCATTACCGGGCTGAAAACCAATGACTATCCAGACAATTAAGACCACTCCCTATGCCGACCAGAAGCCGGGCACCTCGGGCCTGCGCAAGCGGGTGACGGTCTATCAGCAGCCCAACTATGTCGAGAACTACATCCAGGCGATCTTTGACAGCCTTGAGGGCTTTGAAGGCAAGACGCTGGTGATCGGCGGGGACGGGCGCTACTACAATGACGTCGCCATCCAGAAGGCGATCCGCGTTGCCTCGGCCAATGGTTTTGGCCGGGTGCTGGTGGGGCAGAACGGCATTTTGTCGACGCCTGCGGCCAGCCATGTCATCCGCCACTACAAGGCGTTTGGTGGGCTCGTGCTGTCGGCGAGCCACAATCCGGGCGGCCCTGACGGCGACTTCGGTATCAAGTACAATATCGGCAATGGCGGACCGGCTCCGGAGAAGATCACCGATGCGGTGTTTGAGCGGAGCAAGGTGATCGACAGCTACAAGACGGTCGATGCGCCGGATGTCGCATTGGGCCAGATCGGCACGCAGAAGTCGGGTGACATGGTGGTCGAGGTGATCGATCCGGTGGCCGATTATGCTGCGCTGATGGAGAGGCTGTTCGACTTTCCGGCGATCAAGGCCATGTTTGCCAACGGCTTCCGCATGACCTTCGACGCCATGTCGGCGGTGACCGGGCCCTATGCCCATGCAATTCTTGAGGACACATTGGGCGCGCCCAAGGGCACGGTGATCAACGGCACGCCGTCGCCATCGTTCGATAACGGGCATCCCGATCCGAACCTGGTCTATTGCAAGGACATGTATGACCTGCTGATGACCCCGGACGGGCCGGACTTCGGTGCGGCGTCGGATGGTGACGGTGATCGTAACCTGATCATCGGCAAGCACCGGTTTGTGACGCCATCGGATTCGCTGGCGCTTTTGGCGGCCAATGCGCATCTGGCGCCCGGCTATAAGGACGGCATTGCGGGCATTGCGCGCTCGATGCCCACCAGCGCGGCGGCGGACCGGGTGGCTGAAAAGCTCGGCATTGAAATGCATGAAACGCCAACGGGCTGGAAGTTCTTCGGCAATCTGCTCGACGCCGGTCGCGTGACGATCTGCGGCGAAGAGAGCGCCGGTACGGGCTCCGACCACGTGCGCGAAAAGGACGGTTTGTGGGCTATTCTGCTGTGGCTCAACATTATTGCGGTGCGCAAGCAGGGCGTCGACGAAATCGTGCGCGAGCATTGGGCCACCTATGGGCGCAACTACTATACGCGGCACGACTATGAAGAGGTCGATGCGGCCATCGCCGGAAAGCTGGTGGATGACCTGCGCGCGCAGCTGCCATCGCTGCCCGGCAAGACCTTCGGCGAGGACCTGCAGGTCGCCTATGCCGATGACTTTACCTACCACGATCCCATCGATGGCTCGACCAGCGCCAAGCAGGGGATTCGCATTGGGTTTACCGATGGATCGAGAATAGTGTTACGACTGTCGGGAACCGGCACAGTCGGCGCCACGTTGCGGCTCTACCTGGAGAGCTATGAGGCAGCCGATGGACGACACGATCTCGACACCCAACTTGCTCTCGAGCCCCTCATCGAATTGGCCGAACAACTCGCCGGGATCAAGCAGCGCACAGGTCGCGGCGAACCCAGCGTCATCACCTGATATCGGAAGACATATGAAACCCATGCTGGTCCCCAATGGGGGCAGTATCGAAAACCTCGGCGCGACACTGACCGAGGACGGCGTCAATTTCGCGGTCTACTCGGAGAGCGCCACCAAGATCTGGGTGTCGATTTTCGACGAGCAGGATCACGAGACCGATCGTTTTGAACTCGACGTGCATCAGGACAATATCCGCGCCGGCCTGATTTCTGGGCTGGGCGGTGGCACGCGCTATGGTTTGCGCGCCGATGGTCCTTACGATCCGGATCAGGGCTATTTCTTTGATCCGATGAAGCTGCTGGTCGATCCGTATGCCAAGCGGCTGGATCGGGTTTTCGTGCGGTCGCCCCGGCTCCGGCTGGATCGGGCGGAGGCGGTCGATACCGCGCCGCTGATCCCCAAGGCCATTGTTGGCGATATGGGCAATGAGAACATCCTGCCGCGCAAAAAGGCGCCGGGACTGTTCTATGAAATGAACGTGCGTGGTTACACCATGCGCCATCCCAGCGTGCAGGGACCGCTGCGCGGCACGATTGCGGCGCTAACGACGCAGCGGGTGATCGATCATCTCAAATTTATCGGCGTCGATACGCTGCAGCTGATGCCTACGGCTGCCTGGATCGATGAGGGGCATTTGCCCGTGCTCGGGCTGACCAATGCCTGGGGCTATAATCCGGTGGCCTATTCGGCGATTGATCCGCGTCTGGCGCCGCGTGGGCCGCAGGAATTGCGGATCATGACTGATCTCTACCGCAAGAATGGTATCTCGGTGATCCTTGACGTGGTCTATAACCACACCGGCGAAAGTGATGCCAACGGCCCTATGCTGAGCATGATGGGGCTCGACGCCAAGACCTATTACCGGTTCGTCGAAGTCGACGGAAAGCAGCACCTCGTCAACGATACCGGTACTGGCAATACGCTGAAATGCGATCATCCGGCGGTGCAGCGACTGGTCATCGATAGCCTGCGTTACTGGGTCGAGGAGATGGGCGTTTCCGGTTTCCGCTTCGATCTGGCCACGGTGCTGGGACGTGATCCGGGGTTCGATCCCAATGCTGTCATGCTGCAAAAGATCAAGGCCGACCCAGTGCTGAGCCAGTGCATTCTGGTGGCAGAACCGTGGGATCCGGGTCCAGGCGGCTATGCTTTGGGCCAGTTTGGCAAGGAATTTAAAGAGCACAACGACACCTATCGCGACGAAGTGCGCGAGTTCTGGCGTGGCGAGGGCGGCAAGATCGGTGCGCTCGCCGGCAAGGTTGCGGGCTCTGCCGAGATTTTCGACCATGCGGGGCGCAAACCCAGCCACGGCGTCAACATGCTGGCGGTGCATGATGGTTTCACGCTGCGCGATCTGGTGAGCTACCAGAACAAGCATAACGAGGCCAATGGCGAGAACAACAATGACGGCCACAACCACAATGCGTCGTGGAACTGTGGCGTCGAAGGCGAAACCGACGATGAGGGTATCGTCGCGGCGCGCAAACGCGACGTCCGCGCCATGTTGGCAACGCTGTTCCTGTCACGCGGCGTGCCGCTATTGCAGCAGGGCGACGAAATGTTCCGCACGCAGCTGGGCAACAACAATGCCTATGCGCAGGACAATGAAATCACCTGGCTCGATTGGGAACATAGCGATGGCGACATGGTCGACTTCGTGGCCTCGATCAACAAGTTCCGCAAGGCCCACACGGCGCTGACGCATGACCATTTCCTGACGGGTCAGGACAAGAATGGCGTGCGCGATGTGGTGTGGCTGCATCCCGATGGGCGCGAGATGAACGAAGGCGATTGGGGCGACTCTGGCGCCTCGGTGCTCGGCATGCATCTGCGCAACAAGGACGATGAAGTGCTGGTCTGGTTCAACCGCCGCACGGAGCCTGTCGTAGCGCGGTTGCCGGACGGCGATTGGTCGGTCGGTACGCAGTCGGACAATCTGGCGACCGTTGCGGTATCTGATGGCACGGCGACGCTGACGCCACGCTCGGTGGTTGCGCTGGTGCGGAGCGGCACGGAAGCGGCGGGTTGAGGTTTTAGACCTCAACCATGCCAAGCCGCGCATAAAGGCGGCGCGCCGGTTGTTCTTCGGTCTCAACCTTGAGATCGACATGGGACGAACCGCGCGCCGCAAACAGACCAAAGACGTGCAGCATCAGCGCTGCCCCCAGGCCCTTGCCCCGAAACTGAGGGGCGACGGCGAGGTCTTTGATGAAATCCCCAGTCCAGCATTGAACGAAACCCGCAACCTGGCCGTCCTCGGTTATGGCCGGGACACAGAGGGCCGGATCGAACTCGGAGTCTGTCGTCAGATTGCCGTACCAGTCTTCGCGCGCCGCGACCAAGCCGGGGAAGGCAGCCTCCAGCACAGCATGGATCCGGCTTGGCTCGACGGCATCAAAGCGTTCGGGGGTGATCCCCGGTGGCCAGACGGGCGCGGGAATGGGCGTATCGAGACGCTTGCGCAGCCGCAGGTGAGGGCGGACCGTCGTGCTCACTCGGCCGCCTGCGTATCGACGAAACCGCCAGCGCGCTCGATATAGGCGATGATCTGGTCGAGGCTTTCGCGGCGCAGTAGGTCGGTGAAAATATAGGGCCGGCCTTGGCGCACTTTTTGCGTGTCGCTTTCCATCACTTCGAGGCTCGCACCCACATAGGGGGCGAGATCGGTGTGGGTGATGACCAGAAGGTCAGAGCGGGAAATCGCGGGGCCACCTTTGCGCGGAATCTTTTCGCCCTGCGCCACCGAGATCACGTAGATGGTGAGGTCCGCCAGGTCTGGCGAGAAGGTGGCCGCGAGGTTGTCGCCGCCGCTTTCGATCAGGATGATGTCGAGATCGGGGAATTTGCGGTTGAGGTCGTCGATAGCTGCCAGATTGAGCGAGGCGTCTTCGCGAATGGCGGTGTGGGGGCAGCCTCCGGTTTCGACGCCAACGATGCGGTCTTCGGAGATGGCCTGCACACGGGCGAGGATCAGGGCGTCTTCGCGGGTGTAAATGTCATTGGTGACGACGGCCATCGAGTAGCTGTCGCGCATCGCCTTGAGCAGCATTTCGCAGAGGGTCGTCTTGCCCGACCCAACGGGACCGCCGATGCCAATCCTGAGTGGTCCGTTTAGTGACTTCACAGCAACCTCATAATGGCGAGTGCGACAAAGCCTGCGCCGATGAACAGGCAGACGGGCGAGTATACACGGCGGTCATTGAGCCGGAAATTGGGCTCGGGCGTCTGCGCAGCCCACCATGGCGTATAGCCAACAATGCCGCGCGCCAGAAACACCAGGCCGAAGCCAAAGCCGATAATGGTCAGCAACTGCCCACCGCCATCATGATCGGCCAGCGCCAGTGCCAACACGCCGGCAGCAAGGGTGAAGGCCGCGATAGCGAATGAGGCGAGCTTTGGCGGCATGCGCTCGACGCCAGCAGTGCCAACGACGGTTTGCGCGAGCAGCCTTTCGCTGCGGATCGGCCAGGTGCGCCCGATGGACCACAGCAGATGTGCGGTGGCTACGGCCAGCAAGGCGATGAACATGAAAGCGGCAATCAGCATGCTCATGAGCGGAATATTCTCGTCGTCAGTGTTTCGTGGGTCATTTGGGCAATATCGGCGGCGTAGGCCACCGAGCCAATATCGTCCAGTGTGGCATGCTGGCACAGCGCGGCCATTTTCGCCACCACCGGTTCAAGGTCGGCCATGATCGCGAGGCCATCTGACTGGCCGATGGGGACAAGCCGCACGGCAACCGAGACCTGGCTGTGAATCGTGGCGGTCAAAAAAGCGAGCAGCGCGTCGGCGAGGTCGATCTGGTGCCCGGCGGCGATTGCACCGACCGCAATAGGGTAGGGGCAAGGCTGGGGCAGGTTGGCGAGCACTGGGGTGGGCCACGCTTTGGCGGCACTGGCAAAGGCTGCGCCGGTTATGGTGGTTTCGTCGTGACGTTCGCGCGCTGGTGTTAGAGCAAGGCAGAGGTCGGCGAGGTCGCGGAGTGCGGTCGGGTCGTTCGCGGCGCGGTGGGCGTGGGCGAAGAGGATCGCGTCTGTGCGGAGGCTCCCGTGTTCAAGGACGCCGCCGATCCAGTCCTGCGTCGTGGCGCGGTCATGGACGGTGCCGGCGACGATGGCTGTTTCGAGGCCCGCCGACCAGGCAAAGGCGCCGACCGGGAAGGCGGGCGATAGCCAGGTCAGGAGTTTTTGGAGTGTCGCGGGTTCGGTCATCGTGCGAGCAGGGCGTGTCCGCTATCGCCATGGCTGTGATAGGCACCATGCTCGGCAAAAAATGGTTCGGTGACATTGCTGACGGTGGCACCGAGACCTTCAAGCATGGTCTTGAGCACGTGGTCTCGCTTGATCAGGATGCGGCCGGCTTCTAGCTGCGCCGAGGTGTGGCGATTGCCGATGTGCCAGGCAAGGCGCACCAGATGGGCCGTGTCGCGGCCGCGCACGTCGTAGAGCAGCTCTTCCGCCGCGACGATCGCTGCGAAGCGTCCGTCTTCGAGTTCGAGAGCGCTGCCGGGTTCGAGCGTTATGGTCTGCGGGAAATCCACCATGACCTCATCGCCACCGGCGAGGCGCAACAGCTTGCGGCGCAGGCGGCGCTCGGAATGATCGAGAGTGATGGTGTCGTAAGGCTGGCCGCGGCCATGGTCAGGCGGAAAAAGGGCGACGCAACGCAGCATTAGGCCTCAGCAGTGTCTGTGGTCCGATCAGATGACCGTATAGAAAAACCGGCTGATCAAATAGGCCTGATAGCCGATATGCACGAAGACCGCGCCGATATGGATGCGCCTGTTGGTGCTGGATATGGCGAGGGCGCAAAGCAGCAGGCCGAACGGCACCTGAATGAAATAATCGAGCCCGAACTTGTCCCAGTAAGCGCCACCCTTGATGAGGGTGTCGATGGCGTCGAGCACGAAAGTCGCGGCAAACAGGCCGAAGAACCATTTGCGGCGCTTGATGAAGAAGTCCTCATAGCCATCGTATTCGCCCACATTGTCGGGCGACAGCATGGCAGCAATCAGGAACAGGGTGATCGCGTAGACGATCAGGAACAGCGTGATGCCAAAGCTCCACTGTTCCAGCCGGAACAGCGCGAATTCCCACCACCAGAACAGCACCAGCTCCACCAGGATAGAGAATATCCACAGCAGGTGCAGGACCGAAATCTTATAGCGATTGGGGTGCTGGATCATTCCGGCGACGGTCATCAGCAACCGGGTCATGCCCAGACCGATGATCATGCCCATAACGATGCGGACATGGGGGAAAAGTTCGGCCGGACCTAGTTCGTGCATTGATGGCTTTGGAACGCGTTGATGATCTTGCCCTAAGTAAGCACGGCAGCAGGGTTTTCTCCAAGCGTTCTGCTAGGAGAAAATCGTGAAATATCGGCCCATTAGAAAGAGTTGGTAAGCGAAGTGTGTGCCGACGATGGCCAGATGCACGCCTCGGTTGGAGCTGGTGAAGCCGATCAGGCAGACGATGAGGCCGGCCGGGGACTGCAGGATATAGCCCGGGCCCATCAATGCCAGATGGTCGGAGCCCTTCATTACCGTATCGATGACATCGAGCACTGCGACCACGGCGAAGAGGCCGAAGAACCACTTGCGACGCTTGAGAAAGAAATCCTCGTAGCCTTCGTAGTCCGAGACACTGTCGGGCGAGAGCACGGCGGCGAGCAGGAACAGGCAGATGGCGTAGGTTATCAGGAAGAAGGTGGTCGCAAACGTCCAGACCTGGAGGTGATAGAGGGCGAACTCCCACCACCAGAACAGGACCAGTTCGATCACAAGCGAGACGACCCACAGTAGATGCAGGACCGAAATCTTGGCGCGTGTCGGATGCTGAATGATGCCGGCAACGGTCATCAGCAATCTGGCCATACCGAGCCCGATGATGGTGCCGAGAAGGATCCTGACATGCGGGAAGATTTCGGCCGGGCTGATATGATCCATGGACGCTATGGAGTGTTGATAATCTCCGAGCAGGTAAGCACAGGTTCTGCGTCTTCGCCAAGCGTGGCGTCATAGAGGCCGGATTCTATTCCTGCATTCCACCAGATCCACTTGCCGGATGCATAGCGCGCGCCAGACGCTGAGATCACCGAGGCAAACAGCAGCGGCTCGGCTTCTTCGAGCACTGGAACGATGGCGAGGAAATTGGGCGCCGCATTGATATAGGTGACGACTAGCGGTGCTTCTGCGCCGCATTCGTAGCTCACAATGTGGCGTTCCAGATCGCCTGAGCCGATCTGAAGTTGCAGCGATGATTCCACGGCATTGGCGGCGATTGGCGTCAGCAGCATGGCGGCCATGGCTGTCGCGATCATGGGGTATTTCATCATTAGCTCCTCAGATTTGCGCGTGTGGCACACCCTAGTGGCAATAGTGGTGATCGTACGGCGGGTGTCCAGATCGGTCAGGCAAGGCTCAACAGATAGAGTTCGCCGGGTATCGGCAGGTTACGCTCCTGGCGGATGGCGATGGCCTGTTGCTGGACGATATGCAGGCCATGTTGCGATGAGATGTCGGCCACATAGGCGGGCGGGTGGCCGAAGCGGCCGGATGAGCGCAACGCTAGGTCGTGGCCTTCGGCGGTTTCGACCGTGAACGCGAAGAGACCATTTGGGGAGAGGCGGCTGGCGACGGCGGCAAAGCTCGCGTCGAGCGCACCGACATAGATGAAGACGTCGGCGGCGGTGATGAGATCGTAGGGGCCGGCAAGTTCGGGATCGGCGGCCAGAACGGTGGTGACGTCGCCGGTGCGCAAGTGGCGGTAGATATTGCGGTCGCGGGCTTTGCGGACCATTTGGTGGGAGATGTCGATGCCGTCCATTTCGGGCACCAGATCGTGTAGGGCGGCGCCGACAAGGCCTGTGCCGCAGCCCAGATCGAGCAGGTTGCGGATCGGGTTTGTGGCGGCAGACTGGATGACGATTTCGCGGATGGTTTCGGGCACGTGATATTCGAGCGTGCCGGTCAGGTGTTCGTCGAACTGGTCCGCATAGGTGTCGAAGAGTTCGGGCACGTAGCTGGTCGAGGTCGCGGTGTTTTCGCCGGAAAGGGCGGCGATCATGTGGGCGGAATATTTGTCGTAGGGCAGGATGGAAAGGGTCTTGCGGAAGCTTTTGAGCGCTTCGGCGCGATTGCCCATATCGAGTTGCGCCTGGGCCAGGCCGCGAAACGCGGTGCCGTCTTTTGGCCGAATGGCGAGGGCCTGTTTGTAGGCGGAGACAGCCTCGGCGGGTTGCTTTCCGGCGTTGAGCGCGTCGCCAAGCTCGAGCAGCAATTCCATTGAACGTGGACCATTGGCGAGCGCATGCGACAGGGCGCCGATGGCGATGGTGGGTGTGCCCGTCTGCATGGCCAGCGAGGCCATCAGGCGCAGGGCGCCGACGTGGTTGGGCTCGGCCTGGACGATTGCCGCAACGCCCTGGGCCGCCTGATCGATATTGCCGGACTGACGCAGCATGCGCAGTTCTGCGAGCGCCTTGTCGATCTGGAGCATGCGGATCGGATCGGTGTTGGCGCTCGGTTTGGGCATCGAAAACTCCTCGCCGCCACGTTAGTTGCGGCGAGGCTGCGTCGCAACCGTGCCGGCTAGAACAGGAAGTAGCGCTGCGCCATGGGCAGGACCGTGGCCGGCTCGCAGGTCAGCAATTCGCCATCAGCGCGCACTTCGTAGGTTTCGGGGTCCACAGATATGTCGGGGGTGGCCGAATTGTGGATCATTGAGGCTTTGCCGATGCCGCTGCGGGTGTTTTTCACCGGCAGCATGTGCTTGTCGACGCCGAGCTTGTCGCGCAGGCAGTCGTCATAGGCGGCTTGGGACACGAAGGTGACTGACGAGGAGGTCAGCAGTTTGCCGAAGCTGGCGAACATGGGCCGGTAGTGCATGGGTTGGGGCGTCGGGATCGAGGCGTTGGGGTCGCCCATGGGCGCGGCGGCGATTGAGCCGCCGAGCAGAACCATTTCCGGCTTCACGCCGAAAAAGGCCGGATGCCAAAGGACCAGATCGGCGCGCTTACCGACTTCGATGGAGCCGATGTGCTGGCTCATGCCGTGAGCGATGGCGGGGTTGATGGTGTATTTGGCGATGTAGCGTTTGACGCGGAAATTGTCGTTGTCGCCGGTTTCCTGCGCAAGCTTGCCGCGCTGCTTCTTCATTTTGTCGGCCGTCTGCCAGCAGCGGATCAGCACCTCGCCGACGCGGCCCATGGCCTGGCTGTCGGACGAGATGACCGAGAGTGCGCCCATATCGTGGAGGATGTCCTCGGCGGCGATGGTTTCCTTACGGATGCGCGATTCAGCGAAGGCCACGTCTTCGGGGATCGAGGGCGAGAGGTGGTGGCAGACCATAAGCATATCGAGATGCTCGGCGATGGTGTTGACCGTGTAGGGGCGTGTCGGATTGGTCGAAGATGGGATGACGTTTGGCAGGCCCGCGACGCGCAGGATGTCGGGAGCGTGACCACCGCCGGCGCCTTCGGTATGGAAGGCGTGGATGGTGCGGCCCTTGAAGGCGCCGATGGTGTCTTCGACAAAGCCGGATTCATTGAGCGTGTCGGTGTGGATCATCACCTGCACGTCGTATTCGTCGGCAACCGATAGACAGTTGTCGATAGCGGCGGGTGTGGTGCCCCAGTCTTCGTGCAGCTTTAGGCACGACGCTCCGGCGAGGATCATTTCGGCTAGCGGGGCCGGGCGGGAGGCATTGCCCTTGCCGGCGAGCGCCAGGTTCATCGGGAAAGCATCGAAGCTTTCGATCATGCGCTGAATGTGCCAGGCGCCGGTGCAGGTGGTGGCGAGCGTGCCATGGGCGGGGCCGGAGCCGCCGCCAAGCATGGTGGTGACGCCGCTCATCAGCGCTTCTTCGATCTGCTGAGGCGCGATGAAATGGATGTGGGCATCCATGGCACCGGCGGTCAGGATGCGCCCCTCGCCCGCGATGGCTTCCGTCGAGGGGCCGATGATGATGTTGACGCCCGACTGCGTATCGGGATTACCGGCTTTGCCAATGGCGACGATCTTGCCATCCTTGAGGCCAACGTCAGCCTTGTAGATGCCGGTGACGTCGACGATCAGCGCATTGGTGATGACGGTATCAACCGCGCCTTCGGCACGCGTGCGCTGGGATTGGCCCATGCCATCGCGGATCACCTTGCCCCCGCCGAACTTGACCTCCTCGCCATAGGTGGTGAAGTCCTTTTCCACCTCGATGAAGAGTTCCGTATCGGCCAGACGGACGCGGTCGCCGGTCGTGGGGCCATACATGTCGGCATAGGTGGCGCGGGAGATTTGGGCGGGCATGGACTCTCCGGTTAGTTTACCGACGCCGTCTGCTGTTTGACGTAGTTGCGGTAGTTGACGAGGGTTTCTTCGATGATCTGATCGAGCAGGATGGCGCCGCCCTGGATGACGTCAACCTGGTTGCCTGTGGTGGCGAGCGAGACGGCAAGCGCGCGCAGGGCATAGGCATGCTTGGCTTTGTCCTGCTGCTGCATGGCATTGCCTTCGGCATCCATGTCCTTGAGCAGGCGGGCGACGTCGACAGGCTGCAGCTTGGCCTTGAAGGCGGTCCAGGTCGGCGCGTCGGTCAATTCGCGCAGTCGATTGGCGCCGCCGCCGAGCAGGAACATAGCTTCGCCGTCATTGGCGCCAGTGGTGCGCAGATTTTCGATGATGCTAACGAGCTGAGAACGCAGCGCGCTCTGGTTTTCGGTGGTCATGGGGCTTGCTCCAGTTGAACTTGGCCGCGCTTGTACTGCGGTTTTGTGCAATCGGACAGGGCTAGTCGAGCGCTCCCATGATCTGTTGGCGGAAGCCATAAACCGTGCGGTCGCCGCCGAATGGGATGAGCCGAACTTCGCGGGTTTGGCCGGGCTCGAAGCGCACGGCGGTGCCGGCGGCGATATCGAGTCGCATGCCGCGCGTCTTGGCGCGATCAAAGCTGAGCCCGGCATTGGCTTCAAAGAAATGATAGTGCGAGCCAACCTGAATCGGTCGGTCGCCGGTGTTCGCAACTTCAAGCACCAGCTGCGGCGCGCCGACATTAAGCTCGATGGAGCCAGCCTTGGGGATGATTTCGCCGGGGATCATGGGCGCCTCACGCGACTTTGGGCATGCAGCCAGATGGCTTGAACACGCGCTGGGTGGACGGGGGATTGTTGGCCAGCTTGTTTGCTGGTCGGATCGGGCGCGGGGCGAAATGGCCGCTGCAATTGGGGCATTTGCCGCCAAGCACGCCAGTCGCGCAATCGGCGCAGAAGGTGCATTCAAAGCTGCAGATCATGGCGTCTGCCGCGTCGGGCGGCAGGTTTCTGTCGCAGCACTCGCAGGAGGGGCGCAGTTCGAGCATGGCGCTACCGGATCGGTTCGTGGACGGTGACGAGCTTGGTACCGTCGGGGAAGGTGGCTTCGACCTGCACGTCGTGGATCATCTCGGCGATGCCTTCCATGACCTGAGCGCGGGTGACGACATGGGCGCCGGCCTCCATCAGTTCGGCGACGGGGCGGCCATCGCGGGCGCCCTCGACGACGAAATCGCTGATCAGCGCGATGGCCTCGGGGTGATTGAGCTTTACGCCGCGCTCAAGGCGCTTGCGGGCAACGATAGCCGCCATTGAAATCAGCAGTTTGTCTTTTTCGCGCGGAGTGAGGTTCATGGACGGTCCTAGAGATGCCAGAGGCGCGGCAGTGATCCGGCGCCGGTCAGTTCGGTTAGAATTGGAACGATCAGGCGGCGTAACGCAAGCCCGGTGTCGGCCAGAGCCCGAATGACCAAACGTTCGCTATTGGCGCTTGCGGCGATGCGACCATCTTGCGGAAGCAAGACGCGCAGGCGGGCCAGTTGGGCGGCGCAGCTATCGGCATCGGGAGCAATGTGGAGAATGGTGGCGAAGGCGCGTTTTCCGGCGAGCAGGGAGAGGCAGTTTCGTTCGGCGGCCGTGCCGGTCAGTTGCGTGGCTTCGGCATGGATCAGGCTGCCGTTGCGGCGGATGCGCCAGTTGTCGCGCAGCCTGGCGTCAGACGCGATTTCGCCCATGGCGTCGCGGCCGAGCAGGATAGCTTCGATGGCGGTGAGGCTGGCGCCCTGTGCAAGATCGATCTCTATTCTTCGGTCCAGCTTGCTTGAGGCGAAGAGAATTGTCTCCTGCGGCAGCCAGTCGAGATGTGCGTTTTTGCCGACGCTGAGTTTGGTTTCGACACGGACAGTGTCGCCCAGTGAGCGATAGATGCGCTCGCAGGCCTGCGTAGTGAGAACCAGCCGACCGGCAGGCGCAAGGTCGGCGGACCATTGCATATGATCGCCACCGGTGAGGCCGCCAGCGGTATTGATCAGCACGGCCTCAAGGGCGGGAGAGTGGGTATTTGGCAGGCGGATTTTGGCGCAACCGTCCTGATAGAGCGTCGACAGCCGCGTCGCGCCATCGCGCTGCTGGGTCACGATGCCGCCAATGCCGCGAGCGCGCTGCATGCCCGCTTCAACTGTGTTCTTCAAATTTTCAAGCTGATCGGCCGCAACGAAATTCATATTGGTGCGTTTTCTTGACGAGCAAGCGCTCTTTTTAAAGAGATTTTTAAAAGGCTAGAAAAATGAATATGAAATCCATTGCTTCTGCTATTGCCCTTACTGCTGCCATGACTTTCTCTGGCGCCGCTTTTGCCCAGACAACTTTCAACGGCGTTGAACTGTCTGCAGATGAACTGCCAAAGGTGCAGGAACGCTGCGATCAGCTGAACACCGCTGCGTCGACTGCTTCGGTGACGGAGAATTCCAGCTCGACAGACACGACTGCAGGCGGCGCTGATGTGGCCGTGGAAAATGCTCCGGCAGTCAATGAAATTGCCCAGGCGACCTCGACAGTCGACCTCGACACTGTGACGATCGAGCAGTGCAAGGCTGCCGGCCTGATCAGCTAATCGGTTCATACCGATACTCCTAAAAACGCTCAGCTTCGGCTGGGCGTTTCGCGTTTTAGACCATGAGATGGCGGCGGACTTCAGGCAGATCGAGATCACTTGCCGGGCCCGCGTGCTGAATTTCACCGCGATCCATGACGTAGATATCGTCGGCGATTTCGCGGCAAAAATCGAGGAACTGTTCGACCAGCAGAATGGTCATGCCCTTCTCGTCGCGCAGGAACTGCAGCGCGCGCCCGATATCCTTGATGATGGACGGCTGGATGCCTTCGGTGGGTTCATCGAGCACCAGGACCTTGGGTCGGGTGACCAGCGCACGGCCGATGGCCAATTGCTGTTGCTGGCCACCCGAGAGGTCACCGCCGCGCCGACCGAGCATCGACTTCAGCACGGGGAATAGCTCGAAAATGTAGGTAGGTATGTTCTTGTCGGCGCGCGCGAGCCCGGCATATCCGGTTTCGAGGTTTTCTTTGACCGTCAGCAGTGGGAAGATTTCGCGACCCTGCGGCACGTAGCCGATACCCATGCGGGCGCGCTTGTAGGGCGGCGATTTCTTGAGTGTATCTTCGCCGAAGGTGATGTCACCAGCAGAGATGTTATGGACGCCGGTGATGGCGCGAAGGGTCGAGGATTTGCCGACGCCATTGCGGCCGAGCACGGCGGTGATGCGGCCGGGTTGGCAAGTGATCGAGACAGATTTGAGTGCCTGCGCTGCGCCATAGTGCAGGTCAATGGCGTTGATGGTGAGGGCGGTGCTCATCGACCGAGATACCTTTCGATGACAACGGGATTGGCGCTGACCTGGTCGAGACTGCCTTCGGCGAGCACTGACCCTTCGGCTAGGCAGGTAACGCGGGAGCCCAGTTCGCGGACGAAGCTCATGTCGTGTTCGACGACGACGACCGAGCGGGTACGCGCGATTTCTCGCAGCAGCTTGGCGGTTTCGACGGTTTCGGCGTCGGTCATGCCGGCGACGGGTTCGTCGACGAGGAGAAGTTTTGGGTCCTGCGCCAGCAGCATGCCGATTTCGAGCCATTGCTTTTGGCCGTGGCTGAGATTGGCGGCGTAGTCGTCCTTGCGGCCGAGCAGGCGGACGGTTTCCAAAATCTCGCTGATACGGGCTATGTCCTCGTCGCTGGCGGTGTAAAACAGGGTGGCGAAGACGCCGCGCGGTTTTTTCAGCGCCATTTCGATATTGTCCCAGACGGTGTGGCTCTCGAACACGGTGGGCTTCTGAAATTTGCGGCCGATGCCGAGATTAGCAATGGCGGCTTCGTCGAGCTTGGTGAGGTCGGTGCGGCCATCGAACAGGACCTGGCCGTCATCGGGCCGGGTTTTGCCGGTAATGATATCCATCATCGTGGTCTTGCCGGCGCCGTTGGGACCAATGATGGCCAGCATTTCAGCGGGATGGACGATGATCGACAGGTTGTTGATGGCCTTGAAGCCGTCGAATGAAACCGAAACGCCGTCGAGATAGAGCATGGTGCCGTTCTTTTCGGTCATGGCTTACTCCGCCGGCTTGGGTTGAGGGTCGGCGCCGGCTTCGATCTGGGCAGGGGATGCCTCGTCGCGGTCATGCTGTTCGCGCTTGGTGGTGGCGGCGCGGTATTGGCCGATAAGGCCGACGATGCCCTTGGGCAGGAATAGCGTGGTAAAAACGAAGAGCGCGCCAAGGGCGAAGAGCCAATATTCTGGGAAGGCTCCGGTGAAGTAGGACTTTCCGACATTGACCAGGATGCCGCCGATGATGGGGCCGACGATGGTGCCGCGGCCGCCGACGGCAGTCCAGATGACGACCTCGATGGAGTTGGCGGGATCGAACTCGGATGGATTAATGATGCCGACCTGTGGCACGTAGAGCGCGCCTGCGATCCCGGCGATGACGGCAGAGACCACGAAGGCAAAAAGCTTCACATATTCAACGCGATAGCCGAGGAACCGCGTGCGGCTTTCGGCGTCGCGCACGGCGACCATGACCTTTCCAAGTTTGGAATTGACGACCATCGAGCAGGCGAGCACGGCCAGCGCCAAGGCGACTGCTGAGGCAGCGAACAGCGCTGCGCGGGTGGTCGTGGCCGAGATGGGCTGGCCCAGGATATCCTTGAAGTCGGTCAGGCCGTTATTGCCGCCAAAGCCCATGTCGTTGCGGAAGAAAGCGAGCAACAGGGCGTAGGTCATGGCCTGGGTGATGATGGAGAGATAGACGCCGGTAACGCGGCTACGGAAGGCGAGGAAGCCGAAGACGAAGGCCAGAAGCGCAGGGACGACCATGACCATCAGCATGGCAAACCAGAAATTGTCCATGCCGAGCCAATACCAGGGCAGTTCCTTCCAGTTCAGGAATACCATGAAATCGGGTAGGGTCGGATTGGCATAGACGCCCCGCGTACCGATCTGGCGCATGAGGTACATGCCCATGGCATAGCCGCCGATGGCGAAAAACGCGCCATGGCCGAGCGAGAGAATGCCGCAATAGCCCCAGACCAGATCAAGCGCTAAAGCGAGCATGGCATAGGTGAGGTATTTGCCGAACAGCGGCACGACATAGTTTGGCAGACGCAGTGGGTGTCCGTTTGGCAGCAGCAGGTTTGAGGCCGGCACGGCGATAGCGACCAGCAGCAGAATGGCGACGAGCCAGATGGCTTTCTTGTCGAGGGCGCGGAGTAGAGCTTGGGTGATCATGCTTCGATCGAGCGTCCCTTGAGCGCGAAGAGGCCGCGGGGACGGCGCTGGATGAAGAGGATGATGAGGACGAGGATAATTATCTTGCCGAGCACGGCGCCGGCATAGGGTTCGATGAACTTGTTGGCGATGCCCAGCGTCAGGGCGCCGACCAGCGTGCCCCACAGATTGCCGACGCCGCCAAAGACCACGACCATGAAGCTATCGATAATGTAGCCTTGGCCCAGATTGGGGGAGACGTTGCCGATCTGGCTGAGCGCCACACCGGCGAGACCGGCAATGCCCGAGCCGAGGCCGAAGGTCATGGCGTCAACCAGCGGGGTGCGGATGCCCATCGAGGAAGCCATGCGGCGGTTTTGGGTAACGGCCCGCATATGCAGGCCGATGGCGGTATATTTGAGCGCGCAAAGCAGAGCGAAGAACACCATCAGCGCGAAGATGACGATGTAGAAGCGGTTCCAGGTGATGGCGAGGCCGCCTAGTTCGAACGATCCGGACATCCAGCTTGGATTGCCCACTTCGCGGATATTGGCGGTAAAGATGCGCTGCACGCCTTGCTGGATGATGAGCGAGAGGCCCCAGGTGGCGAGCAGAGTTTCGAGCGGGCGGCCATAGAGGAAGCGGATGATGCCGCGTTCGATGGCAATGCCGATAAGGCCGGTGACGAGGAAGGCCAGCGGCAGGGCAATGGCGAGAGACCAGTCGAACAGGCCGGGGAAATTCTGGCGAATGACTTCCTGCACCACGAAGGTGGTGTAGGCGCCCAGCATCACCATTTCGCCATGCGCCATGTTGATGACGCCCATGACGCCAAAGGTTATGGCAAGGCCAATGGCTGCGAGCAGCAGGACCGAGCCAAGCGAAATGCCGAACCAGACGTTTTGCGCCACGTCCCACACGGCCCGGTCGCGGGCGAGGCCGGTGATGGCGGATTGAATGGCCGGCTGCAGTTCGGCGGGCGCTGTGGCGAGGGCGGTGGTCAGCGTGTTGAGCGCGTCGCGGCCACCGATGGCCTGAACCACTGGGACGGCGGCGGTTTTGTCTTCAAGCGATGCGTCGGGTGATTTGAGCAGGATGACGGCCCGAGCCTGTTCCATGACGCGCTTGATATTGGCGTCAGGTTCCTCGGCAATGGCGCTGTCGAGCAGTTCGAGATTGGCTGGATCGGCGTCGCGCAGGACCGACTGGGCGGCGGAGAGGCGCGTGCGGGGATCGTCGCTGAGCAGGGTCATCTGGCCGATAGCAGTGCGGAGGACGCGGCGCAGGCCGTTATTGACCTTTACCTTGTCCAGACCGTCTTCGGTCAAAGCTGGGAGCTCGGCGCCGGTGATCGGATCCGAGATAGCACCCTTGCCGCTCGGGGCCGCGGTGAAGACGACTTTGCCGGAGGTTTTGTCGAAGTAGAGTTCGCCGTTGAGCAGGACTTCGAGGATTGGCACCACGCGCGGGTCTTCGGTGGTGACGAGTGCGGCGATGGCGGTTTCGCGGTCTTTGAAATTGCCGGGAGCGAGGGCGTCGACGAGCGGGGTGAGTTCAACGTCAGGGAGCTGGGCATAGGCGGGGGGCGCGATGCTGCAAACAAGGACAAGGAAGAGTGCAATGCGCTGAAGAAACCGTTTTGCGTTCATCGTTGGCCTCGACGTTGGACGGGTAGATGACGAGGGCGATGCCGCCCCCGTCTGGTGCGTTATGTGATGATTACTGCGCGACCGCGACGTCGCCGCCGCAGGTTTTGGTTTCGGTGTTGTAGTTGCCGCAGTTGATCGGGGCGGTCCAATCGGCCTCGATCATCTTGGATTCGGGCAGGAAGTCGGACCAGGCATCGCCGGGGACGAGGTCGCTCTCGGACACAACTTCGAACTGGCCGTCGGCCTGGATTTCACCGATCAGCACTGGCTTGGTGATGTGGTGGTTCGGCAGCATGGTGGCGACGCCACCGGTCAGGTTTGGCGTTTCGAGACCAATGATGGCCTCGAGCACGGCATCGGTATCGGTGGTGCCAGCCTTTTCGACAGCCTGAACCCAAAGGTTGAAGCCGATGACAGTGGCTTCCATCGGATCGTTAGTGACCTTTTTGGGGTCGTTCATGAAGGTCTGCCAGGCGGCGATGAACTCCTCATTGACCGGGACATCGACGGACTGGAAGTAGTTCCAGGCAGCGAGGTGGCCGACCAGTGGGGTCGTGTCGAAACCAGCGAGCTCTTCTTCGCCGACCGAGAAGGCGACGACTGGAATGTCTTCGGCCTTGATGCCCTGATTGGCGAGCTCCTTGTAGAACGGCACGTTGGCGTCGCCGTTGATGGTCGAGACAACGGCGGTCTTTTTGCCGGTCGAGCCGAAGGTCTTGATGTCGGAGACGATGGTCTGCCAATCGGAATGACCGAAAGGCGTGTAGTTGATCATGATGTCTTCTTTGGCGACGCCATGATCGAGCAGGTACTGCTCAAGAATCTTGTTGGTGGTCTGGGGATAGACATAGTCGGTGCCGGCCAGCACCCAACGCTCGACGCCTTCGTTTTCCATCAGGTAGTCGACGGCGGGGATGGCCTGCTGGTTGGGAGCGGCACCGGTGTAGAACACGTTGCGCTGGCTCTCTTCGCCCTCGTATTGCACGGGGTAGAACAGGATCGAGTTCAGTTCTTCAAAAACTGGCAGAACCGACTTGCGCGAGGAGGATGTCCAGCAGCCGAACACGGCGGCGACGCCGTTGACTTCGATCAGCTCACGCGCCTTTTCTGCGAACAGGGGCCAGTCGGAGGCAGGGTCGACCACAACGGCTTCGAGCTGCTTGCCGAGCAAACCGCCCTTTTTATTTTGCTGATCGATCAGGAACAGCATGGTGTCCTTGAGCGTCGTTTCGGAGATGGCCATCGTGCCCGACAGCGAGTGGAGAACGCCGACCTTGATGGTCTCGTCCTGGGCGAATGCCGGAACGGCAATTGCGCCCATAGTCATAGCCACGCCCAGCCCCAGACCCGCAATGCCGCGGTTTACTACTGTCATGTTTGCCTCCAACAGATGTGTGTTTGCACCGCTGGGATAATTGCAAAGGTCGTGCCAGCCCTGAGCGTGGGACGCTAAGAGGTTGATCTGTTTCAATTTTACTGTGGAGGTGGTGGTTGCGTCGTGCGGAAGGCCGGATAACACGGCCCCGTGATGCTGGTTACGTAGGCATCAATTCTCACTTCTGCTTAACATTTCAGCAAATGAGGGGTTGGGGCTTTGCAGGCTGTGAATCTGGCGACGCTGCGGTCGATCACAGATTAATTCTAAGCGGAACCCTTGTTGGCTAGCGTCGTTATTCGACCGACCCCCGAGCAGCCAGATTGGCAAAAGGGGACCAGTCATGGTGTGCGGAGATAGCGCGCCATACGAGCGGCGGACTGCTGCAGAGGCTGACGCTCCTTTGTGGTGTCTCCGGTGGGGCGCGAAACTTCGGTTTCGCGCCCTTTTTGTATTCGGCTCGTAAAGTTTGAATAGTGTTCAGTTCAATCTAAACAATACGCGTTTTGACCTTGCTAATAGCGTTGTCTAGGAATCTGGTCCTGAAGCAACTCTTGGCTGCGTCATAACGTCTCTTCTCATGGACCAGGTGGTCTAGTGAAGGAGACGAAGAATGAAAATCTCTTACAGTGCCTTCTTTGCCTGTGTTTTGCTCGCAGGTACTGCTGTTCCGGCTCATGCCGGCGGCTTGCTCGGTATCATTGGTGGAGACGGCGATGATGCGCTTGTGACCATCGGCTCCGGCAACGCTTCCGATAGCGGCGTCGTCAATATCGGTCTTGGCTCGGGCGGTTCAGGCTCCGGCAATGTGGTCGATGTCGGCATCGGTCGTGGTTCGGACCCGGTCGTTGGGGCTGGTGTCAGCTCCGGCGGTGGTTCGGGTCGTGCGCTCGGCGTCGACGTCAATGTCGGCAAGGATCTCGCTAATGCCAATGTTGGTGTCGGCAACAAGGATTCCCTCGTCGATATCGGTGTTGATGTGCTCAAGGGCGGTGCGACCGTTGGCGCGGTCATTGGTGGCGGTGGTGGGCTGATCGATGTTGGCATCGGTATTGGCAACCCTGGCGGTCCCGGCGGTCCGGGTAATCCCGGTGGTCCAGGAGGCCCTGGTGGACCCGGAGGCCCTGGTGGCCCGGGAGGGCCTGGTGGCCCCGGCGGGCCCGGTGCGCCCGGCGGCCCCGGTGTTGTCATTGGCCATACCGGCGGTGGCAATGGTGGCGGTGCGACATGCTCGGGTGAATCGCCAAACAGCCTGGCCCGCCTGATCCGCTCGACCAGCATCGATGCCAGCTGGATGCGTGCATCCAATGTGTCGATCCAGCGCGTGGTGCTGTGCCCGGAAGTCCAGTCGTGGCTCGCCGCGCAGTTGCAGGGCTCGGGCCTCGGTTCGGCGCTGAGCAATGCGGTGCGGTCGGATCAGCTGATTTCGACCTCGCTGAGCCGCACCAGCTTTGGCCCTGAGCGCGTGTTCGCGGTGACCAAGCGCGGATCGCAGCTGAACGTCTTCGTCTACTAAGCGACAGTCCGGCCCGGAGATGATCCGGGCCGGTTTTTAGTTCGCCAGAGCGATGTCGGGCGAAACGTATTCATAGCCCTGCGCTGTGGCAACCGGTGAGCAGGTGATTTTCCCATTCCAGATATTGAGGCCGGCCCGCAGATGCTCGTCTGCTCGCAATGCGTCTTTCCAGCCTTGGTTGGCGAGACGGATGACGTGGGGCAGGGTGGCGTTGTTGAGGGCGTAGGTCGAGGTGCGGGCCACTCCTCCCGGCATATTGGCGACACAGTAATGCACGATGCCATCAACGACATAGGTCGGCTCGGCATGGGTGGTGGCGTGCGATGTTTCAAAGCAGCCACCCTGATCGATCGCTACGTCCACCAGCACAGCGCCCGGCTTCATCGTGCCCAACATCTCGCGGGTGACCAGCTTTGGCGCGGCGGCGCCGGGGATGAGGACGGCGCCGATAACGAGATCGGCGCTGGCGACTGCGTAGGCGATGGCGGCTTTGTTGGAATAGAGCACGCGGGCGCGGGCGCCAAAATGGGTTGCGAGCCGGTCGAGCGCCAATGCGCTCTTGTCGAGGATGGTCACATCGGCCTGCAGGCCCACTGCGTTTTCTGCGGCGTGAAAGCCGACGACGCCGCCGCCCAGAATCACGACCTTGCCGGGCTGCACGCCGGGCACACCGCCCAGTAGCACACCTCGTCCACCATGAGCCTTTTCAAGTGCCGTGGCGCCAGCCTGAATGGACATGCGGCCGGCAACCTGGCTCATCGGCTTGAGCAGCGGCAGTGCGCCGCTTGGATCGGTGACGGTTTCATAAGCGATGGCGACGACGCCGGAATTGAGCAGGTCTTTGGTTTGCTCGGGGTCGGGCGCGAGGTGGAGATAGGTGAACAGCACCTGATCGCGGCGCAGCATGGCGCGTTCGGCTGCCTGTGGTTCCTTGACCTTGACGACCATGTCGGCGGCGTCGAATACGACGCGGGCATCATTGGCGATTTCGCCGCCGGCGTCGCGATAGTCGTTGTCGGTGGCGCCAATGCCGGCGCCAGCCTGGGTCTCGATCATGACCCGGTGTCCGAGATGGGTCAGTTCCGCCACGCTTTCCGGCGTGAGGCCGACCCGATATTCATGGTTTTTGATTTCTTTCGGCACACCTATCAGCATTTCCGTTCCTCCAATGCCTTGTATCGTCACCAGATCAAGTCCGGCGCGCAATGTCCTTGCAATTGTTGTGCGGCTGAGGCTGAAATTCGAATGACATTCGATTGATGGCAGGAAGTGTGCAATGGCGTTGCAAATTGATGCGGTGGATCGCAAGCTGTTGCGAGCGCTGCAGCTCGACAGCCGAAAAAGCGTGCAGGTTTTGGGCGATACGGTGGGGCTTTCGGCCTCGGCCTGTCACCGGCGGCTGAAGGCGCTTGAGGATCATGGGCTGATCGAGGGCTATCGCGCGGTACTCAATGCGACTCGGCTTGGCTATGCCATGCAGTTTTTCATCGAGGTCGGTTTGACCAGCCAAAGCGAGGCGGCGCTTGAGGCGTTCGAGATCGCGGTGCAGGACATTCCCGAAGTGCTGGAGTGTCACCTGATGGCCGGGCAGTCGGATTATATCCTGCGCGTTGTCTGTCAGGATCACGAGGATTTCGAGCGCCTGCATCGGCGTCTCAGTGCGCGGCTGCCGGGGGTTGCGCGCATACACTCCAATATGAGCATTCGAACGGTGAAGGCACGGACGGGGTTGCCGATATAGTTTTTGAGCAGATTGCCCATTAAGTAATCACTGGTCATATATTGGCGTGTTTGTAGGCGATTTTTCTTGCCTGATGGAAAAGTCTGCGCTTGTCTTTGGGGATAACAATCCTTGGGGACGTCATTCATGCTCAATCGCAGACTGTTTTCTGCATCGCTCGCCGCCATCGCAATCGCGGGTTTCTCCGTTCTGCCCGCGGCCGCGCAGACGGCCGTAAAGCTGACGCTGGACTGGCGTTTTGAAGGGCCGGCGGCCGGTTTCCTACTGGCGCAGGACAATGGCTATTTCGCTGCCGAAGGGCTGGATGTGACCGTGGACACCGGCAACGGTTCGGTCGAGGCGATTCCACGCGTGGCGACGGGTGCCTACCAGTTTGGCTTTGGCGACATCAATTCGCTGATCAAGTTCCTCGATGAGGATCCGAGCCAGCCGGTCAAATCGATCATGATGGTCTATGACAAGCCGGTGTTTTCCATCATTGGCCGCAAGTCGCTCGGCGTGACGGATGATCCGAAGTCGCTCGAAGGCAAGAAGCTTGGCGCGCCGCCACCTGACGGCGCATTTGCGCAGTGGCAGGCCTTCATTCCGGCCGCAGGGCTCGACGCATCGACAATCACCATCGAAAGCATCGGCTTCCCGGTGCGCGAGCCGATGCTGGCATCGGGCGATGTCGATGGCGTGTTCGGCTTTGCCTTCTCGGTCATCCTCAACCTGATCGCCAATGGCGTGCCGGAAGACGATATTTCGACCATCCTGTTCGCCGACCACGGCCTCAACCTCTATGGCAACGCGATCCTCGTAAACGAGACATTTGCCGCCGAGAATCCGGAAGCGGTTAAGGGCTTCTTGCGCGCATTGGCCAAGGGCTTTGCCGATGCCGTCGTCGATCCGGCAGCAGGGGCCGCAGCTGTTTTGGCACGCAACGAGACGCTCAATCTCGATACCGAAATCGCGCGGCTTGAGATGGCCAACGCCATGAACATCAAGACGCCATACGTCATCGAGCATGGCTTTGGCGGTGTCGATGAAGCGCGGCTGGCGGCGTCGCTGGAAACGCTCAAGCTCTCGATGGGCCTCAAAGGCGCTGTGACGGCCGCCGATGTGTTTGACGCCCAGTATCTGCCGCCTGTTGAAGACCGCATGCTGCCATAGGCAGACCACCACACCGATCCTCCCCCTGAAAATCGGGGGAGGGCAGGGCGGTGATGACCGCTCGAATTTGCTCAAGCTGGAGTGCGGCCATGCCCCTCGTTTCAATTGAAAATGTCGATATGCGCTATGGCGGTCCGACGGGCACGCTGGCCGTCAGCGGGCTCAATCTGCGGATCGAGCGCGGCGAGTTCGTCGCCGTCGTCGGGCCCTCCGGATGCGGTAAATCCACTCTGATGAAGCTGACGACGGGGCTGCATATTCCCCAGACTGGCACGGTCATCGTGGGCAATCAGGAAGTGACGCGGCCGGTGTCGATTGTGGGCATGGCGTTTCAAAATCCCACCATGTTGCCGTGGCGGACGACGCTGGAAAACGTGCTGCTGCCGCTCGAAATTGTCGAGCGCCACCGCCATCGGTTGCGGGCGCACAAGAAGGAATATGTCGAGAAGGCCGAAGCGCTGCTTGAGACCGTGGGGCTCAAGGGGTTTGGCGACAAGTTTCCCTGGCAGCTATCGGGCGGCATGCAGCAGCGTGCTAATCTCTGCCGGGCGCTGATCCATGAACCGGAACTGCTGATGCTGGACGAGCCGTTCGGTGCGTTGGACGCCTTCACCCGAGAAGAACTCTGGTGCGTTATCCGCGATCTGCACGCCAGCCAGGACGTGACCATTGTGTTGGTGACGCATGACCTGCGCGAGAGTGTGTTCCTCGCCGACAAGGTGGTGGTGATGAGCGCTCGGCCGGGCCGCGTGCTGTCCGAGCATGTCGTGCCGTTCGAGCGGCCGCGCCAACTTGATCTGCTTTACGAGCCAGATTTCAACGCGATGGTGCAGGAACTGCACGGCGAGATTGCCAGCGCGAGGGCCGTCGCATGACCAATGTTGAAACCGTTACTGCGGTATCCGTCTTGCCGCCGAAGCCGGCGCTAAAGATCAACTGGATCCGGCTGGCGCCGCTGCTCTACACGATCGGGCTGTTCGTGATCTGGGAGATAGGCGTTCGCATTTCGGGGCTGCCGCATACCATTCTGCCGACGCCGAGCCGCATCTTTGAAGCGATCGTGCAGTATTGGTCCCCGATCTGGAAGAACTCGCTGCAGACGCTCTACACCACGGTGCTGGGCTTTATCATCGCGGTGGTCGCCGGGCTGGGGATTGGGCTTTTCATTGGCTGGTCAAAGACCATCTATGCCGGGCTCTATCCGATCATGATCGGGTTTAACGCCATTCCCAAAGTGGCGCTGGTGCCGATCCTGGTCATCTGGTTTGGCATTGGAACGGTGCCGGCCGTGCTGACGGCATTTCTGATTTCGTTCTTTCCCATCGTGGTCAATGTGGCGACGGGCCTCGCCACCATCGAGCCCGAAACCGAGGACGTGTTGCGGGCGCTAGGGGCCAAGAAACTCGACATCATGCTCAAGGTGGGTGTGCCGCGTTCGATGCCTTATTTCTTTGGATCGCTGAAGGTGGCGATCACGCTGGCATTCGTGGGCTCAGTGGTGAGCGAGACCGTCGCGTCCAATAATGGTCTGGGCAACATGATGGCGTCGGCGCAATCTAACTTCAATGTGCCGCTGGTGTTTGCCGGTCTGCTGATGCTCGCCGTCGAAGGCATCGCCATGTACGCTCTGATGGCGTGGCTGGAAAAGCGGATGACGGGCTGGGCGCATCGGTCGACGATGTCGAACTAGCCTCACGGCATTGTCAAAAGAGTTGATCGGCGTCCCGTGAACTTCGCACGGGGCGCCGGATTGTCCTTCCCATCAGACAAGAAGGACGAAGTCATGCCCCACATTGAAACACGCGATGGCACCAAGCTCTATGTCAAGGATTGGGGTGAAGGCCGCCCCGTTGTCCTGCTACATGGTTGGCCGTTGACGGCCGATAGCTGGGACGATGGCGCCGTTGCGCTGGCCGAGGCTGGCTATCGGGCAATTGCCTATGACCGCCGTGGCTTTGGTCGCTCCGATCAGCCGTGGAACGGCTATGACTATGACACGCTGACCGACGATCTGGCCGATGTGCTGGCCGCGACAGGCGCGCAGGATGCGGCGGTGATCGGGTTTTCAATGGGCGGTGGCGAGGTCGCGCGCTACATGTCGCGTCATGGCGGCAAGGGTGTCGTCAAGGCGGGGCTGATTTCCTCGGTCGTGCCCTATATGCCCAAGACCAGCGATAACCCTGACGGCACGCCGCAGGAGGTTTTCGATGGGATGACCGAGGGCATGAAGAAGGACCGGGCGCATTTCTTTGCCGGCTTCTTCAAGGATTTTTTTGGCGTCAGCATGCTCGACCATGCGGTGAGCCAGGAAGTGTTGAACTGGGCGTGGTTCCAGACCATGCATGCCGGGCTGCGCCCGACACTGGCCTGTGCGGCGGCATTTTCGAGCACTGACTTCCGGCCGGACCTGTCGGCGTTCAAGGTGCCAACGCTGATCGTGCATGGCACCGCCGACAAGACGGTGCCGATTGAGGCGGCTGGCCGCGCTGCGGCCAAGGGCATCGATCAGTCGCTGCTGATTGAATATGACGGCGCGCCGCACGGCCTGTTCGAGACGCACAAGCAGCGGTTGATCGACGATCTGCTGGTGTTTCTGCGCTAGACCCTAGAGCCCGATGGTCAGGTTCAGCCGATCCAGCACTGTACGGTCGGCTGGGTCGACCATACCCACAAGAAACCGGGTCACGATCTTGCGTGACTCAGGGGGGAGGGCCGCGATGGATGCCGTGATGCGGCTGGCCTGCGTTGCCGACAGGGTCGCGAAGAACTCTTTGCCCCTGGGTGTCGCGTGCAACAGGCGCTGGCGGCGATCAGAATGGCCGGTCTTTTGCTCGATGTAGCCATTGTCGATCAGCTGGCGCAGCACGCGCGCCAGGCTTTGCTTGGTGATCTTGAGGATATCGAGCAGATCGGCGACCGGCATACCGGGGCGCAGATTGACGAAATACAGCACCCGATGATGGGCGCGGCCGAAATCCTGCCGGCCGAGCAGGGCATCTGCATCGCCGGTGAAATCTCGATAGGCAAAGAAAAACAGTCCCATGATGTCGAGGGGCAGTTCGTCGCTGCCAGTTGGGGCGAAATTTATGTCAGCTATGTTGACATTTATTTGGTTCGCTGCCATTGTTTTCCCATCAGGACGCCGTTGATGTCTTATCCCCTAGCCTTTGTGGTTTGCCAAGGCCTTGAGCCTGGGGCATGATCGGCGCCAAACAGGTGACCGCGTAATCGCGGCATCGCAATTAGAGATGCGGGAGTGGACGATGGCAGGCGTGCCCATGGACCAGCGTGAAGGCTGGATCTGGTTTGACGGCGAATTCAAACCCTGGAAAGACGCAAAGATTCACGTGCTGACGCACGGGCTGCACTATGCCAGCTCGGTATTTGAAGGCGAACGCGCCTATGGCGGCGAAATCTTCAAGTCGCGCGAACACACCGAGCGGTTGATCCGTTCGGCCGCGACCCTGGACATGCCGTTCCCTTATTCGGTGGACGAGATCGAAGCAGCCAAGCGCCAGGTTCTGGAAAAGAACGGCCTCGTTGATGCCTATCTGCGTCCAGTCGCTTGGCGTGGCTCGGAAGAGCTGAGCGTTCCGGCGCGCAATAACAAGGTTCATGTGGCAATCGCTGCCTGGGTTTGGCCAAGCTATTTCTCGACCGAGGAAAAGCTCAAGGGCATCCGCCTTGAGTGGAGCCGCTGGAAGCGCCCGAGCCCGGAAACCATCCCGTCTTCGGCCAAGGCTGCCGGTCTTTACATGATCTGCACGCTGTCCAAGGACGCGGCGATGGCGAACGGTTATGCCGACGCGCTGATGCTGGACTATCGCGGCTATGTGGCGGAAGCCACCGGCGCGAACGTGTTCTTCATCAAGGGCAAGGACATCACGACGCCAACGCCGGATTGCTTCCTCAACGGCATCACACGGCAGACGCTGATCGAGCTGGCAAAGCGCAACGGTTACACAGTGACCGAGCGCCACATCATGCCAGAAGAACTCGGCCAGTTCGACGAGTGCTTCCTGACCGGTACCGCTGCTGAAGTGACGCCTGTCAGCGAGATCGGGGACTATAAATTCAAGCCGGCAGAGGGCTGCCGTACGCTAATCGATGCGTATAGCGCCGAAGTTCAGCCAAAGCGCGCTGCGGCTGAGTGAAGTTAAACTAGAGAATCAAGAAGCCGGGCAATGTGCCCGGCTTTTTTGTTTTTGGGGCACGTCATTTCTGCACAGCGTCACCACCCGACTTGTTCGGGTGGTCCATTCTTCCGCGCGATGGGAGAGGTGGATTGCCCGGACAAGCCGGGCAATGACGGCGGCGGAGAGATTGATTTCCATTTCTTGCCACCCTCGATCCACGAGGGCGTGCTTGGATCTATTCCCAACGCGCCTTGGCAACATCGTCCTCAGCTTTTGCCTCTACCCAATGGGTCCCCTTTGGTCCGGTTTCCTGTTTCCAGAACGGGGCGTCGGTTTTGAGGTAGTCGATCAGGAATTCGGCGCCCTTGAAGGCGGCGTCGCGGTGGGGGGAGAGTGTCATGACCTGAACGATAGGTTCGGCGGGGCCGAGCGTGCCGTAGCGGTGGATGACCGTGGCGGCGAGGAGGCCGAAACGGGCGGTGGCCTGCTCGACGATTGCCGTGAGCTGGTTGATGGCCAGTTCGGGATAGCATTCGAGCGTCAGCGCGGTGATCGGATCGTCGGGTTTGCTGCGGACGACGCCGGTGAAGGTCACGGCGGCGCCAGCGCCGTTGCTGGCGGCGAGGAAAGCGTTGGTTTCAGCGCCGGGATCGAACGGGTCTTTGGACACGCGAACGACCATCTTAGCCTCCGGTCATCGGGGGGAAGAATGCGACGACGCTGGCGCCGGTGATGGGCGTAGCGTGACTGACGAGCTTCGCGTCGACCGCCGATTTAATCAGGCTGCGCTTTTCGGTTGCGAGAGCGAAAGCTTCGTCGCGCGCGGATAGCCAGTCCATCAGGTCGGCGACTGTTACGATTTCAGATGGCGGCGACACGTCTTCTTCGCCGCGATTGAGGCGTTCGCGCAGCCAGGCGAAGTAGAGGATTTTCATTTTTGCTCTTGGACCAGATGTGGCCAGCTGGCGCGCAGATATTGCAGGCCTGTCCAGACCGTCAGGGCGCCCGCGACCCACAGCACGATGTCACTGACGAGACCCAGGCCGGGCACGATACGTTCCAGCAGCACGATGGCCAGAGCGACGAGCTGGAAGGTGGTCTTCCATTTGGCGAGCCAGGTGACGTTGAGCACGACCTTGGTATTGCCGAGGAATTCGCGCAGGCCGGAGATGAAGAATTCGCGGAACAGGATGGCGCAGACCGGGATCATGTCCCAACCGGAAAAGCTGCCGTCCCAGGCGAGGACTGCGATGAGGATGCCGACGAGGAGTTTGTCGGCGATTGGATCGAGCATGCGGCCGAGGGGCGAATACTGGTTCCAGGCACGAGCAAGATAGCCATCGAGCCAATCACTGGCAGCGGCGATGATGTAAATCGCCAGCGCTATGCCCCGGAGCACCAGATCGCCCTGCATCACCAGCCAGACAATGGGAATAATCGCGAGGATTCGGGCGATGGTGATCAGATTTGGAACGAGCAGGATCGGGTTCTTGGCCATGGGAGGACAGAACAGGAATGGCGGGGAGGGGTCAAGGGGAACGGCGAAGATGGGTCTTTGTTGGGATACCCCCACCTCGCCTCCCCCTGATAGGGGGAGGGATCAGATCGAGTTTGGGACTAGATTCGTACAGCCACCGGAGGGATTCCTCCCCCTTTTCAGGGGGAGGTTAGGTGGGGGTATTCTTACGCAACTTGCTGGTTGGTTGCCGCGCGGCGCTGGGTGACGGCTTCTGCCAGAGCTTCGAGTGCGGTGACCGTAGTGTCCCAACCGATGCAGCCATCAGTGATGGACTGGCCGTAGACCAGTTCTTCGCCCTCGATCAGGTCCTGGCGGCCGGCCACGAGGTTGGATTCGACCATGACACCGATGATGCGGCCGTCGCCGGCGGCCATCTGGGCGCCGATGTCAGCCAGAACGACTGGCTGGTTTTCCGGGTTCTTGGACGAGTTGGCGTGGCTGGCGTCGATCATGATGGTCGGCGCTATACCGGCCTTTTCGGCGGCCGCTGCGGCAGCCGCAACGCTGGCGGCGTCGAAGTTGGTGGTTTTGCCGCCGCGCAGGATGATGTGGCAATCTTCATTGCCGGTGGTGGCGGCAATGGCCGAGCGGCCGTCCTTGGTGACCGCGAGGAAATGGTGGGGCTGGCTGGCCGAGCTGACGGCGTCCAGAGCGATCTTGACGTTTCCGTCGGTGCCGTTCTTGAAGCCGACCGGGCAGGAGAGACCCGAGGCCAGTTCGCGGTGGATCTGGCTTTCGGTGGTGCGGGCGCCGATGGCGGCCCAACTGACGAGGTCCGCAATATATTGCGGGGTGGTCATGTCGAGGAATTCGCAGGCGGCGGGCAGGCCGAGATTATTGATGTCGAGCAGCAGGGCGCGGGCGGTGTGCAGACCCTCATCGATGGCGAAGCTGCCGTCGAGATTGGGGTCGTTGATCAGGCCCTTCCAGCCCACCGTGGTGCGTGGCTTTTCGAAGTAGACGCGCATGATGATTTCGAGCCGGTCGCCGAGCTTTTCGCGCAGCGGCGCAAGGCGCTTCGCGTAATCGATGGCAGCGATTGGATCGTGAATGGAGCAGGGGCCGACGACGACGGCTAGGCGGTCATCAGAGCCGGCAAGGATATTGTGGAAGTCGTGGCGGGCGCTGAGAACGGTGCGGGTGGCGGCGTCGGTGCGCGGATGTTGGCGCATCACTTCGATCGGGGTGGTGAGCGGTTTGATCTCGGTAATGCGAAGGTCGTCGGTCGATTTAAGCACTTTGGGGTCTCCTCGAAAATTCTGGAATTTCGGGAGGCGGCCAACAAAAAAGCCGCCTCGGGTGGGGGCGGCTGGCTTCGGGTTTGGTCGTATCTTGTGAGATCAGATCAAGCGCACGGTAGCCTCCGCGGGGAGCGGATAGCTAAACCAAAACGAAAAAGTGGCGACGGAACGGATCATGGGGGAATGTGTAACGCTGGTTTAAGCGGCTGTCGAGTCCGACTTTTGGGTGGGTGGAGAGACGGCACGCCCTCGTGGTTCGAGGGTCGCAGCGCTCCCGCCTCACCATGAGGGCTACCTCTACACCGCATCAAGAGCAGCCCTCATGGTAGGTGCGAGCTCTTTGCGAGCCTCGAACCACGAGGGCGTGGCTTTCAACCCGGCATACTGAAATTGTGCAACTGCTTGATGGCGATTTCGCCTTCCCATGCGGGCCAGTGCTGGCGGTGGAGGTCGGCGAAGCGTTCGGTCCAGGAGATGATTTCGGCTTCGGTGGGCAGGTCATAGATGGCGTAGCCGCCGACCATTTCCTTGGCTTCAGTGAAAGGGCCGTCGGTGATGAGCTGCTTGCCGCGCACCTTGACGGTTGCCGTGTCGGACATGCCGCCGGTTTCTACCATGCGCGCGCCAGCTTCCATGCCGAGTTGGACGATTGCCTCCATAAGGGCGGGCGGTGGTGCGCCGGCTTCTGCTGGATTTGTGGTGGTGACGAAGGTGATGAACTTCATGTGTGATCTCCTGGTTGTGCAGGCACGACGAATGGCATCGAGGTGTTTCGACACGGCGCTGGAGATTGTGGCACGACCTCGTCCTTCGACGGGCTCAGGATGAGGTCTACTGATGGATTTGGATAGAGCGCGCTGATTGGGGCTAGCTGCGGTTGAAGTGGTCGTAGACCAGTTGTGCCATCGCTTTGGAGATGGTGGGGACGGCTTCGAGGTCGGTGAGCGAGGCGCGGCCGACGGCTTTGGCAGAGCCGAAGTGGTTGAGCAAAGCGCGCTTGCGCGTGGGACCGATACCGTCGATTTCATCGAGCGGGTTTTTGATCTGGTCTTTCTTGCGCTTGGCGCGGTGGGTGCCGATGGCGAAGCGGTGGGCTTCGTCGCGCAGGCGCTGGACGTAGTAGAGCACCGGATCCCGATGGGGCAGCATGAAGGCGTCGCGGCCTTCCATGAAGAATTTTTCACGGCCCGCGTCGCGTTCCTCGCCCTTGGCAATGCCGATGAAGGTCACTTCCTTGGGCAGGTTCAACTCGGCAATAACGCCGCGTACGGCGCTCATCTGGCCGGCGCCGCCGTCGATGAAGACGACATCGGGCCAGTCGGGCATGCCGGAATTTTCGTCTTCGGCGTCATTTTCGCTCTCATTGGCGAGACGGGTGAAGCGACGGGTCAACACTTCGCGCATCATGCCGAAGTCGTCGCCTGCGACGATGTCGGACTTGATGTTGAAGGTGCGGTAGAACTTTTTGGCGAAGCCCTCTTCGCCAGCCACAACCATGGCGCCAACCATGTTGGTGCCCGAGATGTGGGAGTTGTCGTAGGTTTCGATGCGGCGTGGCACGTCTTCAAGGCCAAAGGTTTCGGCAACGCCTTCGAGCAGGGTGCGGTTGGTGGCGCCCTCGGCGAGCTGGCGGCCGAGCGCCTCGCGGGCATTGTTGAGGGCGTGGTTGACCAGGTCGCGCTTTTCGCCGCGCTTGGGCTGTTCGATATAGACCTTGCGACCTGCGCGAATGGAGAGGGCTTCCTCCATGACGTCGGGTTCGGCCAGTTCGTGGCTGATGAGGACGAGGCGGGCGGGCGTGCGATTTTCGTAGAACTGGCCGATGAAGGCTTCGAGCACTTCGGCATCGGACAGGCTGGCGTCGGCGCGCGGACGATAGGGGTAATTGCCCCAGTTCTGGAAGGCGCGGAAGAAGAAAACCTGCACGCAGAACTGGCCTCCCTCGTGATGGATGGCAAAGACGTCGGCTTCTTCGACGGATTTGGCGGTGGCGTCTCCCTGCGACTGGACGAGGGCCAGCGCCGAAAGGCGATCGCGGATGAGCGCTGCGCGTTCGAAGTCGAGCTGTTCGGCGGCCTGGTTCATGTCGCGCTGCAGGTGGTCGCGCACGCCCTGCGATTTGCCGGAGAGGAAAAGACGCGCGTCTTCGACGAGCTCGCCATAGCCTTCGAGGCTGATTTCGCGGGTGCAGGGGGCGGCGCAGCGCTTGATCTGGAATTGCAGGCAGGGCCGCGTGCGGGCGGCGTAGAAGCTATCCGAGCAATTGCGGAGCAAGAACGCCTTTTGCAGGCTGGCAATGGTGCGGCCGACGGCGGTGGCCGAGGCGAAGGGGCCGAAATAGTGGCCGGGGCGACGGCGGGTGCCGCGATGTTTGGTCAGCTCGGGCGCTTCGTGGTCGCCGGTGATCAGGATGTAGGGGAAGCTCTTGTCGTCGCGCAACAGCACGTTGAAGCGGGGCTTGAGCCGCTTGATCATGTTGGCTTCGAGCAGCAGCGCTTCGGACTCGGTCTCGGTACGCACGAATTCCATGCTGACCGTTGCGGCGATCATGCGCTGCAGGCGGACTTCGAGACCATCGGGGCGTGTGTAATTGGTGACGCGCGCTTTAAGGTTGCGGGCCTTACCGACATACATGACCTCGCCCTGCGCATCGAGCATACGATAGACGCCGGGCGCAGCGGGCAAGGTGCGGACGAAGGTGCGGATGACCTCGTGGCCGCTGGGTGGGGGCGATGTGTCGTCGGTCATGAGCGCGGCGTTGGTTTGCTCTTGGGCAGATATTCGAGATGCTCGCCACCATCGAGGGCCAGCATTTGGCCCGTCATGGATGGGGTGTTGAGCAACATTATGACGCCGTCCGCGATGGCATCGGGTCCGGCATTTCTCTGCAAGGGCAAGGCAGCGACAGAGCGGTCGAACTCGGCCTTGCTCTGGCGGCTATGGGGTAGCACCGGACCGGGGCCAATGGCATTGACGCGGATGGACGGGGCCAGCGATTGCGCCAATGTGCGGGTGGCAGACCAGAGGACCGACTTGGAGAGGCTGTAGCTGAAATAAGCGGGTGTCGGATGCAGCACGCGCTCATCGACCAGATTGATGATGTTGCCGTGGGCGCCTTCGGGAAGCTGGTTTGCGAAGTCGCGGGCGAGAAAGATTGGCGCCTCGGCGTGGACGGCAAAGTGCTGGTCCCAGAGCGTCTCATCGACATCGCGGGCACTGTCGGGGTCAAACATCGAAGCGTTGTTGATCAGCACAGTCAGTGGGCCGAAATGGCCGGCGGCTTTGGCGATCAATCCGGCGCGCTGGCTGCGCTTGGCGATATCCGCCTTGATGAGCTCGGCCTGGCCGCCATTGGCGCGAATATCATCGCGCACGGCGCGGGCGCCATCGGCGTTGGAGCGGTAGTGGATGATCACGGCGTGGCCAGCGCGCGACAGCGCATGGGCGATGGCCGCACCGATGCGGTCGCTGGCGCCCGTGACGAGCGCGACCGGGAGAGACTGAGATGAAACAGGACGATTCGGCATGATGAATATGTGTAACCTTGTGGCCGGACCATAGGCCGCTTTTGCCGGTTTCTTCAATGCTCTGAGGGCGCTGGAATTATTAGAGACCACTGACAGATTACGGCAGTAAGCAATGCCCTTTTGTTGTGCGAAATTCGGGCGTAGGCTCGCTGTGCCACCAAAGGGCTGGTGGCGATGCTGCATCCTTTAGGGGGACTCGCAATGGAAGTCATCGTGCCTCTTCTGGTTCAATTGATTGCCGGTGGTGCTGGCGGCAATGTGATCGGACAAATTGTTAAATCGCTCAATCTTGGACCGGCTGGAAACTCCATCGTCGGGGCGATCGGCGGCATTGCCGGAACGTGGCTGGCGAGCAAGGTTCCAGGTCTCGATGGCCTGGTGGGTGCTGCGGCCGGTGCCGCAGGGACAACCGGCGGCATCGACCTCGGTGCACTGGTTGGTCAGGGCGCCACGGGCCTAGTCAGCGGCGGCATTCTTACGGCCATTGCCGGGTTCATCAAGTCATCTATGGCCAAGGCCTGAGCTTTACGATAGCGCTTCGAACGCCTCGGTCGCATCCGGCCGGGGCGTTTTCATGCCTGATTGGTCTTTCTGCGTCATGCCTCCTTCATCCACCGATATCCGCACGGAAAATGTCAGCCGCGCGATCCTGCTGACGTTGATTACCATTGCGGTGTTTGGTGTGCAGGACGCGATGTCCAAAACGCTGGTGCAGACCTATTCGCCGTTTCAGGTGACGATGATGCGCTATTGGGGCTTTGCCCTGTTCGCGCTGTTTCTGGTGACGCGGCAGGCGCCCCTGCGCAAGGCGCTGAGTTCCAAAGTGCCACTGTGGCAGTTGCTGCGCGGTACGCTGTTGATTGTTGAAATCTGGTTTTTCGCGACGGCGTTGCAGAGTGTGCCGCTGGGCGAATTGCAGGCGATTTCGCTGGTCTATCCTTTGCTGGTGACGCTGTTTGCCATTCCCATTCTGGGCGAGAAGGTCGGCGTGTTCCGCATCGTGGCGGTTGGCGTTGGCTTTGCGGGGGCGATGATCATCGTGCGGCCGGGCGGATTGCCGCTCGATTGGGGCGTCTTCTTTGCCATCCTGTCGGCGGCGCTTTACGCGGTCTATATCGTCATCACGCGCAAGGTCAGCCAGTTCGATAGCGCGGCGACCAGCATGGCCTATACAGGCATTATCGGACTGGTGCTGTCGAGCGTGGTCGGCGTGTTCTTCTGGCAGCCGATGGCATGGAGCGACATGGCAATGGTGGCCGGGATCGCAGTGACCAGTTGCCTCGGGCATGGCGTGATGATCTTTGCCCTGTCGATGGCGCCAGCCAGCACGATCCAGCCGTTCAACTATTTTTCGCTGCCCTGGGCAATTGTCCTGAGCATCGTGTTGTTCGGCCACTGGATCGATGGCGTCTCGCTGATCGGCGCTGCCATCATCGTCGGCGCGGGCCTTGTGGTGATGGCCCGCGAACGGCTCAAGAAGGGACCGACAACGGTCACGCCGACGCTGCCCGGCACCGAGTAATCAGGCGAAAAACTTCGATATCCAGACGCCACCTGCCGCGCTGACCGCGGTGAGGGCGGTCCCCCATGCAATGTCGACGGCGGCAACGGCGGGGGTGAAACCGCGCATGGTCGAGAGATTGGTCAGATCGTAAGTGCCATAGGCCACAAAGCCGAGGACGGCGCCGAGGGCCAAGGCCTTGAGCACGTCGCCTTCAGCGGGGGCGGCGACGAGGATGACCACGCCGACAAGGTAGGCGAGGTAGAACAGGCCGGCGACGACGAAATTGGGATTGGGCAGCAGCAGGCTACCAAGCTCGCGCTGGTAGAAAGTTTTGCCCATGGTGCTGAGCCAGATGAAGTCGATGGGGAAGAAAACCACAGCGCAGGCTGCGTAAAGGATCAGGTATTTGGTCATGTTCGCAATCTCCGCGCCGGGGTGACACTACCATTACGCGCCACCCCGGGCATAAGATCACAAAACGACTTTGGCGTTTTCACCAATGACCGGCGAACCGCCCGTAAGGGCGGCGGCGAGCATGGAAATGCCGGTGACGACGCGGCCGGGGCTATCCCAGAGTTCAGCGTCCTGCGGGATCATCTTGATGACACGAATGGACGGGTCCTTGGGGCTATCCCACCAGGCCTTGGCAAAGGGCGACCACAGGTCTTTGATCTTTTCGCGGTCGTTATGCACCGTCGCCTTGCCCGATAGCGCGACGTACTTGCTGCGCTTGTGATCAGCAAAGCTGACGCTCACCGTTGGGTATTCAGCCAACTGTTCGTCCTTGTCGCCATGCACATCGATCAGGAAGTAAATCGCGCCCTCGTCCTTTTCGACGGTGGCGGCGAGTGGGCGGGCGCGCTGCTGCTTGCCGTCCCAGGTGACGAACATGGCGATACCGATCTTTTTGGCCAGATCCCAGATGCGCTCAACGTGTTCAGCGTGGACCTTGCCGGCTTTCTCGACCTTGACCGGTTTGACGGCGCGTTTGGAAACCTTGGTCGCCGTTGCCTTGGCTGCCGCTGGCTTGGCGGGCTTCGCCGACTTGGTGGTCGCGGCTTTGGCCTTGAGCGCTTTAGCGGCGCCAGCGTTGGTGGCGGCCTTTCCATTGGCGCTCTTTTTGGCTGCCGGCTTTTCTGCCATGGCCTTCGATGAGACGCGGCGGGCGGGTTTCTTCTCTGGAGTGGATGCGGCAGTAGCCATGACTAGGGTTCCTTCTGGTGAAGCTTGCCTAGACAACGATCCAAGGCGTTCGGAGTTGCTTCAGGCCAAAAGGAAGCCGCAATAGCAAAGCGCCGCCCCGAAGGGCGGCGCTCAAGAGAGTTAGTTGCCGACGCAGAAGTAGCCGTTTGGACCGTTAAAGCACACGCTGCCGTTGCTGTTGTCCGGGTATGGACGTGGTGGGCGCTGGCCACCCCAGTTTGGCGGACGGGTTGGGTATGGGTCCCACACGGGTGGGCGTGGTGGATTTGGGTTCCAGTGTGGAGGCCGTGGATTTGGATTCCATACTGGTGGGCGTGGTGGTGGGTTCCAGACCGGGGGGCGCGGAGGAGGCGCCGGATTCCAGACTGGAGGCCGTGGATCTGGCTGCCAACCGCCGCCAGCACGATCCAGATAATTGGCCGAGACCCAGCCATCAGGACCGTTCTTGATCACATAGCACCAGCTACCCTGGCACTGCTGCACATCGACCTGTTCGCCGCGGCGCAGTGTGTCGATGGCGGCATAACCTGTGCCGGGACCGGACCGCACATTGACGTTGCTTGTGGCATAGGCAGGGGCGGCCATTGCCGCTGCAGTCGTCGCTATGAGCGCCAGTGCTGCAAGGCCGCCAGCAATGAGTTTATTCCTCAAGGCCATCGTTGTTTCTCCTTCATTTGTTGGGCATTGAATGCCTATGAACGCAGAAAACAACATTCCGGATGAACTGAACCTGAATGGTCCTTTCAGGTTCGCATCACAGGCGCAGCAAGGCAACGAAACGCTTCAGGCTTTCGCTCAACTTCCTGCGATGCTTGGGCTTGAGTTCGCCCATCAGAGCTTCTTCCAACTGGGTCCAGTGATCGGCCAGTCCATTGCGGATGCGCACACCGCGTTCGGTTAGTGCAACGCCGGGCGCCAGTTCCGGTCCAACGGCTTGCCGCGTCACCAGTTCTCGACCGATCAACCGGACGAGGCGGGCATCGAGCGAAGCCTCGGTCATACCCAGTGCCGCGGCCAGTTCCAGCTCGGTTGTGCCCGAGCGGCCCAGCTCAAACAGGATGGCATCGTCCCCCGGCTCAAGACCACGTTCGACCAGCGGCAGCAGCAGCGCCTTGTGCGCAAGCTGACCGGCTTCGATGAGCCTATAGAGTGTCGAGCGGGATGAAGGTCTGGCCATAGGCGGGAAAATAGTCTGAACTCCTTGGCATAGTCGATTGGCCATCCCATCCTATCGTTAATCGTGGAACGACCAAGGCCGTTATTGTTCACCCAATGCAGATGAGTTATGCGTCCATTACGTTGCTAACGTGAACGGACCCCCATGACGCAGGACCTCGCGCGCATTCGTGCTTTCGTTCAAGTATTCGACTCCGGCGGCTTTTCGTCGGCGGCGCGCCAGCATGGTCGCTCCAAAGCGCTGCTCAGCAAATATGTGACCGACCTCGAGGATTATCTCGGCGTTCGGCTGATGAACCGTACAACGCGCAAGTTGAGCCTGACTGAAGCGGGCGAGGCCTATTATCGCGAAGCCAGCGCGTTGCTGCAGCAGCTCGATGATCTGGACGCGACGATCACCGACCAGACGGCTGAGCCGCGCGGCATGTTGCGGGTGTCGGCGCCGCGCAATTTTGGTGAGACCACGCTGGCGCCGGCGATTTACGACTATCTCAAGAAGTACCACAAGGTGACGCTCGATCTGCGGCTGGAGGATCGTTATGTCGATCTGGTCGATGAGGGGATCGATGTTGCGCTGCGCATCTCGACAATGGGCGACTCCTCGCTGATCGCGCGCAAGATTGCCGATATGCATGTGGTGGTCGGCGCAGCGCCGGAACTGCTCAAGCAGCATGGCACGCCAAAGCATCCAGAAGATCTGCGCCATCTGCCATGCATTATCGACGTCAATCTGCAGGGGCAGTCGAACTGGCGCTTTATCGAAGAGGGCAAAACCATTTCGGTGCCGGTCAACGGGCCTTTGCGTGTCAATTCGCCATTGGCGGCGCGCAAGGCCGCCGTGATGGGTCTCGGTTTTGTCGTATTGCCGTCCTATCTGGCCGACCCGGCAGTGGCGAGCGGGGAACTGGTTCCCGTACTGGCCGAATTCCTGCCAACCGGGCAGACGCTGCAGGCGGTTTATCCGCATCGGCGGCATCTGGCGGGCAAGGTGCGGGCGCTGATCGACCATCTGGTTGACTGGTTCCAGCACCATCCGATCAGCTAGGGGCGCGACGTGAATTTTGGGCTTTTTGGACGTCGGTTGATCGGCGCGGCAGCTGTCGTTCTGGCTTTGGCAGCGCCGGCAGTGGCACATCCGCATATTCTGATCGATGCCAAGGTCGACATTCTGTTCGACGGCAATGGCGCTGTGTCCGGACTGCGACATGCCTGGACCTTCGACAGCGCGTTTTCGGCCTGGATGATTCAGGGGCTCGATACCAATGGCGATGGGCGCACCAGCCCCGAAGAATTGCAGTCGCTGGCCGACGAGAACATGGACGGCCTGGCCGACTATGAGTTTTACACCTATGCCGGCGAGGGCGACGCGCTGATGCATTTCACCCCCGTGGGTGACCAGCGCATGGTGTTTGAAAACGGCAGGACGACGCTGACCTATACGGCCAATGCGGTGACACCGCTGCCGATTACGGGCGCGTTCGAACTGGCCGTCTATGACCCCGAATATTACGTCGCCATTGGCTTTACCGATGTGAGCGACGTGACGCTGGAAAATGCGCCAGACAGTTGCAGCGCCGAACTCGAACCACCAACGCCAATGGCGCCCGATGTCGAGGAGCGGCTGTATGCGCTGGGACCCGAGGTGCTTGAGCTGCCACCCGATCTGGCTGCGGCGATGCGCGGTACGCAGGGGCTGATCCGGGTAACCTGCGGCGATGTTCCAGTCGTGCCAGCGGCGACTGCCATCGAGGCGGTCAATCAGGTGGCCGAGGCGCGGCCTGCAACGCCATTTGGTGGTCCGCCGCCCGAGCGTGGTTTGAACTTGCCACGCACCGGCTTCTTCGGCTGGGTGCAGGATCAGCAGCGCGAATTCTATCGCGCGATGACTGTGTCGCTCGATGCGCTGCGCACCGACTGGACGGCGTTCTGGGTGTTGGGCGGGCTGAGCTTTCTCTATGGCGTGTTCCATGCCGCCGGGCCGGGACATGGCAAGGTGGTCATCTCCTCCTATGTGCTGGCCAATGAAACGCAGCTGCGGCGCGGCGTGACGCTGAGCGTGTTGTCGGCGATGCTGCAATCGGCGGTGGCGATCGTTTTTGTGTTGATCGCGGCTGGCCTGCTCGGCATGACCAGTCTGGCGATGAGCGACGCGGCCTATTGGATCGAGGTCACATCCTACGCACTGGTGGTGCTGCTTGGCCTGTGGCTTGTGGCGCGGAAAGTGTTCGGCTGGGGCCATAGCCATCAGCATGACGACATGGCGCACAAGGCACATGACCATCTGCATGGTCACGATCACCACCACGGGCACGAGCATCATCACGGCCATGATCATGCTCACGACGAGCATCACGACCACATCCACGTCGTGACGCCACAGGCAACGACCGGCAGCTTGCGCGAGCAGTTGAGCGTCGTGCTGGCCGTGGGGCTGCGGCCGTGTTCGGGCGCGCTCGTGGTGCTGGTGTTTGCACTGTCGCAGGGCGTATTGCTGGCTGGCATTGCGGCGGTGATCCTGATGGGGATTGGCACGGCGATCACTGTCGCCGTGTTGGCGACGATTGCGGTGACGGCCAAGGGGCTGGCGCAGCGGGTGGGTGGTGTCGACAACCCCGTGACGGCCAAAGTGGTGTGGTGGCTCGAACTTTTGGGCGCTGTGGCGGTACTGGCGTTCGGCGTGCTGTTCCTGATTGCCAGCCTTTGACCACAAAAATGAGCGCGACCCATCGCCGCCTTGCGATTGACGCGTGAGTGGTTATGGTGCGCGCAGCCTAGAATCCTTCCAAACCGGCGAATTATGTCCGACCATCTTCCTGCTGATCATCCTCCCGTCAATAAACCGAAGATCGGTGTGGTGCTGCTCAATCTGGGCACGCCGGACGCGACGGACTATTGGAGCGTGCGACGCTACCTCAAGGAATTCCTCAGCGACCCTCGCGTTATCGAGACGCCGAAGTGGTTGTGGTGGCCAATCCTCAATCTGGTGATCCTGACGTTCCGTCCGCAAAAGAGCGGGCATGCCTATGCGCAGATCTGGGACAAGCGCACCAATGAGAGCCCGCTGCGGGTGATCACCCGTGCTCAGGCCAATAGTCTGGCAGACCGGCTGAGTGGCGAGGATATCGTGGTCGACTACGCCATGCGCTACGGCAATCCATCGACCAAAAGCGTGCTCGAGAAAATGCAGGCTGCCGGCTGCCAGAAGATTTTGCTGGTGCCGCTTTATCCGCAGTATTCGGCGACGACGACCGCAACGGCAAATGACAAGGCGTTTGATGCGCTGCGCGATATGCGCTGGCAGCCCGCCGTGCGTACCGCGCCTGCCTATTTCGAGGACCCGAAATATATCGAGACGCTCGGCAATTCGATCCGCGATGGCGTGGCCAAGCTGGACTTCGACCCGGACCTGGTGATCACCAGCTATCACGGCATGCCGGTGGAGTATCTCGAGCGCGGCGACCCTTACCACTGCCAGTGCTTCAAGACGACACGGCTGGTGCGCGAGTATCTTGGCTGGGACAAGTCCAAGTTGATGGTGACGTTCCAGTCGCGCTTTGGGCCAACCAAATGGCTTGAGCCCTATACCGACGTGACTTTAGAGGCTTTGCCGGGCAAGGGCATAAAGAAGGTCGCGATCCTGGCGCCGGCGTTTTCGGCCGATTGCATCGAAACGCTCGAAGAAATCGACATGCAGGGTCGCGAGACCTTCATGGAGGCCGGGGGCGAAAAGTTCGCCTATATCCCGTGCCTCAATGACAGCCCGTCCGGCATGGACATGATCGAAGCCATGGTGCGCCGCGAACTGGGCGGCTGGCTCTAGCGGTCGTAGTTCCAGTTGCGATCGCGGCGGCCGAACAGGCCGTCGCCGATTGACTGCGGCGTGGTCACATCCATCTTGGCGGCCCAGCCGACGAGATAGCTGCCATTGACCCAGCCCTGGCCGGTGACGAAGCACCATTTGTCATCGCGCGTACAATAATCCAGCGAGACTTCCGTGCCGTCGGCCAAGCGCCCGATGGCCTTGTAGCTGCTGCCGGGGCCGGTGCGAACGGCTATCTCGCCGCCGGTGACGCGGGCCGTGGGCTGCGCGAAGGCTGGGGTGGCGACAAGCAGCGCCGCAACGGCGGCAAGTGTCAAAGCGCGCATCGATCTGGCTCCTTTGAAATCATCAGGAGAGAAATGCGCATTGCGATGTTCCGTTGCAAGGGAACCGCGCACGATGCTGCGACTGGACATGCCAAAGCGCCGCGCGGCCCGGGGGCGGCGCGGTGACACGGTAACGGGCGGCCTTTGGCTCTATCAGTTATACTAAGGGAGCCAAGGGCCGCCCGTCACGATCCGGTTTTGCGCAGGGTCCGGTTCAGGCGGTACCATTCTTGCAGGTCCGGCTGCCGAGTTTCCAACCCCACTGGAGAGGCGCCCCTCTCCCCCAGTCATCCCGCCCGGCTCTGCGTGAAGCCGGTGACTGGCGGGACGGGGCAATCATGGCATGGGCTTTGGCGCTGGGGATAAGTTTTTGTCTGGGCTCAGGCTTGTGGCCACCGGTTGGTCTCATAGGCATAGCGGCCTGCCTCGGTGAGGTGGGCATAACGCTCCTCAAAGGCGATGCAGGCGGTGCTGAGGCGCGCGACCAAGAGGACCAGATCGGCATTGGTCAGCGGCGCCTCGGGATCGACGAGGCCGATAAAGGGCAGGCCGGGCTCGCGGCGATAGAGCCGATTGGCGATCCGCAGCACCCGGTTGAGACAGAGGCGGCCTTCCAGCCCCAAAGTGCCCGAGGGTTTTGCAATGCGGGTCAGATAATTGAGCGCCGCAAGTTCGCGGCATAGCCGATTATAGGCGGTGATGGCGCGCGGGCTGAGATGAGGTCTTTCGGACATGGTTCGGCTCCGGTGTGAAACCGGCAAGGATAGCAAGGCGGGGCAGGCCGGGGATAAGCGGTGCGGATTAAGCCGGGTCGTCGTTCTGCGCTTCGGTAATCGCATCGCAGTGTCATTCCGGCCCCCGGCTCACTTTGCGCCGGGAGTGTTTAGATTTGGCGCTTTGTGCCCATTCCCACCACGTCATTCCCGCGACAGCGGGAACCTCTGTTGCTTTGAAAACGGGGGTCCCCGCTGTCGCGGGGATGACCCCGTGGAGTGTCGAGACGCTGTCACAAGCACCCAAAGTGAAATTTCCCCTTTGCGCCGGAGGGCAGGCTGCTGCCAGACCATGCGCGATAGGGCCTGCAATCTGGTGGCTGTGGATCGCCACGGACATGGCTTCCGGCCTTCGCCGGAATGACATCGTGGCCCGCGGCGCTACTGGCGGATGGTCAGGGTATTGGTGTCGCGGATGATCACCAGTTCAAAGGGGCGGCTCAACCGGTAGCGGCCATATTCCGGCTCAAACTCGGCAAATTTGAACCCCGCCTCAGCCATCTGACTGGCTTCGGCAAGGGTCAGTGGCAGTTCGCGCGTGTTGCGATTGGCGAGTTCGGTGGTGAAGGTGGGCATGATGGACTCTATAGGTTTTGTTCTTTCTTTGTTCTACCTTGTATCGGGTTGGGGAGTCGAGGGGGCGAGCACAAGGTGCGTCGGTGGTTAAATTGACGACTGGCGCAGGGCGTCGTCGCGAACTGGATGGCGTGGGGATGGTGTGCCGTGTGAGGCGATTGCGCGCGGAGGAAGCAGACGTCTAACATCTCGCTCTTAGCTATCATTCCGACGTTTGTGGCGTACGTCGCCAGACTAGTGAAGTATACCCAAAACGATTCGAGGGGTAATCCATGGCATTTAAGAAACCTGCGCACGAAGAGGCGGTTCCGGAGACGCCGGATCTGCTGTTTTTGCAATTGCCGAGAAGAAAAATACCTAACGTACTTCCGCATCAGCAGGAGATTATGCGTGCGTATGCCGCGGAGGCTCTCAATCGCCCCGATGTAGCTCTTCAATTGCCTACAGGTAGCGGAAAAACGTTGGTTGGTCTGCTTATCGGCGAGTGGCGACGTAGAAAATTTGGAGAACGGGTGGTCTACCTTTGCCCCACGGTGCAGCTTGTAAACCAGACGGTGGAACAGTCTGAGGAGAAGTATGGCATCAACGCAATTGGCTTTACGGGTAGCGTTAAAAATTATGACGTCCAGAAGAAAACTTCGTACCGGAACTCGGAGAAAATTGCTGTAACCACATACAGTTCGTTATTTAATACAAATCCATATTTTTCAGACGCTGACATAATAATAGTCGACGATGCGCACGCAGCAGAAAATTACATTGCTGGCATGTGGTCGATGAAAGTAGACTTCAAAGAGGCGGATCATAAGCCGCTTCAAGCTGCACTAGCTGGTATATTTCGGCCCCATATCAGTCGTATCAACTATTCTAGGTTGATTGGAAACTGGAAAGATAGCACGGACGCAAACTGGGTCGATAAGGTTCCAACGCCACTTCTGCATGAAATTCACGACCAGTTGTTTGAGATACTCGACGAGCACGCGGAACCCTCCGGGCTAAAGTACCAGTGGTCCGCAGTTCGTGACCATCTTTCATCTTGCCATATCTATCTCTCTTCGCGTGACATACTAATAAGGCCTCTAATACCGCCCACGTGGGACCACTTGCCGTTCGCGTCAGCTAAGCAACGACTCTTCATGTCCGCCACGCTTGGTGATGGCGGCGACCTCGAACGGCTAACCGGCCGCGATAAGATTCAACGTGTTGCCATTCCTAAGGGATGGGAGCAGCAAGGCGTGGGCCGCCGCTTCTTCATGTTTCCTGGGATGTCCCTTGATGCCAAGGAGACAGACGTGCTGCGGCTTGGACTGATGCAGGAGGCGGGTAGGTCGCTGGTGTTGACCCCTTCCCAACCCGCTTGCGACGCGATTTCAGAGCAAGTCCGTGTGCGGCTGCGTTATCCCGTTTTTTCAGCGGCCGACATAGAAGCCTCTAAGCAGCCGTTCATTGCCGCCCCCCGTGCCGTGGCAGCGATGGCAAGCCGCTATGATGGGATTGATTTTCCCAAGGATGAATGCCGTTTTCTGTGCGTTGACGGCCTACCAAAGGCAACAAACAGTCAGGAAAAATTTCTAATGGCCCGAATGGGTGCAAACGTTCTGTTCAACGAGAGGATTCAGACGCGAGTCATACAGGCAATTGGACGGTGCACGAGGTCACTCGAGGACTACTCCGCCGTCTTCATTACGGGCCAAGAGCTTGAGGACTACGTAGCCGATCCGAAACGTCGAAGATATTTCCATCCGGAATTACAAGCGGAGCTTTGGTTCGGCGTGGATCAGTCAACCGAACGATCGGCGGAAGACTTTCTCGAGAATTTTCGAACTTTCATCGAAAATTCCGATGATTGGGAACAGGTTAACAAACTGATTGTGTCGGAGCGGGCGAAGTTTAAGAGGGAACCCTTTCCTGCCATGGCGGAGCTCGGTGACGCAGTCGGGTCAGAAATAGCCTACCAAAAGAGCATGTGGTCAGGAGATTTTGAGGCCGCAATGGCGGCTGCCGAAACGGTTTTGGCGAAAATAGGTAACCCCGAACTCCGTGGCTATCGAGCCTTGTGGCATTATTTGGCAGGTAGCGCCGCTTGGCTCGCATCCAAAGAAGGAGCGCCAGGCACTGCGGATAAAGCGCGTCTACATTTCTCTGGAGCAAAGAAGGCGGCCAATGCCATTCCGTGGCTCATTAGCCTAGCGCGGTATCAGGCAGTTGCCCTCACATCCGAGGAAAGTGAGGAGGCTGAGCTTTCAGTCCAACTGGAGCGCGTTGAAGAGGTGTTAGAGAAATTTGGTGTGCTACATGACCGAGCTTTCGCTCGCCGCGAGAAGGAAATTCTGTCTGGTCTGGAAAAGCCAGAAACATTCGAGAATGCCCACAAGCTTCTAGGTGAGTTGCTCGGCTTTGGCGCTGGCAAGGTTGAAGTAGATGCGTCCCCTGACCCATGGTGGCTTTCGCCTAGTACTTGCTTCGTTTTCGAAGATCACGCGAATGCAGATCCCTCATCGGTGCTTGGAGCAAACAAGGCAAGGCAAGCCGCAAGCCATCCCAAGTGGATGGAGGCAAACGTCGAACCCTCCAAAGGCCTAGATATGTTGCCAGTTCTTGTCACACCGGTGAAGGCCGCTACTAAAGGAGCTATCCCGCATTTGGGGACGGTTTGGCTTTGGCCCCTAGACGAGTTTGTAGCGTGGGCCAAAAATGCTGTGTCCGTTGTTCGGGAACAACGACGTAACTTCGTGGAGTCTGGCGACCTAGTTTGGAGAGCGAACGCGGCAAAGGCTTTCGCGGAAAACACCATGGATGCAGCGGGACTATCCAAAATGCTGAAGCAACGCCCCGCCGATCAACTTCTATCTGAGAGTGACGAAGTCGTGGAGTAGACAGCTTTATCAAGTGCGTTGAACTTGAGAAGGACGCTACGACACTTCCCCACTTAACGTATCCAACTCCATTTCCCGCAACCGCTTGACTTCGTCGCGCAGCCTCGCTGCCTTTTCGAACTCCAGGTTCGTGGCGGCTTCGCGCATTTGGGCTTCCATGTCCTTGATAACCGCTGCGAGGTTGGCGCCGACCTGGGTCTGTTCTTTGCCGTCGCGGCCTTTGCCGATCGAGACGGTGACGTGGTCGCGTTCGTACACACTGTCCACGATGTCGTGGATGTTGGAGCGGACGGAGGCGGGGGTGATGCCGTGTTCGGTGTTGTAGGCGATCTGCTTTTCGCGGCGGCGGCTGGTTTCGGCCAGGGCGCGCTGCATGGAGCCCGTCTCCTTGTCGGCATAGAGCACGACCTTGCCGTCGACGTTACGCGCGGCGCGGCCGATGGTCTGGATCAGTGACGTTTCCGACCGCAGGAAGCCTTCCTTGTCGGCGTCGAGAATGGCCACGAGGCCGCATTCGGGAATGTCGAGGCCTTCGCGCAGCAGGTTGATGCCCACCAGTACGTCGAATGCCCCAAGACGCAGATCGCGGATGATTTCGATGCGCTCGATGGTGTCGACGTCCGAGTGCATGTAGCGCACGCGAATGCCCTGTTCGTGGAGATATTCGGTCAGGTCCTCGGCCATTTTCTTGGTGAGGACGGTGAGCAGGGTCCGGTAGCCCTTCTTGTTGGTCTGGCGGATTTCGTCGACCACATCATCGACCTGCGCCTTGGCGGGGCGGATTTCGACCGGGGGATCGATCAGCCCGGTGGGGCGAATGACCTGTTCGGCAAAGACGCCGCCGGTCTGGTCCATTTCCCAGGCGCCGGGCGTGGCCGACACATAGACCGATTGCGGGCGCATGGCGTTCCATTCCTCGAACCGCAGCGGGCGATTGTCCATGCAGGAGGGGAGGCGGAAGCCGTATTCGGCAAGGGTCGCCTTGCGGCGCAGGTCGCCACGATACATGGCGCCGAGCTGGCCGATGGTGACGTGGCTTTCGTCGACGAAAACCAGCGCGTTATCGGGCAGATATTCGAACAGGGTTGGCGGTGGCTCGCCGGGCTTGCGGCCGGAGAAGTAGCGCGAATAGTTCTCGATGCCGGCGCAGGAGCCGGTGGCTTCCATCATTTCGAGATCAAACAGCGTGCGCTGTTCCAGCCGCTGGGCTTCGAGGAACCGGGCGGCGCCGTTGAGCTCCTGCAGGCGGGCATTGAGCTCGGCGCGGATCAGCTTGATCGCCTGGTTCATCGTGGTGCGCGGCGTCACGTGGTGGGAATTGGCGAAAACGCGGATGAAGGTGAGATCGGCGGATTTCTTGCCGGTCAGCGGGTCGAACTCGGTGATGGATTCGATTTCGTTGCCGAACAGCGTCACGCGCCAGGCCGCCGCGTCATAGTGGGCGGGGAAGATTTCGACGGTATCGCCGCGCACCCGGAACGTGCCGCGCACGAAGCCGGTATCGCCGCGCTTGTATTGCAGGGCAACGAGCTTGGCGAGCAGCTCGCGCTGGTCGATCTTTTGGCCCTTCTGCACGTCGATGGTCATGGCCGTGTAGTCTTCGACCGAACCGATACCGTAGATGCAGGACACCGAGGCGACGATGATCACGTCATCGCGCTCCAGGATCGCGCGCGTCGCCGAGTGGCGCATGCGGTCGATCTGCTCGTTGATGGTGGATTCCTTCTCGATGTACGTATCGGTCCGCGGCACATAGGCCTCGGGCTGGTAGTAGTCGTAGTAGGAGACGAAATATTCCACCGCGTTGTCGGGGAAGAAGGTCTTGAACTCGCCATAGAGCTGGGCGGCGAGGGTTTTGTTGGGAGCCAGGATCAGCGCGGGGCGATTGGTGCGGGCGATGACCTGGGCGGCGGTGAAGGTCTTGCCCGAACCGGTTACGCCGAGCAGGACCTGGTCGCTTTCGCCATTGTTGACGCCTTCGACCAGCTCGGCAATGGCGGTGGGCTGGTCGCCGGCAGGCTGGTAGGGCGTGACCATGCGGAAAGGCTGGCCGGCGAGGCGCTTGAGGTTGGACTGGGCCTTGTGCGGCACCCAGGGGGAGGAGCCTTCCACCTCCTTGCGGCCATGCAGGATGATCTGTTCGAGCGCCTTGACGGTGGCGGTGATGCCGACGGTCTGGGCGTTTTCGAAGCTCTCGCCCTTGCGGGCCTTGTTCTTTTTGACCGACGCGTCGAGCGCTTCGCGCAGCTTGGCCTGCGCCTCCGGATCGGCGGCGGCATCGCGGGCGTTGAGCGCGGCGGCGGACGGCATGTGGCCGAAACCGGCCTGCGGGCTTTCGCCCATGCCGGAGAAATCGACGCGCTCGACGGAATTGGCCTTGGACTTGGGCGCCTTGGCACTCATGCCGGTGACGCTGTCGTGGCTGGACTTCGTGGTGCGGCGCTTTTCGAGGGCGGTCTTTTTCTTCTCAGCCTGCGCGGCGGCCTTGGCAGCGGCTTCTTCGGCGGCAGCAGCGTCGGCGGCGACCTTCTGGTCGGCACGGTCCAGCGCGCGCTTGTTGCGCATGCGCTCGGCGTAAAGCGGCTTGCTTGCAGCCATATCCTCGGCCTTCTCGATCTCGCCGAGGAAGTCGTCGATGGAGAACTCGGCTTTGCCGGGGCGTGCTGACTTATCGGCCATGAGAATACCAATGTGCTTGGAGAGGCGACTCAAATGGGGAACGAGCCGCGCTTATGCAATGTTCCGCAGAACTTAACCGTTATCGAACGGAGAGGGAACAGGCGCTGCTGACAGGCGGTGTCAGGAACCGGCGCGCGGGCCGGGCATCGAGGGCCACCTAGTGATGGCCCCCGGAATTCGGTTTTAGGCAAGCAGGGTGGCAGGCACGGTGCCGCCATTGGCAGCGAGCTTGGTCAGGACCTGCTTGTGCAGCCAGACATTCATGGTGGCGGAATCGGACTTGTCGCCGGTGTAGCCGAGTTCGTCGGCCAGCGTCTTGCGTGCGGTGATCGAGCTGTCGAGATCGAGCGCCTTGAGCAGATCGACGATGGAGTGCTTCCAGTCGAGCTTCTGGCCGGACTTGGCGACGGCAGCGTCGAGCACAGCAGCAACGTCGACGGACTTGGCAGAAGCGGCGGCGGCGGCATTGGCGGCGACGGCGTCGGCGATCACCTTGTTGGCGGCGGCGATGCCCGCATCAATGGCAGCTTGCTGAGCGACGTTGACCGTTGGGGCCGGAGCCGGTGCTGGCGTGGCCGTGGTTGCAGCTGGTGCGCCGAGAACCTTGTTCTTGATGTCGTCGAAGAAACCCATGATGTCACTCGCGAAAAAATTGCAGAGTGTTCTTCGTAATCCAGTTCGCGGGTGAATGCCAACTGCCCGAGCGGGCTGGCAGACTTTGCAAATCGTGCGCTATGCTGTGTTCGCTGCACGCATCTGCTGCGCAGCGAGGAAGAGGCGGCGGTGATGCCGCCTCTCGATTGGGATCAGAACTGGCCCGATATTTTCGCCGAAACCGTGTGGGTCGAAGCGCCGGCGCGGTAGTCGCCCTGATAGGCGAATTTGGCGTCGAGCGGACCGGTGAGGCTGGTGAGGGTCAGGGCAGCGCCCAGATGCAGCACATCGGGGCCGGGCGTGTCGGTGGCGGTCTGGAAGGACGTGCCGAGAAGCGCGAAATCGCGGGCATAGTCATCGCCGATGACGCGGCCATAGGCCAGATCGAGCGATGGGGTCAGCGAGTAGGCTTCGAGCGCGATGGGCGCTGCCGCGATTTCAAAGCCGATACCGACTTCGAGGCGACGATGGGTTGCCGAGACGACGTCGAGCACCAGCGCATTGTTGCCGGTTTCGACGACGCCGGAAAGGTTCTGGCTGACGGCGCGGGCGAAGGCGTAGGGCGACAGGGAGACGCTGTTGAGATCGACATGGGCGCCGCCGCGTAGATCGCCCCAGAGGGCGAAATCGGAGTGGTCGCCGACATTGCCCAAGCTGCCGCCCAGCACGGTGCCGGTGAGGCCCGGAGCGGTGTTGCGGGTGGTCTGGCCCCAGAAGCCGCTGCCGCCGATGACCAGATCGGCAAAGACCTGACTGTTGTCATAGGAGAGGTAGCCGCCGCCATGGAGGCCGAAATCGGACGCGCTATTGCCGGTGTCGGAACTGAAGCCGTGGCCGCTGGTGCCGAGGGTGATACCGGCGCGCCATTGCTTGTCGCTGTAGAGATCGAGACCTGCGACCACGCCGGTGGTCGTGTAGGTGCCTGCGAAATCTGGATTGCCGGAGGAGAGGCCGCCAAAGGCGCCGAATGGGGTGACCCAGAACGGGGTGCCGTCCTTCTCGGTGACGGCGCGGCGGCCGCTGACCTGATCGATGACGCGATCAAGGGTGGCGGACTGGGCCCAACCAGCCTGCGCGTAGATCGAGCCAGCTTCGGCTGACTGGGTGGCGACCATATTGGTGATGTTCAGCAGACCCCAGCCAAAGGTCGGGTCGATGCCCTTTTCCCCGATGTCGGTGGCGGTGTTGAGGACCAGTTGGGAGAGGTCCTGCATCCGGGCATTGGGATACATCTGGCGGGCGATGGCGAGCGCACCGGTGACGTGCGGGGCGGCCATCGAAGTGCCCTGTTCATGGAGGTAGGTCTTCCCCTTCCATGCAGAATAGATACCGTCCTCAGGTCGGTCGGTGGTGTCGCCACCTGGGGCTGCTACGCACCAAAGGGCCGCAACGCCGCAACCCTGCGCGTACCAGGCCTGATCGCCCGCGCGGTTTACAGACGTCACTGCCAGCCAGGCTGGTTGCAGTTCGGGAAAGTAGTAGGGCAGAGCGGCATTGATGCTTGGTTCGGTAAAGCCCTTGTCCAGGTCGTTTCCAGTAGCAAAGACAATTACCGAGTCAGAGCTTACCAGCCGACGGAATGCGCGGCTCTCGGGCGTATCATCGTCAGTCAGCCGCGGGCCTATATCCGTGTGGTCGCCATCTGCGCCCCACGATGCGTTGAAAATACGAACGCCGTTGTCGATCCCAAAGTTGAGAATGTCTTCGGTTGGAGCTGTTGGGTCGCCTGCGGTTCCAGTCAGAAACCGAATGGGAACAATCTTGGAGTCATAGGCGACACCCACCATGCCGATGCCGTCGCGTGCCGCTGCAATAATGCCGGCGACATGCGTGCCGTGGCCGTGGAGGTCTGTCATGCCAACGCCGAATCCGTCGAATGATATGCCGCTGTAACTATTGACCAGATCTGGATGCAGACCTGCGCCGATTTCGAGGCCGGTATCGGTTACGCCGACAAGGACGCCTTTGCCGGTGAAGCCTTTGTCCCACGCGGCTTTGACGCCAATCATTTCAAGGCCGTGCTGGCTTTCGTATTCCGCCTTGTAATCAGGGGCGACAGGTGGCGCGGCCAGAACCGGCGCGGCCAGCGTTAGCGTCAGCACGCTGCTTGCGACAGCGCGTTTGAAAGAAAGAGAACTCACCATTTATGCCCCCAGAACGGCGATGCGGTGGGTTTGCGTCGCCGAGTAGATGTTCAACCTTGCCTTGGCTGATAGCCGCGCCGTTTTTGCGTGTCGCGGTTAGAAACGTACCCGATTTTTTTCCTAGGCGACGTGGTCGGGCGGACACATATGCGGGTCGAGAAAGGCAAGGCACAGGGCGGTCCATTCGGCGTGGTCGTCGTGCAGTGTCTGGGTGGCGCGGACGACGCCGTCGCTGATCTGTAGCATGCCGGCAGCCTGGCCCTGGGCGATCAACTGGGTGACCTGGCTTTTGGACAGGCCAAAGCGGCGCGATATTTCGGCACGATTGGGCGGGGGCAGGTTTTCCATATCGGCAAGCAAGAGCGCCATCACCATGGCGCTGCCGCCTTCCTTGTTGCCGTAAAAGGCCATGAATTCGGGCTGAATGGTCATCGGCTGGACGCCGGCGCCAAATTCGCGGCCGGAACTGCGGAAGAAATGGACCAGCAGGTCAGGATCGTCGCGCAGACGCCGGACGCGGTCGGCGCCGGGCAGCAGCAGGTCGTTGGCGGCAGCGGCTGGCGTGATCCAGTAATCGGGGAAGGCGATCATGCGCGCGGTGGGAATGTAGAGCTTGCTGCGGCGGTCGGTGGGGTGGGGACGCCGTTCGGCAAAGCCGGTGAAAATGGCCAGAGCCAGCATGGTCTTGAGGGTGCGCGTGGTGACCTCGCCGCGACGGCAGACTTCAAACAGCGCGCTATAGGTGACGGCGCCGCCTTCGCCTTTGGCGACGCTTTCGGCCCAGAGGTAGAAGAAGAAATTGAGTGCCCGGTAGCGGTCTTCGTTGGCGGTCAGCTTGCCGATGCCGTGATTGGCTTCGCGATAGTCGGAGACGCCGCGCGTGTAGAGGTGGAGGGCTTGATCGAATTTGGGGTGGGCTTGAAGCGCGGCAGCCTGGATGCGCAGCAGGGCTTCGGTTCGGACGGGCGCCAGGGGGTAGGCTGGGGGCATACGCGCATCGCTCTGGAGGACCAAAATCAGCCATAAGCTATTTGGTGTGAGCGGCTTAGCGTCAAGTCAAATGTCGGCAGATTTTCCTAAAGTGAAACGGCGCCGCCCGGATGGAGCAGCGCCGTTCAAGGCAGAAAACGCGCTGAAAGCGTCGTTGAAATCAGTAGACCTGAATGGAAGACAGCGCGCCGCGCAGGTACTGGTCGAGCACTGGCTGGGGCGTGATGACGCGTTCGCAATAGCTCTGGAAGAAGCGGTCGCGGCAGACGGCAACATTGGCGCCGCCGCTCAGTTTGACCGAGGAGAAGGCGTTGTCGAGGCCGAGCAGGGCCAGATCCTTCACCACCACGCCGGCGCCGAAGCAGTATTCTTTGCCGGTGTAATTGGCGCCCTGGTAGAAGCAGACCTGACGCGGGCCAGGCGTGCGATAAACGGCGGTGTTGGGGCCAAGGCCGAAATCGATGGCGTGCTTTGCGGTCCAGCCGCGGCCGCCGGGGCCTTCAACATTGCACCAGATGGTCTGGCAGCGCAGCACCTTGATGGCGACATCGGCCTGGATGTGATTGCCGGTCGGCTGATATTCGCGGCCGGGGCCAGCGCGCAGGACGAGGGTCTTGGTGCTCCAGGCGTGCGTGCCTGCTTCGGCAGCCATGACAGGCGCTGAAAAGAGCAGGATGAATGCCACAAAACTGGCAACAAGTGCGGTCGAGAGGCGGCCGATTTGGCGCATTTATGGATTCCGGTACTGATTTGCTGCCGCACCATAGCTTGGCGGCGGGTTCGCTCCAAGTGCGCAAAAGCAAAGGGCGCAGCAAAAGCTGCGCCCTTTCATGATTAGCCGTCGCTGCTTCTAGCGGACGCGGACCGAGACGATGTAGTCGTCATAGTCGCCCAGCTGCGAGCTGGATGTGGTGTAGGTGCGGCAGCCGCGATAATTGCTCTGTGTGCAGACCTGAACTTCAAGACCCGAACGGTTCTCGATGGACGAGATACGGTCAGCCCAGTTGTTCAGATTGGCAACATTGTCGCCGGACTCAAGGCAGAAGCTTGGGCCACGGAAACCGCGCTGGTCGTAGAAGCACACTTCGGCGGCCACTGGCACTGGATCAATGATCGGTGGGCGTGGCGGACGTGGTGGCTGCGTTGGCCCTGGGCCTGGACGCGGTGGCTGAACCACGATCGGAGGCTGAACCGGCGGCCGCACGACTGGCGGCTGCACGATGATCGGGGGTTGAACCTGTGGCTGGCCGACGCCGAAGTTGAAAGTCGGGCCGCCGGGGCCGGTCGAGAAGCCGAAGGACAGGCCGGGCTGGGTTGGATTGACTGGCGTTGCGCCTGACTGGCCAGCGCTCAGATAGGTCGCCGAGACCCAGCCTGGGCGGCCGTTATTGGTGACATAGCACCACGAACCCTGGCACTGCTGCACATCAACACGGGTACCGGTGCGCGCTGTATCGATGACCGGGTAATTGGTGCCGGGGCCGGAACGCACATTGACGTTGGCCGTAACAACTCCTGGCGCTGCATAAGCGGCGGGCAGGAATACCACTGCGGCTGTGGCCGCGACGGCGATACCGGTAGCGAAATTCAGCAACATCTTACGGGTAGTACGCTTCATATGTGGCGCTCCTCATGCTCTCCGACCAGCCCCGTTGTGGGATGACGCTCTGGCGGTCGGTGAGTCTTGGCCCTTGTTGTCTCATGAACGGGAGGACACTGAAAAGAGTTCCCGAACGTGATATTTGTTGAGTGTCTACGGAGCCTTGTCCCAACTCGACGAACTGGGGCACCGCGACGTGTAGGGCGTATTTATCGGCGCCATTCTGAACGCTGGCTGAACGATCAGGGATCGATGCGGCGCTTCTGGCCGTCTTCGCCGATCGACACGTAAACAAAGCGCCCTTCGGTGACCTTGACGCGGTCGGCCAGCCGGTTGCGGCGGGCCCACGCTTCCATGGCGACGGTGATGGAGGTGTTACCGACGCGCTCGACGGTGCAATAGATGCACAGCACATCGCCGACCTTGACCGGAGCGATGAAGGTCATGGCTTCGACGGCAACCGTGACGGTGCGGCCCTGTACGCGCTCATGGGCGGCGATGGAGCCGGCAATATCCATCTGGCTGAGCACCCAGCCGCCGAAAATGTCGCCGGCCGGATTGGTATCGGCTGGCATGGCCAGGGTGCGGATGGTGAGGGCACCCTTGGGTTCGGTAGCGTCGCTATTCATGGGTCATGGTCCTTTTACCGGCCAGCGGCCAACAGCCTCTTCCCAGTGCTTGCGGCAGAGGGAAATGTAGACTGACTTTTCAATCGACACCTGTTCACCATCGGTCAGCACGCGGCCTTCGGCGCTTTGACGCACGACCATGGTGGCCTTGGCGCCACATTCGCAGATGGTGCGAATTTCCCGCAGCACATCGGCAATGGCAAGCAGTTGCTGCGAGCCGGGGAAGAGTTTGCCCTGAAAATCGGTGCGCAGGCCAAAGCACATGACCGGAATTTTGAGGCGGTCGCTGACGCGGGCGAGTTGCCAGACCTGTTCGGGGGTGAGGAACTGGGCCTCATCGACGAAGACGCAGTCGACCTTGCCGACTTCAAGCTCTTCGTGGATGGAGTGAAACAGGTCGTCCTCAGTGGAATAGAGCTGCGCGGGTTCGGAAATACCGATGCGCGAGGAGATGAGGCCGATGCCGTTTTCGACATAAAGCGAGGATGTGTAGAGCAGGGGCCGCATGCCGCGCTCGCGATAGTTATAGGCGGCCTGCAGCAGCAAGGTGGACTTGCCGGCATTCATGGCTGCGTAGGAGAAGTATAGCTTGGCCATGTCGGCGCCGATCTCGCGGGTTGCGGCAATGCGTGTGGTTAGGCAATAGACCCTGCGCGACGTGGCATGAAGCTATGGCGCGCAACGATCAACAGTTCATTGCGAGGGCGCAAGGTGGAAATCACGGTTCGTCCGGCTCGGCCGGAAGATGCTGAGGCGCTCAAGGCGCTGCTCGATCGGTCGTGGCGGGCGCATTGGGCGCCGCATGTGAGCGCGGCGAGTGTGGCGCGCTATGATGCCGAGCGGCCGGCAAACGGTTATGTCGATATGTATCTGGGCGCCTTCAAGGTCGCGGAGCGCGGCGGCGTGGTGGTGGGCATGTATCATCTTGATGTTGGCCACCTGCACGCCATTCATGTCGATAGCTGGGCGATCCGCACCGGGATCGGTGGCGTGTTGATGGACGCGGCAGAAGGTGAAGGTGCGCGGCTGCTGGATGTGCGGGCGTTCAATGTGCGGGCGCGGGACTTTTACCTGTCGCGGGGCTGGGTGGAAGTGGACGAGCATCCAGACACCGAAATGGGCACGCCGGTGCGGACTATCGTGATGGAGCGGCTGTAGCAGCGCCAAAAAAGAGGCCGCCCGGCGGGGGCGGCCAAATGCCGACAGGTTCGGCGGGAGAGAACCGGGGTTGGCGGCCGGGCTCTCCAATAGGCCGGGCGCAACGTGGGGACGCGGGGCGCGGCGATCCGAGCCGGGGTAGGCCGGGATGATCGCAACCTAATGGGCCTGCATGACGCGAGGATGACGGCGTTTTGTAATTCGTTCAGTTGCAGTTCAGGTTGGCTGTGGCAGAGTAATGCTGCTGAAAATGGAGTTCTTCTATGCGTAAATTTGCCCTGTTGCTTGGCGCCCTTTTTACGATGGCACAGCCGGCAATGGCTGCCTCTCCTGAGGGCACCTGGGAAATCGAGATGCAGGACTCGCGGTACAGCGTCGAGCTCTGCGGCGCGGACAAGACCGAGCTGTGCGGTACGCTGATCTGGCTTGGGCGCGGCGCCGACAATGACGAGAACATGCCATATCTCAACACCCTGCTGATCGATCACGCCAAGAAGGTGTCGGACAACCAGTGGAAGGGCGACCTGCACATTTTCGGTCAGTCGGCCGGCGGCACGATCACCATGGTCGGCGAGGACGAGATCAAGTTGCAGGGCTGTGTGGCCTTTATCATCTGCAAGACCTATCGGCTGTTCCGCTACGACTAATTGGTCGTTCGCGGCACGTGAATGCGCCGTCTCGCCCATAGCGGCGGGATGGCTTCGACCGCCAGCACCGCAAAGAAAATCAGGGCAGCCCCGGCATAGCCGATGGGCGGCAGACGCTCGCCCAGCAGCAGGGCGCCGCCAATGGCCGCGAACAGGCTTTCCGCCGACAGAATGATCGCGGCATTGGCGGGCGGCACATATTGCTGGCCGATGGCCTGGAAGGTGAAAGCCACGGCGGTCGACAGAATGCCGACATAGGCAATCTCGATCCAGCCGGCGCTGATGCCTTCCATGGTCGGGGTTTCAAAGGCGAAGGCCAGACCCGAGGCGACGACGCCAGCGAGCAGGAAGCTGACGGCGGACACAAAGATCGGCAGGCCGGTTTCGCGCGCCACTTTACCCAGTAGAATAACGTGCATGGCCCAGAAGGCGGCGCTGATGACCAGCATGCCGTCGCCGCTGTTGAAGCTGTGGAGGCCGCCTCCGTTCAGATAGTAAATGCCAACAAGAGCGAGCGGCACGCAGACCAGAATGATCGGGTGTGGGCGGGTGCGAAACAGCACGTAGCCGAGCAGGGGCACGAAGAACACGTAGAGGCCGGTGAGGAAGCCCGCATTGGTGGCGGTGGTCGAGGAGAGAGCGGCCTGCTGCAGGTAGGAGCCGATAAAGAACATCGCGCTCATGGCAAGGATCAGAAGCCAATTGCCCATGGTCAGCGGCGTGGCACGACGGCGGCGTTCCCAAAGCGCGATCGGCAGGACGAGAAGACCGCCGAGCAGGTAGCGCACACCCGCAAAGGTCAGCGGGTCCATGTTATCCATCGCGGTTTTCTGCGCGATGAACGCGAAGCCCCAAAGCATGGTGCAGATGAGAAGCAGCAGGGCGGCGACGGGGCGGGACATGGGGTGAGACTCGGGGGTGGTTGGAGCGCGGTGGGGCTTATTCTTCGGTGTGTCAGTCGACGCCCTCCCCCTTGCGGGGAGGGATCTAGGGTGGGGGACACGCGAGCATTGTGCTCTCGGAGAGATACCCCTTCCTGCTCGATCACGGAGTTAGCAAGCTAACTCCTATCTCGCTTCCTCGCCATTCGAGCGCAGCTCTCATGGCCTTCTCTCCTCAAATCGCTCCACTGGAGCGATTTGCCCTGCGGGACCGATCGAAGCCCGCAAGGGGGAGGGTGGCCGACTGAGGGATCAGCTCATTAGACATGTCTTCCACTTTCATCGCGGGAACTACTCCGCGGTAGGGAACTGTTCGCCTATTTCAATTCCGCATCCAATGCTGCGATCAGTTGCTGGATTTCTTGGGGGCTGGTGTAGTGGACGAAGGAGAGGCGGAGGACGCCGTGGGTGGGGGCAATGCCGACGGCTTCGAGGAGGCGGTAGGCGTAGAAGTGGCCGCCGCCGGCCATGATGCCGTGTTTGGCAAGGCGTGAGGCGACGACGGCGCCGGGTTCGTTGAGGGCCAGCGCGATGGTGGGCGCGCGGCTGGCGGGATCGTCGGGGCCGATGAGGCGGACGGAGTTTTTCTGGCGCAGATAGTCGAGCAGGGGAGTCGCCAGGGCGATTTCCTGGGCGCGCATGGCTGAGTGGGCGCGGCGGAAGGGATCGGCGCCTTCGACGCTATCGCCTGCGATGGCCGCGACGGTTTCGAGATAGTCGACAATGCCGGACGAGGCGGCGATCTGGGCGTGGTCGGGGCCGGCCGGGGTCAGGCGATAGCGTGGCTTACTGTCGTTGAAGAAGTGACCCTGATTGGGGAGGGCCATGGCCAGTTCGGGGCGCACGGCCATGACGCCTTGATGCGGGCCAAAGACCTTATAGGCCGAGAAGAAATAGATGTCGGCGCCAAGCGCTTCAAGATCAGGCAGGCCGTGTGGTGCGTAGCTGACGCCGTCGATGGCGGTGACTGCGCCAACAGCGTGGGCCTTGGCGGCGATCTGGGCGATGGGATTGATTTCGCCCGCGACATTGGAGCAATGCGGCGCGGCGACGAGCTTGACCTTGGCGTCGAGCAGACGGTCGAGATCGGCCAGCGACAGGCGGCCGGTCTGCGGATCGACTTTCCACTCGCGGATTTCGGCGCCCATTTTGGCCAGCCGCCGCCAATTACCGGAATTGGCTTCGTGATCCTGATTGGTGACGATGATGGCATCGCCGGGCTGCAAATACTCGCCGAAGGCTTTGGCCAGCACATAGGTATTGGCCGAGGCCGAGGGGCCGAAATGAATCCAGTCGGCGGTAACATTGAGCGCCTGCGCCATGCGGGTGAAGCTGAGGTCCATCGCCTCGCCAGCTTCGATTGATGTCGGGTAATAGCCATAGGGCTGCACTTTTGTGGCGCGGTAATAATGGTCGAGCTTGGCGAGCACCGCGCGCGACGTGTAGGAGCCGCCGGCATTTTCGAAGAAGGCCTGACCCTGCAGGGACGGTTCGGCAAAGGCGGGGAACTCGGCGCGGATGCGAGCCGGATCGAGGGGCAGGGCGGTCATGGTGCGTGTCCAGTCGGTGGGACCTCGATTGGTAGAGGATGGTTGGACAAAAGCAAACCCCGACCGGTTGAGGGGCGGGGTTCGCGCAGCGCCATCTCGGGGGCGGAGATGGTGCCGGGTAGCGTCGCCGGGTGAGGGTTTGCGGGGCGACGCTACGGAGACGGTTTAGCCGTTCGTTGCGGGCGCTGGTGGTGCGGGTGGAGCACCGGGGCCGCCCTGTGGGCCGTGGCCATGGCCACCGGGCTGACCCATATTGCCTGGGCCGCGATTGAGGCCGGGACCACCATTGCGATCTGGGCGCTGGGGAGCGAGGGCCATCTGCTGTTCGGCGGTCAGGCTATCAAAGAAGGCCTTGGCCGATGGCTGGATGGCTTCGAGAGCGTCCAGACGAGCGGCCTGCAGCTTGATGCTGTTGTCGAGGCGCTCGGAGAAGGCTGGTGGGGTTGGCGTCTGGCCTTCGACTGGCGCGGCGGGGCGCAGGGCGTCAGTCACCTTGGTGAAGTCGGTGGCGGCGGTGAGGGCGGCGGTCTTGAATGCGTCGAACAGCGGCTGCTGGGTGGCGGTCAGCTCGATGCGGTGGCTGAGGCGCACCAGGGCAATTTCCACGGCTTCGGAGCCGCGGTCGAAATTGAGGAAGTCGCCGCCGCCGCGTGGGCCGCCGTGACGTGGGCCCTGATTGTCAGGGCGGAAGGACTTTTGCTGTTCGGCCTGGACTGGCGCGGTTGGCGTCTGTGCAAACCCTGGGGCAACTGCGGACAGGCCGATAGTGGCTGTCATCAGGGCCACAATGGCGGTCGAGGTGATCGTCTTCATGGGTAGATCCTTTGCATGGGAGCCGGGTGATCCGGTATCGTCAACATAGGATGGGTCGCCTGTTCCTGACCTTGCGGTGGGATGAACACTTGGTCAGGTTGGTAATGAACGCCGACTGGTTATGGAGTCGGGTCCACCCTTTGGGCGATAAAAGCCAGCATTTGCTGGAGGGATTGCTGGCCTTCGGGCGTGTCGAGATTGAACTGATATTCGTGCGGCAGCGCAGGTTGGTGATCGGCGGCGAAGAAGAGGCTTTCGACCGGAACGTCGAGCGCTGTGAGGCGGTCGACGAGGGCGACGGCCTGCGGGGCGAGCGGGTCGCCATTGCCGCTGGTGACATAGGCGGGCGGAAAGCTGGCAGTGACGTAGCGGCCGACCGAGGCGAGCTCGAACTGGTCGTCGTCGAAGAAGTCGCTGACGCCGGAATAGGCCCAGAGTACCGCATTGATGAACCATGACATGTCGCCGCTGTCGCGAACCTGCTGCATGTCATAGGCGCCAGAAACCAGCAGGACGCCAGCCAGTTGGTCGGCGGTGATGGTTGGTTCGATGTCGACGGCGCGGGCATAGTCGGCGTCGGTGGTGAGATTGGCGACCTGGGCGGCAAGCTGGGCACCGGCGGAATCGCCGGCAAGAATGATGCGGCTGGGGTCGATACCGAGATCGGCGGCGTGGGTCTCGATGTGGCCCAGGGCGGCGTTCACCTGCCGGACGGGCGTTGGATAGGTGGTGCCGAAGCCGGTAGAATATTCCAGGCCGACGGTGGCGTAGCCATAGCCGGTCAGCACCTTGAGATAGTTGGAGACGCCTTCTTTGCTACCGGCGATCCAGGCGCCGCCATGGACCCAGACGATGACCGGGAGTGGGCCACTGGCATTGGGGGGCAGGTTGATGTCGAAGATTTCGGAGGTGCCGCCGCCATAGGGCAGGCTGGTGCGGCTGACGAGGCCGGGCGGGACGTGCTTTTCAAGCCGCGCTTCGGAGGCGGCGTCGCCCTGGGCGAAGACGTATTGGATCAGCGCCACCGCAGGCCATGGGCTGAAGCGAATGGCGAGGAACAACACAATGGCAAGCGCGGCGAGGATGCCGAGCGCCCAGTACACAAACCGTTTCATGCCGGCCCCCTAGCTGGCGCGATGCTAGCCGGGGAGCGGGCATGGGGCAACTGCGGCCTAGCTGGCGATGTACTCCTTGAGCACTTCGGCTTCGCGCTCGATCTCCTCGATCTTGTGCTTGACCACGTCGCCAATCGACACAATGCCGAGCAGGTGACCGTGATCGGCAACAGGCATATGGCGAATGCGCTGGCGAGTCATGCGCTCCATGACCTCATCGAGGTCGGTATTGCGAGTGCAGGTCACGACGCTGCGCGTCATGCAATCGCCGATGCGCAGGCTCAGGGCGCCGGCAGGATCTTTGCCGAGGCGACGCACGATGTCGCGTTCGGACAGGATGCCGATGATATCGCCACCGACATCGGTGATGACGACGGCACCAATATTGTGGCTGTTGAGCGCGGCGACGACGTCGCCCAGTGTGCCCGTTTCGGGCAGGGTGTGAACGACGACACCCTTGGTTTGCAGGATGGTCTCGACAAGCATGTTGATTTCCTCCTCACCACGAGTTTGGACCAGCATGCTGCTGGCGGCAATAAGTCGATGGTCTGAACGGCCAAAGAAAAAGGGCTGGCACAAGGCCAGCCCAGTTGGTCAGGAGAGCTTTGGAGGCTCAGCCCTCTGCGCGGTCGGTGGACCACTGCAGGCGGGCCGAACGGGAAGCCCGGGCTTGCACCGGGATATTGCCGCGCAAGGCAATGCGCGCGACTTCGAACAACATCGCAAGAACAAGAATGGTCAGCGGCAGCATGAACGCCACGATCTGGGCGTCGGGCTGGTGCGCAAGATTTGCGGCAGTTGCCGGTGTGACGCCGGCGATCAGGGCCGTGGCCACCCCGCCGACCAGAACGGCCGTTGAGGAGATGGCGTAAACCTTGAAACTTTTCCGCTTGGGGGACGTAGATTTGTGCATGGGATCGACGTCGTGCCTTGTCGTTGTGATGCGCTAAACTAAGCCTGATGAATGCGTTTCCAATTTGAGGCGAATTGGGTGGGTCGCGTACCATTTGAGGGCGGAACTGTGGCATGGTTAACACCCCGTTAATGCAGCCACCCAACGGGAGACGACCATGCGCGGGATTTTCGCAGTCGCATTAATGGTGATGGCTCTGGTCGTTCCGGCGCTGGCGCAAAGTGAATCGACGCCCTGGCATGCGACGGTAACCGGGCAGATCGAGGCGTTCCGCGCCAAGGATGGCGCGGCGGCGCTGGCACTGGCGGGGGAGGGGTTTCGGACCCGTTTCGAGGGCCAGCCGGAGGCGTTTTACGCGGTGATCGCGGCGTCGGGATATGCGGCAATCGTGGAGTCCCGCTCACACAGTTTTGGCGAATTCAGCAAGGCCGGTGACACGGCGGTGGTGCAGGTCGTCAAGTTCGTCGGGGCAAACCAGTCGCTCTATGAAGCGCTGTATGAACTTGCCGACGAGCCGGGCCAGGGCTGGCGCGTGCAGGGCGTGATGCTGCGTCGGGAGCCCGGCATCGGGATCTAGCGCCGATACCGGGATGTTTCCCAAGGTTGACTAGTCATAGGCGGGGCTGCTGATCTGGTAGCCGGTTGCTGATTTGCGACGGGTCGTGATGGCGCGAAGCAAGTGTGCGAGCGGGGTCAGCAGGCCGCCTTTTGGGGCGTGGTTTTGTTCGGCAGACGCCGGGGCGTCGGGCTGTTCCCAGTGTTGGTGATAGATGTCCTTGAACATGTAGCTTGCGGGTATCATTTGGAAAGTCCTTTTGAATCGGTTCAATATCCAGATGTGAGGTTTCTTGAATCGGTTCAAAAATGCGCCTTGACATGGACGGAGTCAAGGCAAATTTGAACCGATACAAGAACCGTGTTAGTTCAATGCCCAAGCAGGGAGCAGGCGGACGTGAACAACAAGGCCGAGACCAGCATCAAGCTCAAGGACGTGGCGAAGGCGGCGGGTGTATCGCAGGGCACCGCGTCCAACGTGTTCAGCAAGCCCGACGTGGTGCGCGAGGAAGTGCGCGAGCATGTGCTGGCGGTGGCCAAGGAGCTTGGCTATGCGGGGCCTAGCTTGACCGGGCGGCTGCTGCGGGCGGGCAAGATCAATGCCATTGGCGTCGCGACAGTAGAGCCGATGAAGTACTTCTTCGAAGACCCCTATGCGCGGGCGTTGATGGCGGGCATTTCCGACGCCTGCGACGCCAATGGGGCGGGGCTGTCGCTGGTATCGGCGGGCAACCCCGAAAAGCTGGCGTGGAATATTCAGAGCGCGCTGGTCGATGGCTTTGTGCTGCTGTGTGTCGATGGGGGCGACCGGCTGGTGGAGCTGACACGCGAACGGCAATTGCCGTTCATGGCGCTGTCGCTGGGCACCGACGATGGCAGCGTTCCGGCCATTGTGGTCGACAATATTGGTGGGGCGGCGTCGGCGGCGCGGCATCTGGTGGACCTGGGACACCGCAAGTTCGCCGTGCTCAGCACGGAGTATAGCGAGCGCCATTTTGGTCGGGTGACGGCAGCCGAGGCGGATGCATCGCTCTATACGACCTCCCATGATCGCATCACCGGCTATTGGCAGGTGCTTGAGGCGGCGGGGATCGCGCGCGACGAGATCACCGTGTTTGAGACGCGAAACAACGAGGAGAGCGTTGTGGCGTGCCTCGAGGATCTGTTCGCCAATGGCCCGCGCCCAACGGCCATTCTGGCCATGTCGGACCGGATTGCGCTGATCGCCATGGACTGGCTGAAGCGGCGTGGCATTGCGGTGCCAGGCGATGTGTCGATTGTCGGTTTCGACGGGGTGCCAGAAGCCGCCGAGTCGGTGCCGCCGCTGACGACGGTGTCGCAGCCGATTGCCGAATTGGGGCGTCGGGCGGTGTTGGCAATCCTTGACGGTGATGGCCCGGAAGGGCGGCAGATGCTGGATGTGCAATTGGTGGTGCGAGCCAGTACAGCCGCGCCGTCATAGGCCTTGCCCGACGCGTGGGGGCGCTCTATCACACCTGCGAATTAACAGGAGGCGGTGATGGGGTTCTTGTCTGAGGCTTTGGGGCGTGTGGCGCCGTCGGCGACGGTTGCGATTACCCAGAAGGCCCGCGTGATGGCGCAGGAGGGGCGCGATATCATTGCGCTGTCGGCCGGCGAGCCTGACTTCAATACCCCGGAAAATGTGCGCAACGCTGCCAAGGCCGCGATGGACGCGGGCAAAACCCGTTACACCAATGTCGATGGCATTGCCGAGCTCAAGGAAGCCGTGGCGGCCAAGTTCCGGCGCGACAACGGGCTCGATGTCACGGCTGCCGACTGCTTTGTGTCCTCGGGTGGCAAGCAAATCATTTTCAATGCGCTGATGGCGACGCTGAACCCCGGCGACGAAGTCGTGGTGCCGGTGCCCTATTGGGTGAGCTATCCCGAAATCGTGCGGCTGTGCGGCGCTGACCCGGTGTTTGCGGTGGCTGATGCTACGACGGGCTTCAAGCTGAGCCCCGAGGTTCTGGAAGCGGCGATCACGCCCAAGACCAAGTGGCTGCTGCTCAACACGCCATCCAACCCCACGGGCGCGGCCTATTCGGCTGAGGAACTGCGCGGGTTGGCCGACGTGTTGCTGCGCCATCCGCATGTGCACATCCTGACAGACGATATCTATGAAGTGCTGGTCTATGACGGCGGCACGTTTGCCACCATCGCGCAGGTCGAACCAAAGCTGCAGCCGCGCACGCTGACGATGAATGGCGTGTCCAAGTCGCACGCCATGACCGGCTGGCGCATCGGCTATTGCACGGGCCCGCGTCCGCTGCTGGCGGCGATGACCAAGCTGCAGGGGCAGTCGACGACCAATCCAAGCTCGATCTCGCAATGGGCTGCGGTGGAAGCGCTCAACGGGCCGCAGGAGTTTTTGGCCGAGTGGCGCGCGGTGTTCCAGCAGCGCCGCGATCTGGTGGTGGCCGGGCTCAATGCCAATACGGGACTCGATTGTCTGACGCCGGAGGGGGCGTTTTATGTGTTCCCGTCATGCCAGCGGCTACTGGGCAAGACCAGCGCGGGTGGCACCAAGCTGGTGACCGACGAGGATTTCGTGCTGGCGCTGCTGGAAGAGACCGGCGTGGCGCTGGTGCATGGCGCGGCGTTTGGGCTGCCGGGGCATTTTCGGTTGAGCTATGCGGCGAGCAATGCGGAACTGGAAGAGGCTGTGAAGCGGATCCAGGCGTTTTGTGCGGGGATTGTCTGAGGCTGGGTTTCTGCCATCGCGTATGCTGAGAGATACCCCCTTCCTGCTCGATCACGGACTTAGCAAGGGCTAAGTCCTATCTCGCTTCCCTCCCCGCAAGGGGGAGGGTGGGTATCGCGTTTGTGACGCGTCTGGGCCATTCGGCCATAGGCCTCATGGCCTCCAAATCTAAAATCACGCCACAGGCGTGATTTTGCCTGCGGCCTATTTGGAGCCCATCCAGCTCAAAAAGCCGGTATCCGATCCACCGGCGTCGGCGAACATTTGCAGGAGTTTGGTGGTGGACTGGTAGCTGTCGAGCGCGGTTTGGTAGAACTGGTTGCTCCAGCCGGCGGCTTGGCGTTCTTCGGTGCTCATGGACGAAAAGATCGACATGATGTTCTGGCTGAAGGCGGTGGGGTCGCTGGATTTGGCGGCGTTCTGGAAGCCGGCCAGCAGCGCCGCGCCGCTCTTGGTGCGGATGGCGGACTGGGCGGCGCTGACTTCAAGGGTCGAGAACTGATTGGTCTTGTCGAGCACGATGGACGAGAGCGTGCGGCTATCGAATTTTGACATGTCGATGAAGGTGCCGCTGGTGGTCGCCTTGTTGAAGGTCGCGGCTTTGCCAGCCTTGGTGGCCTCGGCATAGAGGCTGTCGAGGGTCTTGCGGGCGCTGGTGGCCACATCGGCAATGTCGACGGGCTGGGTGGTGTTGCCGGCCTCGGCCAGGGCCAGGTAGAGGGCGACCGGATCGTCCTTGCCCGCGTCGGGCAGTTTTTTGGCATCGGCCTGCAATTGCTTGAGGCCATCGGTGACCGCGGCGCGGCCGGCGATCCAGTCTGGTGCGGCCTTTTCTTCGGCGCCTAGGCTATCGAGATACTCGGCGGCAGCTTTGTAGAGGCCGGTAAAGTTGCCGGTGACCTTGGCGAGCGCGGCGGGACCGGCGAGAGCGGCCTCAAAGCGGCGCTGCATTTCGAGGCCGGCCGCCTTCTGATCGTCGCTGGTGAAGCTGGCATCGCTGGTCATGGCGTAGAGTTCGCGCGGATCAAGGCTGGAGAGATCAAGCGCCAGCTTGCCGCCTTGGAGCGGCGAGGTGCGGTCGGCGTCCTTGAGCAGGGCGACAAGCTTGGTGTGGGTGTCGGCGAGAACTGCGGCGAAGTCCTTGGCAGCGAGCGCGGCACGCGCTTCGTCGGAGAGGGTGACCGAGGTCGCGGACTTGGCGGTGTCGGATGTGTCGGTGGTGCTGGTCGACTTGGCCGTCGACGCGGCGGCAGGGGGCACGGTCTTGTAGTAGCTGCTGGTCACATAGCTGGTGTTGATGGCTACCATCGGGCGCTCCTGCGAAAGATCGTGGAGTGCCATGCAATCGGCGTGCCGGGAAAAAACACTGTTAAATCAATGTTAACTTAGTGGCCTGTTCGCGCAGGGCGGCAGAACTTGCCGGGATGGGGGAAGATTTGACCGCCAGAGAAAAAGAAAGGCCCCGCCCGAGGGGATGGGCAGGGCCTTATGGGGTCATCAGCCGAAGCATCTGACCTTGGAGGAGCAGCGCCACGAACGCTGCTTGTTTGGTCAAAACACTATGATTTGCCGGGGTGATTAGCACAATTGTTCAATGCGAAGTGCTGCCATGCAGATTCACAACTACCGGGAATGAAGGGGGCAAAAAAAGAGGCTCCAACCGAAGTTGGAGCCTGATGATAGGGCCGAAGCCAAATCGAAAGTAATGGCCCAGCGCAAGGGAGGAGGATATGCGCCGAACTGGTTGGACCCAGGCCGAGGGAGGAGGATACGACCTAAATCCGGTGTCGCAAGAAGCGGGTCCGAGGGAGGAGGATACGGAGCGGCTTCACCAGCGACAAAGCCAATATAGATTTTGACCTTTTGGTCAGCAATGCGGGTTGGCGAATGTCAGCTATGCAGTGAGCACAGCGACAAGTTGTCAAGCAATTGCCCACCAAACGAAAAGCCCCCCCTTTCGGTAGGGCTTCGTTTCGACCCGTATCGCGCCAGGCGATGCGTCTCAGGGCGCGCTTAGAATACCGCGAGGTATTTGAGCAGCGAGATGATGCCGATGACAATCACAACGATCTGGACGATCTGGCGAATGCGCGCTTCGATTGGCAGGCGCTGGACCAGCCAAAGGATAAGCACAATGACCAGAAACGTAATGAGAATGCTGATTAGAACCGAGGTGCCCACGTTAATCTCCAAGCCGCGCGTAGTGCGCCTTTGTAAACGCTGGTCTTTCTGGTTCGTTGCGTTGCTTTGAATTTTGTTTCTGCAGAGCAAAAAAAGGCCCTGTCCGAAGACAGGGCCTGATGACTGGGCCGAAGCCAAATCGAAAGTGGGGTAGAGAGCAAGGGAGGAGGATATGCGCTCTACCGTTGAACCTTGATCGAGGGAGGAGGATACGATCTCGGTTCGGTGTCGCGATACGGGGTCCGAGGGAGGAGGATTCGGAGCGCGTCTCAGCGACAACCCGAATATGTACTCTAGCGGCCAAGTCGACAATGGAGCGTTGGGTATGGGAGCTATGCAAATATGCCTAGGCCCGAAAACAAATGTGGCCCCGCTCGAGGGGAGAGCGGAGCCACAAGGATGCGGGAGCAAGCCCCCGCAAGGAGGGAACGCAGCAGAGCGCAAGGGAGGAGGAGAAGCGCCCGCTGTGCTGGGAGTGATATAGAGAATGGGCTTATGCTCAACAATCGGGCAGGCGGCATATTAGCTATGCACTTTCTGCATGCTTGTTTAGATTACGTAATAGAATCAATGATCTGCGTTTGTTGAGCTGCTTTGCACCCAGAGGGTTTTTTGGGCGCGCTGGATGATGTTTCAGCAAATCGCCCAAGAATCCCGGCCGAGTCAGAGCCAGCCGCGCCGCTTGAAGAACAGGTAGGGCAGGATGGCCGACAGCACCATGCCGCCCAGCGCCAGCGGATAGCCGTGCTGGAAGTGCAGTTCGGGCATAATGTCGAAGTTCATGCCGTAGATCGAGGCGACCAGAGTGGGCGGTAGGAACACAACCGCAGCCACCGAGAAGATCTTGATGATGGCGTTCTGTTCGAGATTGATCAGCCCCAGCGTGGCGTCGAGCAGAAAATTGACCTTGTTGGACAGGAAGCCCGCGTGATCGCTGAGGGCCGACGCGTCGCGCTGGATCATTTTGAAATCGGGACGTGAGGCGCGGATCGCCTTGGTGGTGCCGGGCAGCTTGGTCTGGTGGAAGGTGGTGATGCGCAGGATGGTGATCAGGCTTTCGCGCACCAGAGTCAGCGTATCGCCCTTGTTGCCGATCTTTTCGATGAGTGTCTCAAGGTTGCGGGCCTTGCGGGTGGCGCCTTTGACCTTGGAGCGGAACACTTCACGCGAAATGGTGTCGAGGCCTTCGCCTGCGGTTTCGAGTGCCTGCGCCAGCTGGTCGATGAAGGCTTCGAGAATTCCGGCCAGGATGTGTTCGCCGGTCAGGAGCGGGGAAGCGCTCGGGCGCGTGGCGGCCGACTCGAAATTGGCGAAGGTGGCCGATTCGTCGTAGCGAATCGTCACGAGCACCGCATCGCGCAGCACGAATGTGATCGGGGCCTTGCGGGGATCGTGCTCGCGCAGATTGCTGAGCACGGTTGCGGTCATGAACTCGGCGCCGTCTTCGTTGTAGAGGCGGGCAGATGGTTCGATGTCATGCATTTCGGCGCGGGTGGGCACCAGCACGCCAAAGCACTTCTCGACGAAGAGTTCTTCGTCGCGAGTGGGATTGAGCAGGTCATACCAGATGCCCTTATCGAGCCCGGTCAGGTCGGTGAGGCCGTCGGTGTCCTTGCGGACAAGGCGGTCGCTTGAAAGGGAATAGATGCGAAGCATTCTTCAGGTCCTTATGCGCGGGCAGCCAAGCCCAGCGCGACCTGATGTGTCACGCCGGCGTGCTGGCTGGGTAGTTGCTAGATCGACTTCGGGAGTCGGGGTTCACGGGTCGTGTCCTTGGCTGTGACGACAGGGCACAAATGCGCTCGCAAGGGGCAGGCGTCAAGGCTTGAAGAAGTTAATGAGCGTTTCGCGCAAGGTGGTGTCTTCAAGTGCGATGTCATCGATGCGCCAGGCATCACGCCAGCCGCCTTCGACAGGCACGATGCGCAGCAGGACGTGATCGGTGTAGTTGGCGCTTGGGCTGGTATCGAAGACGTAGACGATGGGAATACGAGCGGTGTCGCCGTCCATCTCGATAGCGCCGACCGTGCAGGTATCGGCTACATCCATCCAGGTTTGCCACGGGATGCCATTGCCGAGCGGCGGCTTGTCACCTGGATGGGCGGCTTCGTAGGCGGTGTTCTTGACCTCGGCATCGGCGATGGCGGCGCTCAGGTCCGGGGTCTGCAGCCCGGCGAGGGCTTCCATGTCGGATGCCTGAACGGCGAGGCAGAAGATTTCGCCGATCTGTTCGGGTTTTAGTCCGGTGACATCAGCCTGCGCGGGCAGGACCAAAGCAAGCGTGGCGGCGACGGCGAGAGGCAGCTTCATCGAGGTCTCCGAAACAGGTGTGGTCGAAGATTAGTCGATCGTCCCAAACTTGGCGATGGTGGCTTCGAGTTGCCCGATATGGTCGGTCTTGGCGTAGCGCGGCTGGGCGGCTGGCTCGTCGGCGTGTTCGTAGGACCAGGTCAGGTCGTGCGGGATATAGACCGCATAGCTACCCGCTGCGAGGGCGGGGACAATATCTGAGCGCAGGGAATTGCCGACCATGACCGTGCGGTCGGCGCCATCGGTGTGGCGCTCGTAAATGCGGCGATAGGTGGCTTCGTTCTTGTCGGAGACGATTTCGACGGCGGCGAAGTATTCGGCGAGGCCGGAGGCGGCGAGTTTGCGCTCCTGATCGAACACATCGCCCTTGGTGACCAGGATGAGGCGATAGTTGTCCTGCAACTGGGTCAAGGTCTGGTCGACATAGGGCAGGGTTTCGATGGGGTAGTTGAGCAGCTCCCGGCCAGCGGCGAGGATTTCGGCGATCACGGTGCCGGGGACGCGGTGATCGGTCACTTCAAGTGCGGTTTCGACCATGGAGAGGGTAAAGCCCTTCATGCCGAAGCCGTAGAAGGAGAGGTTTTTGGTGACGGCGGCGATCAGGCGGTCATTGAGGTCTGGCGCGTCGGTGTAGTCGCGCAGGAGATCGGCGAAGCGCTGTTCGGTGAGGCGGAAAAACTGCTCGTTTTGCCAGAGGGTATCGTCAGCGTCGAAGGCGATGGTGGTGATGGAAATCTTCGATCTCCCAGTCGACACCCTCCCCCTTGCGGGGAGGGATCAAGGGGTGGTTGGCCCCGATATGGTGGCTTCCGGCCCCCCACCCTAGTTTCGCTACGGCCTTCGGCCTAGCTACACTACCCTCCCCGCAAGGGGGAGGGTGGACGACTGAGAGGCCGGTTCAGTTGCTAGTGGGGGCTGGTGTCCCCAACCTAGTGGTTCGTCCTTCGACAAGCTCAGGAGGCTCGCCACGATGTTTCACCGGTATGGTGCACCACTCGGCTTCGCCTTGGCCAATACCTGGCTTAGAAACTCCACTCCCTCGCCTTGGCGACGAGGAAGTCGCGGAAAACGCCGACGCGTTTGGAGTTTTTGAGCGCGGGGGGATAAACGAAATAGGCTTCGTAGGCGGGCAGTTCGATCTCTGGGAGAACCTGAACGAGGCCGTCTTCTGTCTCGGTGACGTAGTCGGGCAGCATGGCGATGCCGGTGCCAGCGCGGCAGGCCTGCAGCATACCGTAGATCGAGTTCACCTTGAGCGCGGCGCGGCGCGGGGTGGAATCGGTGCGGCCCATGCGTTCGAGGAAGTTGATGTCGCCGAGATAGGACGGGACCGGCTCACCGAAGCTGACGATGCGGTGGTCGTCGAGCTGCTCGCCGCTGGAGGGCATGCCATGCTCGTCGATGTACTTATTGGACGCGTAGAAGTGGTTGTGGACCGTGAACAGCTTGCGCTGGATCATTTCGGACTGGTTCGGGCGATGCAAGCGGATGGCCACGTCGGCCTCGCGCATGGCCAGGTCGAGCTCGGCGTCGTTGAGGCGGATTTCGAGCTGGATCAGCGGATAAAGCTTGAGGAACTCATCTAGCCGCGAGGATAGCCAGGTGGAGCCGATGCCCACGGTGGTCGTAACGATCAGGGGGCCGGTGGGCACATCCTGACTTTCCGACATCTGGGTTTCAACCTGCTGCAGCTCCCAATGCATCCGGTGGGCGGTGCGGAACAGCTGCTCGCCGACTTCGGTGAGGACCAGGCCGCGCGCGTGGCGGATGAAGAGCTTGAGGCCGAGGTCATCCTCGAGCGCTGAAATCTGGCGGCTGACAGCCGACTGGCTCATGCCGAGCTTTTCGGCGGCATGGGTGAAACTGCCCGACTCGGCGGCGGTATGGAAAATCCGGAGCTTGTCCCAGTCGAGCATTTCTTTTGACGCTTTCTACTTGGCGATCAGCCGGGGTGCGGAACCTTGCCTGCCATAACGGCGGAGACATGGCAGAAGAGATATTTGCTGAAGTCAGATGTGAAGATCATGGTGATCTACTCCGCTGCTTCAGCAAGTTCATGTTCGGCAAGGAAGCGCTCGGCTTCGAGCGCGGCCATGCAGCCCATGCCAGCCGCAGTGATGGCCTGACGATAAACATCGTCGGTCACATCGCCCGCGGCGAAGACGCCGGGCACGTTTGTTTCGGTGGTGCCGGGCTTTACCTGCAGGTAGCCGCCTGGCTTCATGTCGAGCTTGCCCGAGAAGATGGACGTGGCTGGTGCGTGGCCAATGGCGATGAAAATGCCATCGATCGGCTGGTCATAGGTACGGTTGCTGACCAGATCGCGCAGCGTGACGCTGTTGACCGACGGCGGCATGACCGAGCCGTCGATGTGAGCGATCTCGGTATTCCAGCGCACTTCGATCTTGTGGTTCTTGAACAGGCGATCCTGCAGGATACGCTCGGCGCGGAACTCGTCGCGACGGTGAACCAGGATCACCTTGGACGCAAAATTGGTGAGGAACAGCGCTTCTTCGACAGCGGTATTGCCGCCGCCGACCACAAGCACTTCCTTGTTGCGATAGAAAAAACCATCGCAGGTGGCGCAGGCGGACACGCCAAAGCCCTGGAACTTCTGTTCGGATGGCAGGCCAAGCCACTTGGCCTGGGCACCGGTCGCGATGATGACGCTGTCGGCGGTGTAGATGTCGCCGCTATCGCCGGTGAGGACGAACGGGCGTTTCTCGAAATCGACATTGACGATGAGGTCGTTGACGATCTTGGTGCCGACATGCTCGGCCTGTGCCTTCATCTGATCCATGAGCCACGGGCCCTGAACCACGTCAGCAAAGCCGGGGTAGTTTTCGACATCGGTCGTGATGGTCAGCTGGCCACCGGGCTGCAGACCCTGGATCATCACGGGCTCAAGCATGGCGCGTGCTGCATAGATGGCAGCCGTGTAGCCAGCAGGACCTGAACCAATAATGATGACTTTCGCGTGCATCGCGACGCTCTCCGACAAAAATGCGGGTACTCCCCCCGGCCTCTAGTTAAAGGCCGAAGGAGCACTCTTTCAAGGTAAACCGACGTTCCGCACAGCACGTGCCTGTGGAACAGGCGGAAATGTCACACACCAGACTGGCAAATGCCCGTCCAGAGGGCGCTAGACATACCTGATCTTGACGATTTCGTAGCTGCGGGCACCACCGGGAGCGGAGACCTCGAACGAATCGCCCTCTTCCTTGCCAATCATGGCGCGGGCGATGGGCGAGGAAATCGAGATGCGGCCGCCCGAGGCATCAGCCTCTGGATCGCCGACGACCTGATAGGTCTTTTCTTCCTCGGTATCCTCGTCGAGATAGGTCACGGTCGCGCCGAACTTGACGGTCGAGCCGCTGAGCTTGGTGACATCGATGATGTCGGCCAGCGCCAGAATGGTCTCGAGTTCCTTGATGCGGCCTTCATTGAGGCTCTGCTGTTCCTTGGCGGCCGAGTATTCGGCGTTTTCGGAAAGGTCACCATGGGCGCGCGCTTCGGCGATCGCGTCGATGATCCGACGGCGCTCGGTGGCAGTGCGGTGCTCAAATTCGGCGGTCAGAGCCTTGTGGCCCCCAACCGTCATCGGGATCTTGTCCATTTTCGTCGCCTCCAATCGGCACGGCAGAGCGAGCCAGACGATTTGAAGGAATCAAATCGCTTGGCTCTATTTGTTGTCGCAAGACGTATCGCGATAAGCCGGTATCCGACTTTTCGCATCTTGCTTTGATAGCCTCGCCCCCAGCCAAAATCCGTTCGGCGTGCGCTTCACGATTAGTTTTAGGGGGAGATGAGGACAAATTGCCCGCCTGCCGCGTTTCGGTCAAGCGGGTGTTGTCATCAAGATGGTCATCTCCACACACGCATTCAAGATTTTAGCTTCACGTTCGAAAGGCCACGCATGCATTTCCAAAGCAAAATCTCCATTACGGCGACTGCACTTGCACTTGTGATGAGCGCACCAGCATTTGCGCAGACGATAGATTCAAGCGCGGGCAAACTGACGGCGACGGTTATCGCGGACGGATTGAGCCATCCATGGGCCCTAGGATTTTTACCCGATGGCCGGATGCTGGTGACCGAGCGTAGCGGGCAGTTGCGGGTGGTCCATGATGGAGTGGTTGGTGAGCCGATCGACGGCGTACCCAATGTCTACAATGAAGGGCAGGGCGGCCTGCTCGATGTGGCGCTGGCGCCAGATTTTGAAACCAGCGGGCAGATTTACCTGACATTCTCCGAACGGGCGGAAGACGCGGGGCAGCAGCGCGGGCAGGGCACGGCGGTGCTGTCGGCCAAGCTGGTGCTGGATGGCGATGGCGGGCGGCTGGAAGACCAGAAGGTCATCCTCCGCATGAACAAGTTCACGACGACCAACCGGCATTTCGGTTCGCGCGTGGTAGTGGGTACGGACGGCAATCTGTTCGTGACGTTGGGCGAACGGGGCGAGCAGGACCGGGCGCAGGATTTTGGCGACCTGGCTGGAGCGGTGGCGCGTATTGCGCCAGATGGCTCGGTGCCGGCGGATAATCCGCAGGTCGATGGCTGGGCGCCGGAGCTGTGGAGCAAGGGCCATCGCAATCCGCAGGGCGCCGCGGTGCGGGCAGATGGGCAGTTGTTTACGGTCGAGCATGGGGCACGCGGCGGCGATGAGCTGAACAATCCGCAGCCGGGCGCCAATTATGGCTGGCCGGTCATCACCTATGGCGTGGATTATTCTGGCGTGCCGATTGGTGTCGGCACGGAAAAGGCCGGGATGGAACAGCCGCTGTTTTACTGGGACCCATCGATCTCACCATCGGGGCTGGCGTTTTATGATGCGGATCTGATCCCGGAGTGGAAGGGCGATCTGCTAACCGGCGGGCTGAGCGGACAGGTGCTGGTGCATCTCGATATGGACGGCGACACGGTGGTGACCGAGGAGCGGTTATTTCAAGGTGAGCTTGGCCGAGTTCGCGATGTGCGGGTTGGGCCGGATGGAGCGGTCTATGTGTTGACCGATGACGGGAATGGTAAGTTGATCCGGGTGGCGCCGGAGGGGAAGTAGGGCATTTCAGCTCTCCCCTTGGGGAGAGGTGAACAGGGACAGTCACAATACTGTAATCTGCGCATGAACATTGGCGGCTCAAATGGAGGCGCCAATGACCAACCAAGAATTGCAGGCCGAACTCGACCGCATTCGTGCTGAAATTTCAGACTCCTTTGATGAGGAGCTGGAGCTTCAGTTCGCGGATGATCAGCTTGAAATGCTCGCCGGCGGAGAAGATCGCCCGGGCGGGCCGACGCTGGATCGGCGCATATATTTCCGCGAGTTGTTCCGGCTGCAGCACGAACTGGTGCGGCTGCAGGACTGGATTGCGCATAACAAGCTCAAGGTCGCGGTGATCTTTGAAGGGCGTGACTCGGCCGGCAAGGGCGGGGCGATCAAGCGCATTACGCAGCGGCTCAATCCGCGGGTGTGCCGCGTGGTGGCGCTACCGGCGCCAAATGACCGCGAAAAGACGCAGTGGTATTTCCAGCGTTATGTGCCCCATCTGCCGGCGGCGGGCGAAATGGTGCTGTTTGATCGCTCCTGGTACAACCGGGCCGGTGTGGAACGGGTGATGGGGTTCTGCACGCCCAATGAGCTGGAAGAGTTCTTCCGCTCGGTGCCGGACTTTGAAAAGATGCTGGTTCGGTCGGGTATCATCCTGATCAAGTTCTGGTTTTCGATCAGCAATGAAGAGCAGGAATTCCGCTTCAAGATGCGGATCGACGATCCGCTGAAGCAGTGGAAGCTTTCGCCGATGGACATGGAATCCCGCCGTCATTGGGAGGATTATACCAAGGCCAAGGAAGACATGTTGCAGCGCACCCATATCCCGGAATCGCCATGGTGGGTGGTGGATGCCGATGACAAAAAGCGCGCGCGGCTCAATACGATTGCGCATCTGCTGAGCGCGATCCCTTATGGCGACGTGCCCAAGCCGACGGTGGTGCTGCCCGATCGTATCCGACACCCGGATTATGCGCGTGGGCCGGTTCCGGCAGAGATGCATGTGAAGGCGGTGTATTAGGGGGGCTTGCCGCTCCCTTTGGGGGAGGTTGGCCGCAACGGTGGGTGAAGGGGCCTTGTTCACGCGCCTCACCCAGTAAAGGCCCCCTCACCCGACCCAAGAGGGTCGACCTCTCCCCCGAAGGGAGAGGTGAGAAGCTTTGCTCGCGACCTCGTGGTTCTCCCTTGGATAAGGCTTGCGTCATTGCAGGCTTGCCACCGTGGCTTGCGCGACCGAGAATGGTTGCGGAGCGAGCGGGAGGATTGTCGTGGCCGATACCAGCCATATCGTGGGCGGTGGACCCAAGAAGGTTCTCTATACACTGGCCACCATTGCCCGGATGGGCGTGGGCAAGGCTGGCAAGGCGCTGACGGCCAAGAATGCCTGCAAGGCCTGTGCTTATGGCATGGGCGGGCAGCGCGGCGGCATGACCAATGAACTCGATGAGTTTCCCTCGGTCTGCAACAAGAGTGTGCAGGCGCAATCGACCGATATCCAGCCGGCTATCCCAAAAGAAATTTTCGAGCACAGTTTTGCCGATCTGCAGGAACTGACCGGCCGCGAGATGGAGCATCTTGGGCGATTGGCGACGCCGCTATTCAAGCGGGCGGGGTCGGACAAGTTTGAGCCGGTCGACTGGGATTTTGCCATCAACCATGCCGCGCAAAAGCTGGCGCAGACCAATCCGCGCCGCAGCTTTTTTTATTCTTCGGGCCGGTCGTCGAACGAAGCAGGGTTTTTGTTCCAGCTGCTGGCGCGGGCCTATGGCACAAATAACGTCAACAACTGCTCTTACTATTGCCATCAGGCGACCAGCGAAGGGCTGGCGACGACCATTGGCACGGGCACGGCCAGTGTCGAGCTGGAGGATTTGACGGGCACCGATATGGTGTTTGTGATCGGCGCCAATCCATCGTCGAACCATCCGCGCTTTATTCACATGCTCAAGAATTGTCGCGAGCGGGGCGGCGAGGTGATCGTCATCAATCCGGCCAAGGAGCCGGGGCTGGTAAAGTTTGCCGTGCCGAAATCGCCGAGCTCCATGCTCAAGGGCGGCAGCGAGATCGCCTCGGACTATGTGCAGCCGCGCATTGGGTCGGACGTTGCGCTGATGAAGGGTATCGCCAAGGCGGTGCTTGAAATGGGCTATGAGGATCGGGCGTTCATCGTGGCCCATACCAGCGGTTTTGCGGCGTTCGAGGCTGATCTTGTGGCGCTGAGCTGGGACGATATCACCCACGCCTGCGGCATTGCGCGGGAGAACATCGAGCATATCGCGACGCGTTATGGGCAGGCCGAAAAGGTGGTTTTCGCCTGGGGCATGGGCATGACGCACCATATTCATGGCGTCGAAAATGTCGAAGCCATCGCCAATCTGGCGACGTTGCGCGGCATGGTGGGCAAGCGATATGCCGGACTATTGCCGCTGCGTGGACATTCGAACGTTCAGGGCATCGGCACGATCGGCGTCAAACCGGTTTTGGCCAAGGACGTGCTTGCCAAGATGGAAGCGGCGTTTGGCGTCAAATTTCCCGAGGAAAAGGGCTTTGACACCATGGCGTGCCTCAAGGCCGCCGAAGCGGGCGAGGTCGACAGTGCCGTCATCATGGGTGGCAATCTGTGGGGCGCGACGCCGGACCGGGCCTTTGCCAGCCGGGCGTTGGAAGCCATTGGTTTCAAACTGTTTTTGACGACGACGCTCAATATGGGCCACGTGCATGGCTTAGGCGATGGCGAGGTGCTGGTGTTGCCAGTCACGGCGCGCGACGAGGAGTGGGAGCCCACCACGCAGGAGTCGATGTTCAACTATGTGCGGCTCAGCGATGGTGGCATTTGCCGACTGGAAAGTGTGCGACCGGAGAGCTGGATTCTAGGTGAAATCGGGCAGCGGTTGTTGCCCAATTCCCCCATTCAATTCAAGGCGTTCAGTGCCCATGCCAAAGTGCGCGATGCGATTGCGGCCATCGTGCCGGGCATGGAGGAATTGGCCGATATCGACGTGGCCAAGCGCGAATTCCACATCAAGAGCCGGGTGATGCACACGCCTGAATTCGGCACTCCGGATGGCCGGGCGCATTTCGTGGTGACGCCGATTCCAACGCTGCAGCGCGAGCGGCTGACGTTGGCAACGATGCGCAGCGAGGGGCAGTTCAACACCATAATCTATGAGGAAAAGGACAGCTATCGCGGTGGCGCCGGGCGCCATGCGGTGTTCCTCAATGGCGACGACATGGCGGCGTTTGGCGTGGTCGAGGGGCAGCGGGTGACGGTTGCGTCCGACACCGGCAGCATGGCCGCAATTGCCACGGCGTTCGATCTGCCGCGTGGCAGCGCCATGGCATATTATCCTGAAGCCAATGTGCTGGTGGGCACCGAAGTGGACCCGCGCAGCAAGACGCCGGCCTTTAAATCTGTGCCAGTTTGGATAGAAGCATAGTAATCCGAGGGCTTTTTTTGTACTTATTATCTGTTCCGTAATGGTTTGATGTAGGTTTTATTACCTCATGGAATGGTTGTGGCAGTGATTGAATCCAAGCAAACAGATGTCCGATCTGCTCTGGAAAAAGGGTGGCTGTATGGACGGACGGGGCGCTCCGTCGAAGGCCTTAAACAAGCCATGCAATTGCTGCCGATTCTTGAAGCCGCCAAAGATGAATGGTTGCTCGCCGACTGCATGTTGCAAACTGGCTGGTTCAACTTGCAGCTTGGCCATCCCGATCGTGGAGTCGATTCGGCTTATAATGCCCGACACCTGTTCTTGCAGTGCGGCGCGCGGCCCAAGCATGCGTTTGCGTCGGCAGTGTATGGCTGGGTACTGGCCGAACTTGGTCTGGTCGATGAGGGGTTTGAAGCGAGCCAGTTGGCGGTGTCGCTGGCGGAAACCGTCGACGATGATTGCACGCTCTCCATTGCGCTTCATTCCAAAGCTGTCGCCTATGTGATGATCAAGCAGGAGACGCTGGCCTATCCGCTGTTGGAGCGCGCACTCGCGCTCGCGCTGGGCGCCAACTACATCTCCAACTGTGCGCTGTTCAACGTGACCATGGGCTACGCCATCGGCGCCAGAGGGGACGTGCTGCGCGATACGGGCGAAGTTGAGGCGAGCAAGGTCGCTTACGGGCAGTCGATCGAGTATTTCGACAAAGCCATTGTCTATGCCCGTCAGTGCGGCGATATCTGGAACTTGGGCACCGCGCTGACCAACAGGGCAGAAAACGAGGTACTGCTCGATCAGCCGCTCAAGGCGCTTGAAACGCTGGAAGAGGCGGATGACCTGCCGGGACCGCACGGCATTCGCCGCGACATTCATTATCTGTATACGCTGGGGCAGACTATGCTCTCGCTCAACCGGTTGGATGAAGCGCTGGCGGTGTGCGAGCGCGCGGTGGCGCTGGCGGAGAGCACCAGCCACATCGACCATCAGGTGAACACTCTACGCCGACTGGCCGAAGCGCATGAAGCACTGGGCCATTTCGAAGCGGCGATGAGCAACTACAAAAAGTATCACATCGCCTATCAGCACCAGATGGGTGTGCTGACGCAGCGGCGTGCGCAAATGACCGAGATGCGGCTTGAGAATGCACGGCTGCGCTCCATTGCCGAGCAGTTCGAGCGGCAGGCGACGCATGACGATCTGACAGGCCTGCCCAACCGACGGAGTCTGGAAGCGCATTTCCAGAAGCTTAAAGGGAGAGTGTTCGCGGTCGCGATCCTTGACCTCGACTTCTTCAAGCAGGTCAATGATCGTTATTCCCACGCTGTGGGAGATACGGTTTTGCGGATGACGGGAGAATTGCTTGGATCCCGTGGAAACGACGTGACGGCCTTCCGGATGGGCGGCGAGGAGTTCGCCCTGCTGTTTGATCACGGCGATAGCGAAGCAGCATTTGCGACCTGCGAGGCGATCCGGCAGCAGCTGGAGGGCAATTCCTGGGAGCAGGCGGCACGGGGCTTGCGGGTGACGGCAAGCATCGGGCTGGCGGTCGGCAAAAGCGCCGAGGACATCATGCCGGTCGCGGATGCGCGGCTATACAAGGCCAAATCATCTGGACGAAATCGCGTCGTTGCCGTGGACGTTGGCAGAATTCGATTTGCCTGAAACGAAAAATACACATCCCACCGCCGCGAGAAGAAACTTGGTCGTTTCTGACTGGCTGTATTTCTAAATAATTGTGCGCTATGTCCTGCCCGCGCACATCTTTGACTTGAGGGTATTCGGCATTTTCACGAGTGTGACTATTCGGTCAAAGATTTTACTGAAATTGTACGCATGACCGTTCGCGAGCGATTGCAGGCGGGATGGCAGTTGGGCCGTCTCGGGCAGGCCGAACAAGGCCTGGAGCAGGCCAAGGACATTCTGGTTCGGTTGCGGTTGGAGGGCGACGAGTGGGCACTCGCCGACTGCATGCTGCAGATTGCCTGGTTCAATTTGCAACTGGGTCACTCCGCGGTCGGGCTCGACATGGCTGAGGGCGCCAAGCAGCTTTTTCTGACCTGCGGTGATCGTCTGAACCACGCCAAGGCGACTTATATCCATGCGGCGCTGCTGCTCGATTTTGGCCTCGCTGACGAGGCCTATTCGGTCATCCAGATCGGTGTCTCACTGGCGGAGGCGACCAAGAACTCGACGACTATCGCCTGTGCCCTGAACGTGAAGGGTGCGGCCTTGTTGCTGTCGCGGCAGTTTGATCTGGGCGAGCAGGTTCTGCGTAAGGCACGGCTGCATGCGCAGGCGACCGGCGACGTGCTGATCATGGAGTATGTCGAGAACAATATCGGTCTGGCCTGTGTCCTGCGAGGGGACGCCTTGAAGGCGGAGGGGCCGAGCGATGAGGTGCTCAAGCTCTATCGCCAGGGCATCGCCGTGTTCCAGCAGGCTGCCGTGTGGGCGAGGGAGTGTGGTGACCACTGGAATCTCAGGGTTATCCTTGCCAATTGTGCCGAAGCGTCCATGCTGGTCGGAGATGTTGACGGCGCGTTCCAGTGTTTGAGCGAGTATGAGAACCTGCCGGGAACCGGCGGTCCGCGTAGCGAAATCCATTATCTCTATACGCGCGGCGAGGTGTTGCTGCATATCGGGCGGCTCGATGAGGCGCTTGGCCTGTGCGAGGCCGCTCTGGCGTTGGCCGAGAGTTCAGGGCTGCACGACCACAAGGTGAATACGCTGCGGCGGCTGTCGGAAGTGCATGAGCGGCTCGGCAATTTCGAGCAGGCCATTAGCTTTTTCAAACAGTTTCACGAGGCCTATGAACACCAGATGGGCGCCATGACCCAGCGCCGCGCTCAGATGAATGAAATGCGTTCAGAAAATCAGCGGCTCCGCAGCATTGCCGAGCAGTTCGAGCAATTGGCCACGCATGACGAGCTGACGGGGCTACCCAACCGACGCAGCATGGAAGCTGCATTTGGCCAGCTGGATGGGACAGATTTTTGCCTCGCGATCATGGACCTCGACTATTTCAAACGGGTCAATGACGACTTCTCGCATGGCGTGGGCGACGACGTGCTGCGCTATACGGGCGAACTGCTGGCGGCGCGGTCGCAGTGGCTGCAGGCGTTCCGGCTGGGCGGGGAGGAATTTGCGCTGCTGTTCGACCATTCCGATCTCGACCACGCGACCGAGTGCTGTGAGCGGATCAGGTCGGATCTTGAGAAATTGCCGTGGTCCGATCTGGCCAAGGGCCTGCATGTGACCACCAGTATCGGCTTGGCGGTAGGAGCAGGAGCGGAGCAGGTGATGCCGGCGGCGGATCGCCTGCTGTATCGCGCCAAGGCGCAGGGGCGGAACCGGGTGGTCAGTGATCGACCAGAGCGTCCGACCCGCACCGCCGGGATGTAGCGGCGCGGGTCGGTCGATTGATCTAGGGCGTGGTGGCGGGTGCGGCGGCCGGTTCGACCTTTGGACCCAGCAGCATGATGGTGGGCTTGGTTTCCAGCAGCTTTGCCGCGACGGCTTTGACGTCATCGACGGTGACGGCATTGATCAGATCAGTGCGCTCCGACAGATAATCGATGCCCAGGCCGCGCAATTGCAGGCCGACCAGCGTGCTGGCGATGGCGCTCGATGAGCTGAGCTCGTTGAGGGCATAGGAGCCGATGACGTATTTCTTGACGGAAGCCAGTTCGGCTTCGGTCGGGCCTTCGGCGGCCATCTTGGCGATGACATCTTCGATGACGCCCAGCGTTTCCTCGGCGCGGTCCGCGCGAGTGGCGGTGCCCAGCATCAGGCTGTTGGAGTGGCGCTGATTGATCAGCGAGGTGCTGATATTGTAGGTGAGGCCGCGCTTTTCGCGCACTTCGTCGGTCAGCCGCGAGAGCACGCTGCCGCCACCCAGAATTTCGTTCATCAGGTAGGCCGCGAAGAAGTCTGGCTCGCTGCGCGAAACGCCGGGATAGGCCATGTAGATATTGGTTTGGGGCAGAGCGTATTCGACATGCAGGTCCTGGCCGAGCAGGGGCGCCGTGTCTGGAACGGGCGTCAGGGTTGGCTTTTCGGGCAGGGCGCCGAACAGCTGGTCGAGCACGGCAGCGGCGGTTTCGGCATCGATGGCGCCGACTATGCCGACATGCAGGTTTTCGCGAGCAAAGACGGCGGTGTGGAAGGCGCGCAGATCGTCGGCGGTGATGCTGTTCAACGTTTCGACGGTGCCGTCGGTGGAGCGCGCATAGGGGTGGGTGCCAAAGAGGGCTTCATTCCACAAGCGCTGGGCCGTGGTGGCCGGGTTCTGGGCACTGGCGACGATGCCGGAGACCAGCTGGGCGCGCATGCGGTCGATGGGGTTCTGGTCAAAGCGGGGCTGTTCGATGGCCAGCTTGAGCAGCCCGAAAGCCTCCTCGCGCTGGTCGGCCAACATGCGCATCGAGCCATAGATGGTCTCGCGATCGGCACCGAAACCCATTTCGGCGCCAGCATCGTCGAGCTTGATCTGGAAGGCTTCGCTATCGAGATCGCCGGCGCCTTCATCGAACAGCGCGGTGATCAGATTGGCGAGGCCTTCCTTGCCGGCGGGGTCCTGCGCGCTGCCGCCTTCAAAGGCGAAGCGGATGGCAATGATTGGGACCGAATAGTCTTCGACCAGCCAGGCTTCGACGCCGGAGGGCGAAGTGACCTTCTGGAATTCGACTTCGGCATGGGCCGGCAAAACCACCAGCAGCATCAGCAGCGGCGTGGCCAGCAGAACGAGGTGGCGGCGGAGCGAGGGCATGAAGTTCATGGTGTTACTTGGCTCCATTTTCGCTGGGCAGCAGATAGCCGGTCACCGACAAAGCGGGGTTGAGATATTTGGCGGCGACGGCCTGCACCTGTTCGGGCGTGACGGCGCGGATCCGGTCGGGCCATTCGGTGATGTCGGCAATGGTGCTGCCATTAGCGAGGCGGCTGCCATAGATATTGGCCATGCTGGACTGACGGTCGCGGGCGAAAATCAGGCTGCGGACGAAGCGCATCTTGGCGCTTTCGAGTTCGGCAGTGGTGACGCCGTCCTTTATCAGCAGTTCAAGCTGGGCGCTCACTTCGGCTTCGACATCGGCCAGCGTGTGGTCGCCCTGGGGCAGGCCATAGAGCGTGAAACTGCTCGGATCATAGGCGCCGCCATCGTAGTTGGCGCCCGCAGCGGTGGCGATGCCATCCTTGACGACGATCTGCTGGTAGAAGCGGCTGCGCGTGCCGCCGCCGAGGATTTCGGCCAGCAAGTCGAGCGCTTCGGCTTCGCCGGGTTCGGCGGTGCGGTAGTTGGGAACAACCCAGCCGGTGGCAAAGCTCGGGATGCCGACGCGCGGGTCCTTGAGGGTGACCGTGCGGCTGGTGTTGTGCTCGGGTTCAGATGGACGGATGCGCGCTGGCAGGTCGGGGCCGCGCGGCACCTTGGCATAGGTGGTTTCGGCGAGGGCTCGAACGGTGTCGGCATCGACATCGCCGGCAATGACCAGCACGGCATTATTGGGTGCGTAATAGCGGTGGTAGAAATCGAGCGCGTCGGTACGGTTGAGCTGTTCGATCTCGTGCATCCAGCCAATGGTGGGGATGCGATAGGGGTGGTTCTGGTAGAGCGTGGCCGAGGTCTCCTCGGTGAGCAGCGCCTGTGGGCTGCCTTCGACGCGCATACGGCGCTCTTCGAGCACCACGTCGCGCTCGGCGCCGATGACCTCTTCGGAGAGCACGAGGCCGCGCATGCGATCAGCTTCAAAATCCATCATGGCGGGCAGGGCGTCGGGCGAGACGGTCTGGAAATAGGCGGTGACGTCATTGGTGGTGAAGGCATTTCCTTCGCCGCCGATTTCGGCAATGGCGCGCTCCATTTCACCGGCGGGGTGGCGCTCGGTGCCCTTGAACATCAGGTGTTCGAGGAAGTGGGCGATGCCGGATTTGCCGGGTGGCTCATCGGCGCTGCCGACCTTGTACCAGACCATGTGGGTGACGATCGGGGCACGGTGATCGGGGATCACCACGACTTCCAGACCGTTTTCCAGAGTGAAATTGGCGATGTCGGGGCCGGTTTCGGCATCCTGCGCCCATGCCCCGGTGGACATAAGGACGCTGAGGGACAGGGCCAGCGCGGTTCTCAAAATCATGGAGGGCTCCGGAAAAGACAGGCGGGGCAAAGGAATAACAGCACTTATATACGCTGCGTGCAGCAATCGGCGGTTAACGGGGCTGAATTGAGGCTGATGCCGCGACCCGTTGCCCCTTCTGTCGGCTTGCCCTACATAGACGGCCAATCCACGTAAGTCTTAAAGAGGTCAGCAAGCCTATGGCTCGCCAGTTCATCTACCACATGCACGGAATGTCCAAAGCCTATGCCGGCGGCAAGAAGGTGTTGGACAACATCCACCTGTCCTTCTACCCGGACGCCAAGATCGGCGTGCTGGGACCGAACGGCTCGGGTAAATCGACGCTGCTCAAGATCATGGCTGGCATCGACACCGAATTCCAGGGCGAAGCCTGGGTCGCGCAGGGCGCCAAGGTTGGCTATCTCAGCCAGGAGCCTGAGCTGGACCCAGCGCTGAACGTGCTCGGCAACGTCATGACCGGCGTCAAAGAGAAGAAGGCCGTCATCGATCGCTACAACGAACTGATGATGGAATATTCGGACGAGACCGCAGACGAAGCCAGCAAGCTGCAGGACCAGATCGACGCAGAGAACCTGTGGGATCTCGAATCGCAGGTCGAAGTGGCGATGGAAGCGCTCGGCTGCCCTCCGGGCGACGCCGATGTCACGACGCTGTCGGGTGGTGAACGCCGCCGCGTGGCGCTGTGCGCGCTGCTGCTGAGCAAGCCAGACCTTCTGCTGCTGGACGAACCGACCAACCATCTCGACGCCGAAACCACCGCATGGCTGGAACGCCATCTGCGTGAGTTCGAAGGCGCCGTGCTGATCATCACCCACGATCGCTACTTCCTCGACAACGTCACGGGCTGGATTCTCGAGCTCGACCGTGGTCGCGGCGTGCCATACGAAGGCAATTACTCGGCCTATCTCGGTGCCAAGGCCAAGCGCTTTGCCCAGGAAAAGTCCGAGGATCAGGCCCGCGCCAAGGTGCTGGAACGCGAACGCGAATGGATGGGTCAGTCCCCACAGGCGCGCCAGACCAAGTCCAAGGCCCGTCTCAAGGCCTATGACGAACTGGTCAAGCTCAACGACGCCCGTACCCAGTCCTCGACCGCCCAGATCATCATTCCGGCCGGCGAACGCCTCGGCAACAACGTCATCGACGTTGAAGGCCTTTCCAAGTCGTTCGGTGATCGTCTGCTGATCGATAACCTCAACTTCAAGCTGCCTCCGGGCGGTATCGTGGGCATTATCGGGCCAAACGGCGCCGGCAAGACCACGCTGTTCAAAATGCTGACCGGTCAGGAAACGCCCGATGCTGGTTCGGTGACGGTCGCGGAAAACGTGCATCTCGGTTACGTCGACCAGAGCCGCGATAGCCTCAACCCGAACAAGACCGTCTGGGAAGAAATCTCGGAAGGCGACGAAGTGCTGCTGCTGGGCAAGCGCGAAGTGAACTCGCGCGCCTATACGTCCTCGTTCAATTTCAAGGGCGGCGATCAGCAACAGAAGGTGGGCAATCTGTCGGGTGGTCAGCGCAACCGCGTGCACCTCGCCAAGATGCTCAAGAGCGGCGCAAACGTGCTGCTGCTTGACGAACCCACCAACGATCTGGACACCGAAACCCTCGCCGCTTTGGAGGAAGCGCTCGAGGAATTCGCCGGCTGCGCCGTGATCATCAGCCACGATCGCATGTTCCTCGATCGTCTGGCGACGCACATGCTGGCCTTTGAAGGCAACAGCCATGTCGAATGGTTCGAAGGCAACTTCGCCGACTACGAGGCCGACAAGATCCGTCGCCTCGGCGCCGATGCCGTCAATCCAAAGCGCGCGACCTACAAGCCGCTGACACGCTAATCTATCGAAGGCGCTCCACTCGTGGGGCGCCTTTGGCTTTTTTGAAATGCGCAGTGGCTGCGACGAGTTTTGCGTGATGGTGCAACTGTGACTGGTGCGAATTTTTCCATAGAAGTCGGTGGCGCGGTTCTGGCTGGCCGGAAGGTTGGCGAAGGGCTGCCGGTGGTGTTTCTGCATGCCGGCGTTTGCGACAAGCGGATGTGGGACAGCCAAATGGCTGTCGTGGCCGAAGAGGGCTGGCAGGCTATTGCCTATGACCGGCGCGGTTATGGGCAGACGCAGAGCGCCGACGAGGTTTTCAGCCATGTCGATGACCTCGAGACAGTGCTCAAGGCGCTCGATATTCATGCGGCGGTGTTTGTCGGCTGCTCGCTTGGCGGCGGGCTGGCGGTGGATTTTGCGCTGCGTCATCCGGGTCGGGTGATCGGGCTGGTGCTGATCGGCACGTCGGTGACCGGCGCGCCATGGACCGCGACGCAGGCCGAGGAGCAGATCGAGGCGGCCGAGGAAGACGCCTATGAGCGTGGCGACCTCGATATGCTCAACCGGGTGCAGGCGCATGAATGGCTCGATGGGCCACGCGCGCAAAGCGGTCGGGTTGGCGGCGCGGTGCGTGAGCTTTTTCTGGACATGAATTCCATCGCGCTCAACAAGCCCGAGCTGACGCAGGAAGAGCGTCCGCCCAATGCCTGGCAGCGCGTGTCGGAGATCGGCGCGCCGTCATTGCTGCTGGTTGGCGATGAGGATTTTACCACCCTGATCGAACGGCATGATCATCTATCGGAAGAAATGCCGAACGCTTTTGCGGCGGTACTTGAGGGCACGGCGCATATTCCGAGCATCGAGCGGCCTGATCTGGTCAATTCGATGCTGCTTGAATTTCTCGATGCCATTGAAGGTGGCGATGACGAGGATTTCGATGAAGAAGCAGCGGACTAGCCGAAACGGCTGACGACTGGGTGTCAGGCTCTGCCAGCTTGATTCAATAGGTTGAGATTTCGATTCAAGACATTGAGAAGCCGATTCAACGCACTTGCAGGTTGAATCGGCTTTTTGCCTTAGTCGTCTGTATTGGCGCGATAATTACGCGGCCAGAATACCGTCGAAATGCTTGTCGAGCTGATCAGATGGCAGGTTGGTCAAATCTTTGTTCAACTCGGCCACCACGGTCTTTTTGACACCGGCGGTGATCGCCTGACGCAAATCGCCGAGGGCGATTGGTGCGGCGGCAATAACGAGACGGTCGAATGCACCGTTTTGCTGCTTGCGGTCAAGCTCTGCGGCGACGCCTTTGATAAATTCTGCTTCGCGATATTCAACAGGATCAGTGCGTGGTTCGAAACCACCACGACCGTAGCCGCCCGGCGTGCGGTTGCTGCCCTGGCGGTCGCTGACAAGTTCCTGCGCCTGTAGCGGCTCTATCGACCAGTTGAGCCCTTCGACCAAAGTGAGCCCTTTGCCCGGTCCGGTATTTTCGAGGACCCGCGCTTGCGCGCCGTTGGCGATCAAAACCCAGGTGACGGTCTTTTTCATGTTGTGCTCCTAATGGTCATAGTGGCGAGCGCGCGAAGCGCTCCCAAGACGAACGCTTGCGAAGGCAAAAGGTTGGCGCGGACCCATCACCTTTACGAGCCGCTCTGATCACAAACTGTCATTGGCCGGATGGCGGTGGCGTTGCTATCAGAGGCGCAGGCACCCCAGACGGGTGCGGAGTTCACCTGATGTCCCTGCCAGAATCTGCGCCTGAAGCCATTGCACCAGTGGTTGATCCTGCTCCCGCCAACCTGGCGGCAGAGGAGACCCGCAAAGGCGTGATCGCGGCTTTGGTGGCTTATCTGCTGTGGGGCTTCCTGCCACTTCTGTTTCGCCAGCTTGAGGCGGCCGGTTCAGTGCTGATCGTCGCCGAGCGGACCGTATGGTCGCTGGTGCTGCTGGCGGTGGTGCTGTGGTTCACCGGTGGCTTTGGCGATGTGCGGAAGCTGTTTGCGGATCGCAAGCGGGCGCTGGGCACGCTGCTATCGGCAGTGCTGCTGGCGGCGAACTGGCTGCTTTATGTGTGGGCGGTGGAAACCGGGCAGGTGCTGGAGGCCAGCTTTGGCTATTTCATCAACCCGCTGGTCAACGTTCTGATGGGCATGGTGCTGCTCGGGGAACGGCAGAACTTCCTGCAGACCGTGTCGATCCTGATCGCGACGGTGGGTATCGCCATTCAGGCGGTGGGGCTCGGGAGCGTGCCGTTTATCGCGCTCGGGCTGGCGCTGACATTTGGGTTCTACGGCTATTTCCGCAAGACGGCGCAGCTCGGGCCGGCATCGGGGCTCTTTGCCGAGACGGCGATGATTGCGCCGATTGCCATGGGTTATGTGATCTATAGGCTCGTGACGACCGGGCCGGGAGTGCATGCCGATCCCTATCTTTTTGCGATGCTGATGCTGACGGGGCCGGCGACGGCTATTCCGCTGCTGCTGTTTGCCTATGGCGTGCGTCGCCTGCGACTGACGACGATCGGCATGTTCCAGTATATTGCGCCATCCATCCAGTTCCTGATGGCGATTTTCCTGTTTGGCGAACATCTCAATGGGTTGCGGCTGCTGAGCTTCGCCCTGATTTGGATATCGCTGATGGTGTTCAGCTATGACAGCTTCCGCCGGCGCAACCGAGTTGCGGCTGCCGCCTAAGCAGCGACAGGGCGCGTCGCGCGGATAAGCTCGGTCATCTTTTCGAGCGTGGCGGCGAAAGGATTGGCCTCGCGCCAGACCAGCGACAGACGCCGCCCGGCGCCGGGCGAAGTCAGCGGATGGATGGCGATGCGCGGGTCGGTCGCTTCCTTGCGTAGCGCGATCTGGGGCAGGAGCGTCACGCCCTGACCATTGGCGACGAATTCAACAATGGTCGAGAGCGATGTCGCGGCGAAAGTGCGGGTCGATGGATCGCTGTCGATGCGGCAGGCGGCGATGGTCTGGTCGCGGAAGCAGTGGCCTTCATCGAGCAGCAGGATGCGGTCGGGCGAGAGGCTGGCGAGCGAAACCGGCTCGGCGGTGGCTTCCAACCGGCTGGTGGCCAGAACGAACGGATCATCGAACAGTGGACGGCTGACGAGACGTGGGCCGTGGTCGGGCGCGTCGGTGCCAATCAGGGCCGCGTCGAGACCACCATCGGCCAGAGCGGCAATCAGCGCATCGGTGCGATTCTCGCTGACGGTGAACTCGATGCCCGGCAGGCCGGCGGTGAGGGCCGGGAAAATCTCGGGCAACAGATAGGGCGCGACGGTGGGAATGAGCCCGAAGCGCAGCGGGCGGTTGGGCTGGCCACCACTTCCCTGTGCAAAAGCTTCGAGCGCATCGGCAGTCTCAAGCACGAGACGAGCACGGGCAATGAACTCGCTGCCGAACGGGGTTGGGCGGGCGCCACCCTTGAGCCGGTCGAACAGCAGCGTGCCACATTCGTGCTCTATGGTCTGGATTTGCTGGCTGAGCGCGGGCTGGCTGATGTTGCAGGCGGCCGCTGCCCGACCGAAATGACCGGTCTCGGCGACGGCGAGCGCATAGCGCATCTGCTTGAGGGAAAGCTGCATGATAGGCGCAGCTTATCATATTCAGTGGATCAATCAATTTGCCTAATCGTCGTCGAGGGGTCACAACGGCCGTTCAAGTTTAGAATTATTCCAGGGGATCAGCAGCAATGATCGATAAGCCACGTTTGACCACCAGCGCGGGCGCGCCGGTTCCAGACAACCAGAACTCCGAGACTGCGGGCGCGCGCGGCCCAGTGCTGCTGCAGGACTATCAGCTGCTCGAAAAGCTGGCGCACCAGAATCGCGAGCGTATTCCAGAGCGCGTCGTGCACGCGAAGGGCTGGGGCGCATTCGGCACCCTGACCATCACCAACGACATTTCCAAGTACACCATCGCCAAGGTGTTCGGCGAAGTGGGCAAGAAGACGGACCTGCTGATCCGGTTTTCGACCGTGGCCGGCGAAATGGGCGCGGCCGACGCTGAGCGCGACGTGCGCGGCTTCTCCTTCAAGTTCTACACCGAAGAAGGCAACTGGGATCTGGTTGGCAACAACACGCCCGTGTTCTTCGTGCGTGACCCACTGAAGTTCCCGGACTTCATCCACACCCAGAAGCGCCATCCACGCACCAATCTGCGGTCGAAAACCGCAATGTGGGATTTCTGGAGCCAGAGCCCGGAATCGCTGCATCAGGTAACGACGCTGTTCTCGGATCGCGGCCTGCCGGTCGCGCCGATGTATATGAACGGCTATGGTAGCCACACCTATTCGTTCTGGAATGCCGAGGGCGAACGCTACTGGGTGAAGTTCCACTTCAAGACCCAGCAGGGCCACAAGCACTACACCAACGCGCAGGCTGAAAAGATCATCGGCGAAAGCCGCGAGACCTATCAGGAAGAGCTGTTCGGCGGCATCGAGCGCGGTCAGTTCCCGCGCTGGACCATGCAGGTTCAGATCATGCCTGAGGCTGACGCGGACAAGACGGCTTACAACCCGTTCGACCTGACCAAGGTCTGGCCGCATGCCGACTATCCGCCAATCGAGGTTGGTGTGGTTGAGCTGAACCGCAATGCCGACAACTATTTTGCGGAAATCGAGCAGGCTGCATTCTCGCCTTCCAACAAGGTGCCGGGCATTGGCTATTCGCCAGACAAGATGCTGCAGGCCCGCGTGTTCTCCTATGCCGATGCGCATCGCTATCGCCTCGGCACGCATTACGAGAGCATTCCGGTGAACCAGCCGAAGTCGCCGGTGCATCACTATCACCGCGATGGCCAGATGAACGTCTATGGTGGCATCAAGACCGGTCACCCGGACGCGTATTACGAGCCAAACAGCTTTGGTGGCCCGGTGGAAGACAAGTCGATCCAGGAGCCGCCGCTGCGGATCGTGGGCGATGCCGACCGGTACAATCACCGCGATGGCAATGACGACTACGGCCAGCCGCGCGCGCTGTGGAACCTGTTCGACGACGCGCACAAGGGTCGGCTCTATGACAATCTCGCCGCCGCCATGGATGGCGTGCCGGACGAGATCATCGAGCGTCAGCTCGCGCACTTCAACCTGATCCACCCTGACTATGCGCAGGGCATCCGCAATGCGCGGGCGGCTCTGGCCTCCAAGGTCAAGGACAGCATTTCCGATCAGGAAAGCGCCAGCGCCGCTGAGTAACTAGACGCGCGTTGGTTTTACCAACGCTGAATTTGAACGCCCGGCCAGCGCTTTTAACCAGCGCTGCGTCGGGCGTTCGACTGTCAGGTAGGTGGCGACCGAGATAGCGCAGATGGCGGCGATGCTGAGGACGGCGATGGCGATCTGCAGCGCGGGGGCGTTGGTTGTGATCGGGCGGGTGGCGAGATCGATGGCCTGAATGACGTAGGGGTGGATCAGATAGATCGAGTAGGAGGCGTTGCCGAGCAGGATCACCGGCGCCCAGAGGCCGCGATTGGGGATCGCGATGTTGAGGGCTCCGGCGACGATCAGGGCGGCAGGGATGCCGAACGTAAGTTCGCGGGGCAAGTTCAGGTTTTGGACGGCGGCGATGGTCACTAGAGTAATGCCGACCAGGGCGGGCCACGGACCCAGGCGTCTGATGTGTCCGGCTTGCCAGGCCAGATAGAGCACTATGCCAAAGCCGAATTCGAGGATGATGCCATTGGTCCAGACGACGAGTGGCACGATATCGGTTTGCGTTGTGTAGCCAATGGTCGCCAGGGCGGCGAGCAAGGCGAGAATGAGCAGGTAGCGCCACCGGCCGAAAAGCAGTGCCACTGCGAAGAGGCCGTAGAAGAAAACTTCATAGTTGAGCGTCCAGCCGAGGAAAAGGATGGGCTGGATGGCGCCGGTTTCTCGGGCGTAGGGGATGAAAAGCAGCGACTGCACGATATCGATTGGCGTGGCGGTGGTGGTCTTGAGCAGGCCTGGCGCGAGCAGGGCGGCAACGACCAGTGCAATCGTTAACACCCAATAGAGCGGCACGATGCGGGCGGCGCGGTCGACGAGGAACTGGCGCGGTGTGACATGGTTGGACGTCAGTGCGATGACGAAACCGCTGATGACAAAGAATAAATCGACGCCGAAGCCGCCGAACGGAAAAACGTCCGCCTGATATTGTTGCGAAAGGTGGTGCAAAACGACGAGCAGCGCCGCGATGAAGCGCAGAATCTGCAGCGAGTAAATCGGTGTCTGCATGACGGTCCCCCAACCGCATCCACAACGATTATGGGGGATGAGACGCCCGCGCAAGCAGGGCTAAGCGGCGCTGCGTAAAATTTGAATCAATTGTTCTGCCCCACCTTCAGCCAGCGCAAGAAACTGCCTGCGCATCTTCTCGCTCATGAAATGCGGCGTTTGGCCGGGAGTACGATCGAATGAGCGAACTTGATCAGGGCCAGCCGGCATTTTCCAGCTTCCGTGTGTTGAACGGCGAAGACGACCATTCGGGCCGCGAGCAGCTGTTCCGCAATATGGCGCAGCTGTTCAGCTACGTGTCCGACCGCTGCGATGATGAGCAGGTGGCCCAATATGACGAAGTGCTCTGCCAACTAGCGGAACTCGTCGAAGTGGAAGCGCGCATCCACGTCGCCAAGCTGCTGGCGCCGCTCGAACGCGCCCCGGGCACAGTGGTGGTCAAGCTCGCCAATGACGACATCGAAGTCGCCAAACCGCTGCTCGAGTTTTCCAATGTGCTGTCGGACGACGATCTGATCGACATTATCGGTCGCCAGAGCGAAGAGCATCGCGTTGCCATTGCCGGTCGCAACAGCGTGCCGGAGCGCGTGGGCGACGCCATCGTCGAGCACGGCGAGAAAATGTCGGTGGTTCGACTGGTGCGCAATTCCAATGCCGAATTCGGCAAGGCGACGCTGGAGCGCCTGGTGGAACGCGCCACCAAGGATGCCGATATTGCGTCCGATCTGCGTGGCCGTGCCGATATCGACTGGAAGTCGCTGCGTGGCGAGATCGACAGCGTGGCCAACCGTGTGCTCGAAACGCTGGGCGCGGTCGACAAGCCGCTTGATCCGGTCGCCGCGGGCAAGGTTCACGCGGTGGTCTATAACCGCCTGCGCAACCGGGCCGGGTTCTCGGCCAATGAATGGAAGCTGGCCTATAATCAGGTCAAGGCGCTGAGCGACCGCAAGCAGCTCGACGAACGGGCGCTGGCGCGATTTGCTCGCTTTGGCTATGGCCACCATGCGGCTGCGGGCCTGACCGTGATGCTGCAGGTTGGCCCCGAAGTGTTCGTGAAGTGGCTGGCGGCGCAGGACTATGTTGCGGTGACCGTGGCGCTCAACGCTGCTGACCTGACGCCGGACCTGTTCGAGGCGATCTTTGCAACCCTGCCATGGCGCGATCTGCCGACCGACGCGGAAAAGAAGATGGTGCTTAGCCGCTTTGAAGCGCTCGATCGGGAAGAGGCCGTCAATATCTTCCAGCTGTGGCGCGCACACTCGTTTCGCAAGCGTTCGGTCAATGTGGAACGCGATGCGATAGTCGCCTAGCGCGCAAACTACCCCTAGACCTCGTCCTCAATATAGATATAAAGACATCTTTATATCTCGTGAGGGGCGATGGCTGGTCTTGATCAATTGGTGGGTGTGCTGAAGGCGGCGGGTGAAGGCACCCGGTTGCGCCTTTTGGCATTGCTGGCCGATGGCGACCATTCGGTCAAGGACCTCACGGAAATCCTCAAGCAAAGCCAGCCGCGCGTGTCGCGGCATCTCAAGCTTTTGGCCGATGCCGGGCTGATCGAGCGCAATGCCGAAGGGGCCTGGGCCTATTACGGATTGTCGCAAGATGGCGACGGCGCGGCGCTGGCGCAATGGCTGATCGCGCGGGTCGACGATGGCGACATCGAACGTCGGCGCGATATCGAGCGCCAGCAGGCGGTGCGCTCCGGACAGCAGGCCTTGGCAACAGAATATTTCGCCAAGGTGGCCAGCAGCTGGGACCTTCTCAAGACGCTGCATGTGCCCGAAGAAGCGGTGGAGGCGGCAGTTGTTGCTGCGCTCAATGGGCGTCGGGTCGAGACGCTGATCGATCTTGGCACCGGCACGGGGCGGATGCTCGAAGTTCTGGCCGGGGCCTATAAGCGCGGCATTGGCATCGATTCCAGCCGCGAGATGCTGTCGGTGGCGCGGTCGCGGCTGGCGACGGCTGGCATCAACCACGCGCAGGTGCGGCTTGGCGATATTGGCGATGTCGATCTGGCGGCGGGGCCGGCAGACGCCATCGTCATCCACCAGGTGATGCATTATTTCGACGATCCCGGGCGCATGCTGGCGCAGGCGAGACGCCTGCTCAAGCCAGGCGGGGAGATGATCATCGTGGATTTTGCCCCGCACGATCTCGAATTTTTGCGCAGCGAGCATGCCCATAGGCGGCTTGGCCTGTCGCAATCCCAGATGAGCGGCTGGGCCGCCGCCGCCGACCTTGTGGTCGACACGGTGCGCGAGTTCCCCAGCGAGAATAGCGAACGCGGCCTGACGGTTTGCCTGTGGCGCCTCAGCGACAAGACTTGAACGGATACGACCATGCTTGATGACAATCTTCGCGCCAGCCGGCAGACGGCGGACAAGCGGCCCGACCTGCAGATTTCCTTTGAGTTTTTTCCGCCCAAGACCGACGTCATGGAAGAAAAGTTCTGGGACACGGTGCACAAGCTGGCGCCGCTGAAGCCACGCTTTGTGTCGGTGACCTATGGCGCCGGTGGGTCGACGCGCGAGCGCACACTGCGCATGGTCAGCCGTATCAAGGCCGACACCGGCGTGGATGCTGCAGCACATCTGACCTGTGTGGGCGCGACGCGGGATGAAGTGGACGCGGTGGTGCGTGGCTATCAGGAAGCGGGCATCAACCGCATCGTGGCGCTGCGTGGCGATGCGCCTGAGGGTGTGGGCAAGCCGTTCACGCCGCATCCAGGCGGGTACCAGAACGCCGCCGACCTCGTGGCGGGTATTCGTCGGATCGGCGATTTTGACATTTCGGTTGCCGCCTACCCGGAAAAGCACCCGCAGAGCCCGGACTGGGCTTTCGAGATCGATAATCTCAAGCGCAAGCTCGATGCAGGCGCCAATCGGGCGATCACGCAGATGTTTTTCACCAATGGTGATTACCTGCGTTACGTCGATCGGGCACGGGCGGCAGGCATTACCGCACCCATCGTGCCGGGCATTCAGCCGATCCATAACTTCAAGCAGATTTCGGGCTTTGCCGGGCGCACCGGGACCTCGATCCCGGCCTGGCTGGCAGAGCGGTTTGAAGGGCTGGAAGAAGAGCCGGAAACCCATGCTCTGGTGGCTTCTGCGGTCGCGGCGGAGCAGGTGACCGAGTTGCTTGATGAGGGCGTCGATGAATTCCACATCTACACCCACAATCGCTCGCCGCTAGCATTGGCGCTGGCCCGTATTTTGGGTCGTCGCCCTTCCTGACGCGGATGTATTTCCGGAGGGCGTTTGCGGACTGAAACAATGCTTGGCGGTAACTTCGCGTTACCTCAATTAACCTTGCGTTCACCATGATCTGGTGCCATGAGGTCGCCGCCTGCGGATTTGGAGCCTGAATATCGTTCAGGTTCAGTTCAGCCGGCAGGTGCCAATACTGGCGGGTGCGTCCATTTCATAAAATGGCCACGAAAATCCGGCTCTTTCGGCCCCGCGAGGGCGGACAAACGGGACGTAGTGTATGAAAATCGACCGCCGCATTACCAATGGCCTGGCCTGGGCCGGTGTTCTTCTCGTCGTTGGCGTGCCGACGGCTGATATGCTGATCTCGCACTTTTCGGACGACAAGGCCGCGACTGTGGCGCCGCAGGTTGGCGTGGTTGCGCCAGCGGTGGCTTCGCCTGAACCTGCTGCCGGTCGCCCTGTTGAAGTCGCCGCGACAACGCCTGCAGCGCCTATTGCTGCGCCGTCGGGCGATGCGGTGGATAGTTTCGTCAATTCCGGGCGCCCTTTGCCCAGCTATATTACCGGTGGCGGCACGCCGGCTGCACCTGTGGCGCCAAAGCCTGCGCCGGTTGCCGTTGCGCCCGCGCCCGTGGTTGCGCCAACGCCTGTCGCGCAACCGGCCGCACCGACCCAGACGGCCGCTACGCCGCCCGTACGCACGCCCATCGCGACGCCAGCGCCCGTGGTTACGCCGCAGCCGGCCGTGACCGATCCAATTGCCGTCGCGGCCATCCCGCCGCAACGCGTGGCGCCTGTGCCGATGCCGTTGTCGATGCGCCCGCGTCCCGTGGTGCAGCCGTCGCCTGTCGTCAGCGCGACGCTGCCGATCGTTATCCCGCCATCGGTCAACCAGAACCTGCCGCCCGTCGTGCGGCCGCCGGTGGCGGTGGTGCAGCCTGCCGACAACCTGACGTCTGCCGATCTGGACGACTGGGAATCCGGCCCGCTGTCGGAATTTCTGGCGCAGCGCCAGGCGCAGGGCAACAACGGCTATGTTCAGCCGCCCGCGACCAACGGCAATGGTTTTTTCCTTGATCAATGGCCACAGCAGGGCGGTCGCGACCGGCTGATTGGTCGCGAGGAACAGCCGCTGTTTGGCTACTAGCATCGCTGCCCCGCAGTCGGGGCGGTGGACCGCTCGGCATGCAGACGGTAAAGTGGCCACAATGATCGGGCACGGCTTGCGCGATTCCTGCAATCAGCGTGGCCAGAACCAATTAAGATGCCCAAGCGAGACCTGAACACCGACATGTGGAAGCGCCTGAGCGACCTCGTGGGTTCGTTTAGTCACCGCACCGGTCTGGCTGGATCGCTGGCGAATGCGCTTGATCCAGACACCTGGCTGCCCGGTGGGCGCGATGCTGCGTTCACGCTGGCGCTGATCGCGCTGGCAGCCAAGATGGCAGTGGCGGACGGGGTAGTGACTGCGTCCGAGGAGCGGGCGTTTCGCGCAACGGTGGAAATTGCCGCCGGCCATGAGGATCAGGTGATCCGCGTGTTCAATCTCGCCAAGCAGGATGTGGCCGGGTACGATGCCTATGCGCGCAAGGTGACGCGGTTTTTCCACGACAGCCCAGAAACACTCGAGCATGTGCTCGACAGCCTGTTCTATATCGCGACTGCCGATGGTCTGGTGCATGAGGCCGAGCTCGAATACCTCAAATCGGTGAGCGACATTTTCGGCTTCGACGATGTGCGGTTCGAGCAGTTGGCCAGCCAGCATGTGCGGCTGGAAGCCGGGGTTGATCCCTATGCCGTGCTGGGGCTGGCACCAAATGCCGACGCAACCGAAATCCGCCGGGTATATCGCTTGCTGGTTGCAGAGCACCATCCCGACCGTTTGATCGCCAAGGGCGTGCCGGAGCATATGATCGATGTCGCCACCGACCGCATGAAGTCGATCAACCTGGCCTATCAAGCGCTGACCAAGCCCCTGCAAATGCCGATGCTGACGTCGAGTTCAGTAGACGCGTGAGCGACCACGAGGCGCTGTCTACGGCGCCGACCGATTCAAGCGGAAAATGCTCATTCAAGGATGCCAAGCTTTGCACGACTGGTTCAATTTACTCCGGTAGCGACGCCTGACTTGTCGGCGCACATTTCTGGCGGTCAGATTGGCCCTGGTTCCGGAAGGACTGGGGCCCGACTATTTTTGAGCCGTGTGTTCGTCAATCCTGTAGGGAGAGGCCGCGAGGCTTCTGCGAAAAAGAGACGGGCCGAGTGTTTGGCTTTAGCGGACGGAGAGGTGGGCTACGGAGCCCAGAATGCCGGTTTTGCTGGGCAGTCGGTGAATTGATCACGTCATACCGTCACAGCAACTTTCCAACAGATGACGGGAAGTTAATGTAGTTATTTCCAAATTTGAGGATCATGCAATGTTGGTGCAATGTTGCGGGCGCTATTTTCATGTCGTCAACAACAGGAGACATTAAATGAAAAAGCTCATTTCCGCCGCAATTGCTTCTGCAATGCTTATCGCAGTGGCCGCTCCAGCCTTTGCTGCCCCAGCAAACAGCGCCGACAACTGCGTCTACAAGGATGCGTCGCTTTGCAAGACTGAGTCGATCTACTCGACTAGCGGCTAATTTTGCAGGGCTGCCATCCTCTGGGTGGCTGCAGTGCCTGATGATGGGCTCCTGGACTTTATGTCCGGGGGCCCTTCTGCTTATTTGCAGGTGGGAAGTCCGGCGCGCAAAAACAAGTATGCCGACGCCTTTGGCGGCTTGACGGGGAGGCTGGGGTCCAGCACAACTCGCGCGCCAGTTGACCGGGTGGCCGCTGGCAGTGGGGTAACCTGCTGCTGGAGGAAAGTCCGGGCTCCTTCGAAACACGGTGCCGGTTAACGGCCGGCGGGGGCGACCCCAGGGAAAGTGCCACAGAAAGTAAACCGCCGACCTTCGGGTCGGTAAGGGTGAAAGGGTGCGGTAAGAGCGCACCGGGCGACCAGCAATGGAAGCCGCACGGTAAACCCCACCGGGAGCAAGACCAAATAGGGATGACGCGGGACTTCGGTCCCAGCCTGTTTTTGAGGCCAGATCATCCGGGTTGGTTGCAAGAGCGTCCTGGTAACAGGCGCCATAGATGAATGGTCACCACGTCGCGGCAACGCGGCCCTACAGAACCCGGCTTATAGGTCAACTGGCGTTTACCTTTTGCGATTTTCCAGGGCTGGAGGCCGGTGGGCGGGGCAGGTGAGCCGTTAGCTCGCTTTTGATTAGACCTCATGGTGAGCTCGTCGAACCACGAGGTCGAGCGAGTTGAGGCTTGAGTGCCACGACCTCGTCCTTAGACAGGCTCAGGATGAGGTCTGCTCAAAGCTTAGGGTGAGGCCAGCTGAGGGCTGGCCCTCGTCCGCACTGCGTCTCAGGTCGAGAACTGGACCGATGCGCGGGTGCCGACGCCTTCGGAGCGGTAGGCTACGGTGGCGCCGAGGCCGTGGGCCATCGCTTTGACGATGCGGCTGCCAAGGCCCGTGCCCTGAGGTTTGCCGGTGCCATCCCAGCCGATGCCGTCGTCTTCGACGGAGAGTTCAACCAACTGACCTTCACCGCGCGCGATCATGATGCGCACATTGCCATGCGTCTGATCGGCGTAGGCGTATTTGATGGCGTTGGTGACCAGTTCGGTGACGATAACGCCGATGGAGGCGGCTTTCTCGGTCGGGATCGCGATGTTTTCGGCGCTGACCTCGATGTGGGAGACGTTGCCGCTGGCGCGCATCGTGGCCTCAAGCTCGGAAGCGAGGCTGTGGAGGTAGTCACTGATCTGCACCGAGCGGACGTCGTCGGTGGTGTAGAGGTGGCGGTGAACGCCGGCGATGGCCTGAATGCGGGCCTGCGTTTCCGCGAGGGCATTCTTGGCTTCGTCATTATCGAGCGCATTGGCCTGCAGCCCGACAAGGGCGGCAACCATGGCAAGGCTATTGGCGACGCGGTGGTTGACCTCCCCGAGCAACACTTCGGCGCGGTCGCGGGCTTCGCGCACGTCGAGCTCGGCCTGCGCCTTGGCGCGATTGAGGCGGATGACCGCAACGGCGTGGCCGACGGCGGTGCACAGTAGCTCCAGGAAGTCTTCGCTGACGGACTTCAGCACATAGTCGGCGGCGCCGGCCTTGAGGGCGGCGATGGCGACGGCGGTCTCTACTGTCGCGGTGACATAGACTACGGCCGGGCGGTCGGCCATGTCCTGCATTTGCGCCAGAACGTCGAGGCCGGTGCCGGTGGGCAGGTAGTGATCGAGCGCGACGACATCGATGCCGCCCTGTTTGATGCGGGCGAGACCGTCCTCACCATTGGCCGCCACGTCCACAATATAGCCGAGCCGTTCCAGGGCCTTCTGCACCAATCGGGCGAGGCCTGGATCGTCATCAACATAGAGGACATGTGGCGTCCGGTTCGGCATTTTCAGTCGGCTTCCGGTACTTGCATCACCGAGAAAAACAGGCCGAGCTGGCGGATTGCATTGGCGAATCCGTCATAATCGACTGGTTTGGTGATATAGACATTGGCGCCCAGATCATAGCAGCGCTGGATTTCCCGCTGGTCATCGGTGGTGGTCAGCACCACGACCGGGTAGCGCTTGGTGTGCTCGTTGCCTTTGACCTTTTCGAGAATATCGACGCCGGTCATGTCAGGCAGGTTGAGGTCGAGCAGCACCAGCATCTGGCGGCCCTTGTTGATGGCGCCAGAGCCATCGGGGCCCATCAGAAATTCAAGCGCGGTCGTGCCGTTGGTGAAGGGCACGATTTCGTTCGAGACACCCGCGCGGCGAATGTTCTTTTCGATGAGGCGGGCGTGGCCTTCATCGTCCTCGATCATGATGATCGTTACGGGTTTGCCGTCATTGCTCATGCGGTTTGGCTCCCAAGATAGTGGCGCAGATCGCGCGGAAGAATGATGGTGAATGTGGTGCCCACGCCAAGCTCGGAGCGCAGAGTGATGTCGCCGCCAAGGCTACGCACCATGGTGCGCACATGGGCAAGGCCGATGCCTTCACCTGGCTGGGTCTGAACGCCAGCACGGCGGAACAGTTCGAAGACGCGTTCGTGGTCGGCGGCAGCAATGCCGCGGCCATTGTCTTCGACCTCGATTTCGATGCGGTTGGCCGCGGCCTGCTTGCCGCGCAGGGTCACGTGCAGCGGACGGTCCGGCTGCTGATATTTGACTGCGTTGTCGAGCAGGTTGCCGAGGACCTGTTCGAGCGAAAGCTTGTCAGAGACAAAGCGCGGCACGTGGACGTCGACGGTGACCGAGCCGCCATTTTCGACGACCTGATGCTGCACGCTGGCGACGGTGTTGTTGGCAATGTCCTTGAGATCGAGTGTCTCTGGACGCAGCTGGCGGCGGCCTTCGCGCGAAATCTTGAGGATGGCGTTGATGAGGCTATCCATCTTGCGCGTGGCGGCGCGAATGAAGGTGATGGCCTCGGGCAGATCTTCGGTGGCGGCCAGCTTGGCTTCGGCGAATTTGGGATCGCCGTCATCCTGGCGGTCGGCCATATAGCCTTCGAGCTGGCCGACGCTGGTTTCGAGCTCGCTGGTAAAGCCCATGATATTGACCAGAGGCGCGCGCAAATCGTGCGTCACGATATAGGCAAAGCGCTGGATTTCTTCGTTGGCGCGACCGAGATCGGAGGTGCGTTCGCGCACGCGGGCTTCAAGACCGGCATTGGCTTCATCGACTTCGCGACGGGCGAGGGCTAGCTCACGCGTATAGATAATGACGGTCCAGGCCGAGCCTCCGACCACGGCGAAAATAACGAACGCGCCGACAATGGTGACCCAACGCAGGGCTTGGGTGGCGTTGCGCTGGTTCTGAATGCCCTCAATGATGCGCTCATCGGCATCGGTGATCAGGCTGTCAAATAGGGTGCGGGCTTCGTCCATTGCCTGCTTGCCGCGATCGGTACGAACAACTGCGACCGCGTCGGCCACCCGTCCCTCGCGGACCATATCTATGGTGGCGGCCAGTTCGCTTAGCTTGTTGGCCACGTCTTCCCGCAGAAGAGTGACTTCGTCCGCAGCCTCGGGGTATGGCACCAGAGCGGTCAATAGCTGCTCAATCATGGCCGGAATTTCCGGGGCGGAGCGCAGATAGGGCTCGAGGTAGGCTTCGTCCTGCGTCAGCAGAAAGCCACGTTGTCCGGTTTCGGCTTCCTGCAAGGCATGGCGCAAGTTGACGGTTGCAGCGCGAGCGATACGGGATTCAGTGGTCTGATCGAACCAGCTCTGGTTCTGCTCGACGAGCCAAATGGTCGTGCCGACGATGCCGGCAAGAGCGAGAAAGCCAACGAGCAGAAGCAGCGCGGTCGAGCGAACGAACGCATTACTAGAGATTGGCACGCAAATTCCCCCGTGATCACAGTCGTTCATGGCCCAAAGCGGGGGGCAGGGCAATATGAAAAGATACCCCAAAGCCGAATAGCCGCGACACAGTCACCCAGCTGTAAATGAATTGAGTCTGAGGGCGGCATAGGAAACAGAATCTTAAACGTCCAAGGTCAAAGTGGCGCGATGTGTACGAACCGGCGCCTGTGCCGGGAGTGGAGTAGTCGCCTCTATGGGCAAGCGTCCGATGCCCGAAATCAGTCAAAATGCTGGCCCTCATGTTCCTGTCCTGATCGACGAGGTGATTGCGGCTCTGTCCCCGCTTGAGGGCAAGCGCATCGTCGACGGCACGTTCGGTGCGGGCGGGTATTCGCGCAAACTGCTGGAAGCCGGTGCGATCGTGATCGGGATCGATCGCGACCCGAACGTCAAGCCGTTTGCCGATGCGCTGATGGCTGAGTTCGAGGGGCGATTCATCTTTGTGCCCGGCACTTTTTCCGAACTCGATACCCTTGCCGTCGAGCATGGCCCGATTGACGGCGTGGTGCTCGATATTGGCGTGAGCTCGATGCAGCTTGATCAGGCCGAGCGCGGCTTCTCGTTCATGCGCGATGGGCCGCTCGATATGCGGATGAGCGCGGATGGCGAAAGCGCTGCCGATCTGGTCAATACGCTGGATGTCGAGCCGCTGGCTAATCTGCTCTATGCCTTTGGCGAAGAACGCAAATCGCGCCGCATTGCCCAGTTCATCGTAGCAGCGCGCGATGTCGCGCCGATCAAGACGACGCTGGAACTGGCAAAGATTATCGAGAAGGCCATTGGTCGCAAACCGGGTGATGCGCATCCGGCGACGCGCTCGTTTCAGGCGCTGCGCATTGCCGTCAATGGTGAGTTCGACCAGCTGGTCGAGGCGCTGTTTGCGGCCGAGCGGCTGTTGGCCGAAAATGGCCGTCTGGCCGTCGTGACCTTCCATTCGCTGGAAGACCGCATCGTCAAACGCTTTTTTGATCCCGACAAGGGCGGTCCGGCCCAGTCCCGGCATCTGCCGCAGGTGATGACCGAAGAGCGGCGCTGGGTTGATGTAGCCAAGGCTATCAAGCCCGGCGAGGCCGAACTTGGGCGCAATCTACGGTCGCGCTCGTCGATCCTGCGGGCTGCCTCGCGCTCGGGTGCCGAGGCACGAGCTGTGCGGTTTGACGGGCTGGGCGTGCCGAAGGTGCGAGGCGCAGAATGATCCGCAATCTCAATATCTTCCTGATCTTTTGCAGCGTGATCATGCTGTCGGGTGTCTATGCGTTGAAGTTTTCCATCGAGAACACGGCCAGTGGACGCAGCGCCTTGATTGCCCAGATTGATGCCCAGGAAGGCGAGCTGTCGCTGCTCAAGGCTGACGAGGCCGTGCTGAGCCAGCCGGGCCATATCGACCCCATCGTGCGTCGCCACGAAATGGCCCTGGCCATTGCACCAGTGAAGCAGGAGCAATTCGGCGCGTTTGAAGACCTGCCGATGCGTCCCGCCAAGCCAAATTCTACCGCGATGGACTCACTTTTTGAATCGCTGGCCGCAGGTGTCGACCCGATCGATGCCATCCTCGAACTTGAGGGAATTGAATAATGGCTGTCACGCATGAGGACATTCGTCCCACGATTTCGCTCGACGGCGCCCGCAAGGCGCGCGGAAATCTGACGCAGGCGCGCATCCGCTGGATGGTACTGGCGCTGGTGCTCGGCTTTGGGCTGGTCGGTGCGCGACTGGTGCAGCTGGGCATGGTCGAGGTCGATTCCCGCATCGAAGGGCAGACGCGCGACGCCATCACCGCGACGCGCCCGCCGATCCTGGATCGCAATGGTCTTGAGATGGCCGTCGATATTCGGGTGCCATCGCTTTATGCCGAACCGCGCCGGATTATCGACGTCGAGGAAGCCGTCCAGAAGCTGCGGACCGTGCTGCCTAACCTCAGCGAAGACTGGCTGCGCAATCGGCTGAGTGGTGACAAGGGTTTCGTCTGGGTGCAGCGCGAGCTGTCGCCATCGATCCAGGAACGCATCATGCGGCTGGGCATCCCGGGCATCGATTTCATCACCGAATCCAAGCGCTTCTATCCGGGCATGAGCGAAGCCTCGCATATTCTTGGGTCGACCAATATCGACAATCAGGGCATTTCGGGCATCGAAAAGCACATGGACAACGAAGCCGTTGCCCTGCTGCAGGAGCTTGGCCTGGCGCGCGGCAATGCGCTGACGCCGGTTGAGCTATCTGTCGATATGCGCGTGCAGCATGTGATGCACGAGCAGGTGCTCGACGCCATGACGCGCTACAAGGCCATCGCGGCCGCCGGCGTGATGATGGACATCTATACCGGCGAGATCGTCGCGTTGGCCTCGGTGCCGGACTTCGATCCGAACGATCCCAAGACCGCGCTGGTCAAGGATACCTTCAACCGCATCACCGCTGGTATTTTCGAGCCGGGCTCGATCTTCAAGACAGTGACCATTGCCGGGGCGCTCGATAGCGGTTCGGTGCGGATTACGGATCGGTTCGATGCGCGCTTCGGTATCCGCTTTGGCCGCTTCACCATCAGCGATTTCCACGGCAAGAACCGTATTCTGAGCCTGCCGGAAGTCTACAAGTTCTCGTCCAATATCGGCACCATCCGCATCATGCAGGCCATGGGCAAGGAGAACTTCCGTTCGTTCCTGACCCGCGTCGGCTTTGATACGCGCGTCGATTTCGAACTGCCGGAAATGCGTCTTCCTACCGTGCCCAAGGATTTTTCCGAGGTCGGCGCGGCGACGGCGTCGTTCGGCCACGGTCTGTCGGTGTCGCCGCTGCATATGGTGACGGCCTATGCGTCCTTCGTGAATGGCGGCAACTATATCTCGCCGACACTCTATAAGCGTGACGTGGCCGAGGCCGAGCCGCTTTATCGCCGCGTGCTGCAGCCCGAAACCAGCGACGCCATCCGCTACCTGATGCGCCTCAATGCGCTTGAGGGTTCGGGGTCGCAGATGAACAAGGCGGCGCTTGGCTACCGCACCGGGGGCAAGACGGGCACCGCCGAAAAGGTGGTCGATGGCCGCTACTCGTCGAGCAAGGTGACCAACTTTTTCGCCTCGGCCTTCCCGTTGGATAATCCGCGCTATGCGATGGTGATCATGGTTGACGAGCCCAAGGCGGAAAACCCGCAGTCCGGCACGACAGCTGGCTGGAACGCCGGCGCGATTACCGGTCGCGTGGTGCAGCGCATTGCGCCAATGCTTGGCATTGCCCCCAATTTCTCCGAAATTCTCGACAAGAACCTCGTTCCGCGCGTACTCAGATAGATAGATCCAGAAGGATTCATCGACTTGTCCCTTAGCGTTACCCAACTGCTCGAAGGCTCAGGCGCCCGCCCCAAGAAGGGCCTGGGCGCCGTCTTTGGTCTCAATTCAGACAGCCGCCGGATCGAGCCTGGCGACGTGTTTTTCGCACTGCCGGGCCACAATGTGCATGGCAATCAGTTTGTGCCCGATGCGGTCAAACGCGGGGCGCTGGCCATCGTGACGGACATTGCGCCGGTGGGTGATCCGGGCGTACCGGTGATCGTGGTCAAGGATGTGCGCGCGTCCTACGCCCGCGCCGCATCGCGGGTGTTCGAGCCGCAGCCGGAAATTACGGTGGCGGTGACGGGTACCAATGGTAAGACGTCGGTCGCATCATTCGTGCGCCAGATCTGGGCGCATGCCGGGATAGCGGGTGCCAGTGTTGGCACGCTGGGTGTAGATACGGCGACGCGGCATATCGAGGGCAGCCTGACGACGCCGGACTCGCGGACGCTGCATCAGTCGATGCGGGCGCTTAAGGCGCAAGGAATCAACCACGTGGCGCTCGAAGCATCGAGCCATGGGTTGGATCAGCGCCGGCTGGACGGGATGCATTTCGAGGCGGTGGCTTTCACCAATCTCAGCCGCGACCACCTCGATTATCACAAGAGCATGGACGAATACCGCGACGCCAAGCTGCGGCTGTTCACCGATCTGTTGGTGGATGGGGGCGCGGCGGTGGTCAATGTCGATGATCCCGAACACGAGCCCTTTATGTTTGCGGCGCTGGCCGCGAGCGCGACGCTGCTAACGGTCGGGCGCGAGGGTGCCTATATCGAGATTCTGTCCATCGAGCCCGAAGGCTATGGCCAACGGGTCGAGGTGCGCCATATCGGCGAAAAGCTCAGCTTCCATCTGCCGCTGACCGGTGAGTTCCAGGTGTCCAATGCGCTGATCGCAGCGGGTTTGGCGATGTCGAGCGGCGTTGATCGCTCGGATGCTTTCCCGGCGCTATCGGAGCTGGTGGGCGCCAAGGGGCGGCTGGAGCTGGTTGCCGAGCATAGTGGCGCGGCGATTTTCGTCGACTATTCGCATACCCCTGATGCGCTGCGGACGGCGCTGGTTTCGCTGCGGCCCTATGCCAAGAACAAGCTGACGGTGGTTTTTGGTTGCGGCGGCGATCGTGACAAGGGCAAGCGCCCCCAAATGGGCGCAATCGCGAGCGAGCTTGCCGATGACGTTATCGTGACGGACGACAATCCGCGCACCGAGGACGCCAAGACCATTCGCGCTGAAATCATCGCGGCCACCAAGGGCGCGCGGGAGATTGGCGACCGCAAGGCGGCGATCACCGAGGCGGTCAAGGCACTGCAGCCGGGCGACGTTTTGCTGGTTGCAGGCAAGGGCCACGAAGATTACCAGATCGTCGGCACGACGAAGCACCATTTTTCCGACCACGAGGCCGTGGCGGAGGCGATCAAGGGATAAGATTTTGAGCGAATGGCTTACTCGAACTGACGCCTCTCCCTTCGGGCGAGGTGAAGACGGGCGCACCATCACGCTATGACCAAGTCTCTTTTTACAGTCGAAGCCATCCTTGCGGCCACCGGTGGGCGTTCGGATATCGATCCGGCCACCCCGATCAACTCGATCTCCATCGATTCCCGTGAACTGGGGCCTGATGCGCTGTTTGTGGCCATCAAGGGCGACCGGTTTGATGGGCATGACTTTGTCGATACGGCGCTGGGCAATGGCGCTGCGGCGGCGCTGGTTGCTCGGGGCGATGGGGAGCGACGTGTGGTCGTTGCCGATGCGCTGGAGGGGCTGGCAGCTATCGGTCGCGCTGCTCGTGCGCGCAGTCGGGCCATTATCGTTGGTGTGACGGGGAGCGTGGGCAAGACCACGACCAAGGAAGCCATTCGCGTGGTGTTTGAGGCGGCGGGGCAGACCCACGCTTCGATCAAGAGCTTCAACAATCACTGGGGCGTGCCGCTGATGCTGGCGCGGTTCCCCGAGGACGCGCAGTTCGGCGTGTTCGAAATGGGTATGAGCGCCCCGGACGAAATCCGCCCGCTGGCCAAGATTGTGCGGCCGCATATCGCCGTCATCACGACGATTGCCCCGGCGCACCTGGAGTCTTTCGGGTCGCTTGAGGGCATCGCCCGGGCCAAGGCCGAAATTTTCGAGGGGCTGGAGCCCGGTGGTGCCGTCGTCATCAATGCCGACCATCCGCAGTTGGGAGTGCTGCTCGACGCGGCCGAGGCGGCTGGTGTCGCGCGGGTGTTCACTTATGGCGAAGCCGCCGGGGTGGATTGGCGGATCGTGGAAATCGAGACCGCCGCCGACCGCAGCTTTGCGACCATTGAACATGATGGCGAGCGCCTTGCGCTGGTTTTGAACGTGCCGGGTCGGCACATGATCGCCAATGCAACGGCGGCGCTGGCTGTGTCTCATTTGGCTGGTGTCGAACCGGCCGTGGCTTTGCGGGCGCTGGCCGGGTTTGGCGCTCAGGCGGGCAGGGGGCAGCGCAGCGTGCTGGGGCCATCCGAAAAGCCGCTGCTGCTGATCGATGAAAGTTACAATGCCAATACCGCCTCGATGAACGCGGCACTGGATACTTTTGCGGCGCAGGCCGCGCCGGGCGGACGCAAGATCGTCATCCTCGGCGACATGCTCGAACTCGGCGCGCAGAGCGCCAACCTGCACGCCAGCCTCAAGGCAGCGGTCGATGGATCGGGCGCCGATCGGGTTTATCTGGTTGGCAAGGAAATGACCGCACTATCGGATGCACTCGGTGCCGACAGTGTGACGGCACACACGCACACGGCCCAAGAGATGGCGGAGATCGTGCTTAACGACCTTGCCTATGGCGACGCAGTTATGGTCAAAGGATCAAACGGCGTAGGGCTGACAAGCATCGTGGCCAAGATCCGGCAGCGGTTCGAGAGCAACTGAGCACACCCCAACAAGGACGCTTCCTTTCATGTTGTATTTTCTTGGCCAGCTGGGTGACTCTCTCTCGGCCTTCAACGTCTTCCGTTACATCACCTTTCGCACGGCCGGCGCTGTCATAACGGCGCTGTTTTTCGTGTTCCTGTTCGGGCCGGGCATGATCGCCATGCTGCGCCTCAAGCAGGGCAAAGGTCAGCCGATCCGTGAAGATGGTCCGGCGGGGCACCTTTTGACCAAGAAGGGTACGCCCACCATGGGCGGGCTGATGATCCTGTCGGGCGCGGTATTTTCGACGCTGCTGTGGGCAAATCTCAGCAATGGCTATGTCTGGGTGGTTCTGTTTGTCACCATCGGCTTCGGCGCCATCGGCTTTTACGATGACTATCTCAAGGTCAAGCGGATGAGCCACAAGGGTTTTGGCAGCAAGCAGCGGCTGTTGCTCGAAGCGCTGATCGGCGGCATTGCGGCCTTTGCCATTTCCCAGCTTGCGTCGGGTGCCTATGGCACGTCGATGCTGTTCCCCTTCGTCAAGGATCTGGCCTGGAATTTGGGTTATTTCTACATCCTGTTCGGCGGCTTCGTCGTGGTGGCAGCGGGCAATTCGGTGAACCTCACCGACGGCCTCGATGGTCTTGCCATCGTGCCGGTGATGGTTGCGGCAGCGTGTTTCGCGCTGATCGCCTATCTCGTTGGTAGCGTCAATTTCTCCGACTATCTGCTGCTGAACTATGTGCCCGGCACGGCTGAACTATCCGTCGTCTGCGGCGCGCTGATTGGCGCAGGTCTGGGCTTTTTGTGGTTCAATGCGCCACCGGCTCAGATTTTCATGGGCGATACCGGTTCGCTCGCTCTGGGCGGCGCATTGGGCACGATCGCTGTCGCGACCAAGCACGAGATCGTGCTGGCGATCATCGGTGGTCTGTTCGTGCTGGAGACGGTTTCGGTGATCGTGCAGGTTGCCTCGTTCAAATTGACGGGCAAGCGCGTGTTCCGCATGGCGCCGATCCACCATCACTTCGAACACCTCGGCTGGACTGAAAGCCAGGTGGTGATCCGGTTCTGGATTATCTCGTTTGTGCTGGCACTGATTGGGCTGAGCAGTCTGAAGCTGCGGTAAATCGGGCCTGCCACGCCCTCGTGGTTCGAGGGTCGCGGCGCTCCCGCCTCACCATGAGGGCTACTCTTGATGCGGTGATCTCGTAACCCTCATGGTGAGGTGCGCTTCTTTAGCGCCTCGAGCCACGAGGTGTGCCCGTGCCCGTTAGTTTTCGCAAAACGCAAATGACATTGGGAAATCGGTAACCAAACGGATGCTACAATTGCATCTAGTTTGTATCGAGTAGCCCGGCTTTCCCATGATGTTTTCCCGTGCCGAAAAGACGCCTTTGGCGGAGTGGTGGTGGTCGATTGACCGGGAACTGCTTGGCGCGCTGATCCTGTTGATGACATGCGGCATGGTGCTGAGCTTTGCTGCCAGCCCGCCGGTAGCCGAGCGTATCGGGCTGTCGCCGTGGTTCTTCATCATTCGCCACGCGATGTTCTGCATCGTGGCACTGCCGGTTCTGGTCATCACCTCGCTGCTCAATCACCGCCAGGCGCGGCTTGTCGCGCTGGTGACGCTCGTGGTCAGCATCGCGCTGCTATGGGCGACGCTGCGTTTTGGTACCGAGGTGAAGGGTGCGCGGCGCTGGATTTCTTTTGCCGGTCAGTCGGTGCAGCCATCGGAGTTCGTCAAGCCGGCCTTTGCTGTGCTGGGCGCCTGGCTGTTCTCTGAATCCATGATCCATCGCAATGTGCCGGGCAAAATCCTGGCTACGCTGATCATGGTTGGCGTCGTGGGCGGATTGCTGCTGCAGCCAGATATCGGGCAGACGGCGCTGATCGTTGCCACTTGGGCGGTGCTGCTGTTCCTGTCCGGTATTTCCTGGTTTATTATTTTCGGTATGGCCGGGGCGGCGGGTGCGCTGCTGTTTGGCGCCTATATGTTCTTCCCGCACGTGTCGCGTCGTATCGATACATTCCTCAACCCCGATGGCGGCGGCAACACCTACCAAATCGACCGCGCCCTGCAGTCGCTGATGGAAGGCGGCTGGTTTGGTCGCGGACCGGGCGAGTCGATGGCCAAAAAGCTCATCCCCGACGCCCATGCCGACTATGTGTTTTCCGCCGCTGCCGGTGAGTTCGGCATCCTGTTCTGCCTCGTGCTCGTTGCGCTGATCGCTTTCATCGTGATCCGGGCCATGATGGGGGCGCAGCGCCAGACCAGCCTGTTCTCGCGTCTTGCCGCATCGACTTTGGCCATTCAGTTTGCCATGCAGTCGGGCATCAACCTCGCCGTGAACCTCAACCTGATCCCGCCCAAGGGCATGACTCTGCCATTCGTTTCCTATGGTGGCACGTCGATGATCGCCATCGCGTTCGGCATGGGGCTGATGCTGGCCTTTACCCGGACCAAGCCCGAAGAGCGCATGGCGACCGGTATCCCAAGCTACAAGAGCGCTATTGCGCCACTGGTGCCTGCTGAATGAAGAAGTTTGTATTGATGGCTGGCGGCACGGGGGGGCATCTCTTCCCGGCCATGGCGCTGGCGCAAGAACTGGTGCGACGCGGCCATATCGTTGAACTGATGACCGACCATCGGGTCGAAAGCTATGGCGCCGATTTTCCGGCGAGCACGGTTCATATCGTCCCCTCGGCCACGCCCTCGATCCGCAACCCGATCAAGTTCGTCGCGGCGGGGTTCAAGATTGTGGGCGGTATTGCCGTTGCCTTCGGCAAGCTGCGCAAGTCCAAGCCTGATTGTGTGATCGGCTTTGGTGGTTATCCGACCTTTCCGCCGTTCGTCGCTGCGAATTTCCTCGGCATTCCTGGCATCCTGCATGAGCAGAATGCCGTGATGGGCCGTGCCAATCGGGCGCTTGGCCGGTTTGCCGATCTGCTGGCCATGAGCTTTCCGCAGACCAAGTTTGCCGAGACGCTCAGTCTTGAAAAGGTGCTGACCGGCAACCCTGTGCGCGACCGCGTCCGCGCCGTTGCTGACACGGCTTATCCGGACCTGACGGGCGAGGGGCCTATTCGCCTCGTGATTTTTGGCGGCAGCCAGGGCGCCAAGGCGATCTCGGATATTGTACCGGCCGCCATTGCCCTGATCCCCGACACCATTCGCCAGCGCCTGCAGATCGTGCAGCAGTGCCGGCAGGATGATCTGGACCGCGTGGCCGAGGTGTATCGCCAGGCCAAGGTCAATGTGGAGCTGGCTGCGTTTTTCACCGATCTGCCAGAGCGGATCGCCAAGGCGCATCTGGTGATCGGGCGCTCCGGCGCGTCGACCATTGCCGAGCTGACGGTGATCGGTCGCCCGGCCATTCTGGTGCCGCTGCCCGGCTCGATTGACGCCGATCAGAAAAACAACGCACTCGTGGTGGAAGCTGCCGGTGGCGGATGGGTGGCCGAGCAGGCCACGCTGTCGCCGCAATCGCTAGGCACTCGCCTCACACACCTGTTAACAGACCCCATAACCCTCACCCAAGCCGCCGCTGCCGCCCGTTCGCTGGGCCAGCCGCGTGCCGTCGAGAAGCTGGCGGACCTCGCCGAAATGCTCTCCGGCCGTAACATCGTCGAAGTGGATCATCGTTCATGAAAATGCCGCGCAACATGGGCCCCGTCCATTTCATCGGGATTGGCGGCATCGGAATGAGTGGCATCGCCGAAATCCTGCACAATCAGGGCTATACCGTGCAGGGCTCTGACGCCTCGGCCAATCCCAATGTGCAGCGCCTACGCGACATGGGGATCAAGGTTTCCATCGGCCAGAGCGGCGACAATCTCGGCGCGGCGGAAGTGGTCGTCGTGTCGTCGGCAATTAAGAGCGATAATCCCGAGCTGGTCGCCGCCCGCGCCAAGGCGCTGCCGATTGTGCGTCGCGCCGAAATGCTGGCCGAGATCATGCGGTTCAAGACCGCCATCGCCATTGGCGGCACGCATGGCAAGACGACGACGACTACACTGGTCGCGACGCTGCTCGATGCGGGTAATCTTGATCCGACCGTCATCAATGGCGGCATCATCAATGCCTATGGCACCAATGCGCGTCTCGGGGCGGGCGAGTGGATGGTGGTCGAGGCCGACGAAAGCGACGGCACGTTCATCAAGCTGCCGGCTGACGTGGCTGTTGTCACCAATATCGATCCGGAACATCTCGACCACTATGGCGACTTCGAGGGCGTGAAGAAGGCCTTCCACCAGTTCGTGGAAAACGTGCCGTTCTATGGCTTTGCCGTGATGTGCCTCGACCACCCAGAGGTGCAGGCGCTGGTTGGCGAGATCAAAGATCGCCGGGTCATCACCTATGGCCGCAATCCGCAAGCTGATGTGCGGCTGGTCGATCTCGAAACCATCGATGGTATCAGCCATTTTGCCGTCGAGATCCGCGACCGTATTCGCCAGACCCAGCTGCGCATCGACGGACTGCAACTTCCAATGCCGGGCGTGCACAATGCGCTCAATGCGACCGCGGCAATTGCCGTGGCCGATCAGCTGCATGTGCCAGCCGAAGCCATCCGCAAGGGCCTCAAGGGCTTTACCGGCGTCAAGCGCCGCTTCACCAAGACTGGTGTGGTGGGTGGCATCACCGTGATCGACGATTACGGGCATCACCCGGTCGAGATTTCGGCTGTGCTCAAGGCCGCGCGCTCGTCCACCAAGCGCGACGTGATCGCCGTGGTGCAGCCGCACCGATACTCTCGCCTCAAGGATCTGTTCGAAGAATTCGCCACCTGTTTCAACGATGCCGATACGGTCATCGTGGCGCCGGTCTATGCGGCGGGCGAGCAGCCGATCGCGGGCGTGACGCATGAAGAACTGGTCAACCGCATTCGGGCCGGCGGCCATCGCGACGCCCGTGTGCTCAATGCGCCGGAAGAGCTGGCCGAGCTGATCGCCAGCCGTGCCGCCGATGGCGACTATGTCGTGTGCCTCGGCGCCGGTAATATCACCCAGTGGGCTGCGGCGCTGCCAGCCGAGCTCGGGGCTCTGCTGGAGCAGGATCCGGTATGATCTTGGTGGGCCTGACCACGCATCTGCACACAATAACCGATGCTGCCCTCGGACTTGATCCGAGGGTCACTTCCAATTTGGCACTGGCTGTTAGTGGTCCTCGGATCAAGTCCGAGGACAGCGCCCGTGGTTCAAACATCATCGAGCTAAATACAACTCAAAGGACCGCTCCATGACCAAACACGTTGCAGTCCTGATGGGTGGCTGGTCCAATGAACGGCCGGTGTCGCTGAGTTCGGGCGCGGGCTGCGCTGCGGCTTTGCGCCGGGCCGGCTATCAGGTGACCGAAGTCGATGTCGGTCGCGATGTCGCCAATGTGCTGGTCGATCTCAAACCAGACGTGGCGTTCAACGCACTGCATGGGCCGTTCGGCGAGAGCGGCATGATCCAGGGCGTGCTGGAACTGCTGCAGATTCCATACACCCATTCGGGCGTGCTGGCTTCGGCGCTGGCCATGGACAAGCATCAGTCCAAGATCATGTTCAAGGCGGCCGGTATTCCAGTCACCGATCACGTCATCGTGTCTCGTGGCGAAGCGGCGCGCAGCCATGCCATGGCGACACCCTACGTCATCAAACCGATTGCCGATGGGTCCAGCTTTGGCGTGTTCATCGTCAAGGCCGAGACCAGCCATCCGCCGCAGGAAATCCTGCGCGAAGACTGGAATTCGGGCGAAGAAGTGATGGTCGAGCGCTATATTCCGGGGCGCGAACTGACCTGCGCCGTGATGGGCGATGTGGCTCTGGGCGTTACGGAAATCGTCACCGACGCGACCTTCTACAATTATGAAGCGAAATACGCCAAAGGCGGGTCAGTCCACGTCATTCCGGCGCAACTGAAACCGAAAATTTACGACAAAGTGCAAAAGCTAAGTCTGGCTGCACACGCAGCTCTCGGCTGCCGAGGCGTGACGCGAGCGGACTTCCGCTACAACGACGCTGCGGGCCCCGATGGGGAACTGGTCTGTCTTGAGATCAATACCCAGCCGGGGATGACCGAGACGTCACTGGTGCCCGAGCAAGCGCTGCATGCCGGACATTCCTACGAAGATTTAGTCGCCTGGATGGTGGAGGACGCGAGTTGCAACAGGTAAAAAGCGAGGCTTTTCTCGCTGGCGCAAGGATCGTCGATCCCCGCGCATTGCCTGTTCCTGTCCGCTCACGGCGGAAATTCGCCAACAATTTCGGTCGCGCCTGGGTGCTGCACCGCAAGGCTATGCTGCGTGGCGTCGCCATCGGCATGCTCGTTGTGGCGCTGGGCGGCGTCTATCAGGCGCGTGATCACATCGCGACCGGTGCAATGATCCTCGGTGAAGTGGCGCAAGGCCGCTTTGCCGATGCCGGCTTTGCCATCGGCAAGATTTCCATTACCGGCCAGACGCTCACGAGTGAGCAGGCCATTTTCGACGCGCTCGGCATCGAGCCGCACACCTCCACAGTCAGCTTTGACGTGGAGGCGGCCCGCCAGCGTATTGCCGATCTGCCAGCGATCAGCACGGTCAGCGTGCGCAAGGCCTATCCGGCCGACGTCATTGTCACCGTGACCGAAAAAATCCCCGTCGCCCGCTGGCGCGTGGATGGTATTACCTTTGTGATCGACGCTGCGGGCGAGCAGATCGGCGAGGATCGCGGCGCATATTCGGAGCTGCCGCTGGTTGTCGGCGACGGCGCCAATGACGACGCCATGGCGATGATCCGGGCGCTCGATCAATATCCCGCACTCAAGGAAGACCTCGTGGCGCTGTCGCGTATCGCTGACCGCCGCTGGGACATGATTTACGACACCGGCCTGCGTATCCAGCTGCCCGAGCTGGGTGTGGCCCGGGCGCTACGCAGCCTTAATACCTATCAGTCGCAGTATCAGCTGCTCGACCGCGATGTGACCGTCATTGATCTGCGCGTCGATAGTCTTGTGGCGGTGCGTCCGACCAAGACCGAAGCCGATCTGGCCAAAGACGAAGCGGCGCGTAAGGCGGCGCTGGCCAAGCAATTGCTGTCGACCCAACCATTCCCGCTGCCGGCCCGTACTCGACCGTCAGAAACCGTTATGCAGGCGACCACCCCGCAATGATGACCGACGCCATGACCTCCCGGCTTCGCCCCGTTCAGCCCGGCAAGACCACGCTGGTGGCGGTGCTCGATATCGGTTCGACCAAGATTTGCTGCGTCATCGCCCGCCTCACGCCGCGCGCCGAAGGCAAGGCGCTGCGCGGCCGTTCGCATCAGGCCGAAGTGATCGGCTTTGGCTATGGTCCATCGGTGGGCGTCAAGAGTGGCGTCGTCACCGATATCGAAAAGGCCGAACACGCGATCCGCTCCGTTGTCGGCATGGCCGAACGCGCTGCCGGGCTGACGCTGGAGTCGGTGATCGTCAATGTGACTGCCGGTCGTCTGGGTTCGGAGACTTTTTCGGCGGCGGTGTCGCTGGATGGGCAGGAAGTCGAAAAAGCCGACATTCATCGCGTGCTGCGCGCTGTCAACGACCGCTCGGTGAGGCCGGAACGCTCGATCATTCACGCATTGCCGATCGGTTACGCGATCGATGGCCAGAAGGGCATTCGTGACCCCAAGGGCATGGTGGGCGACAAGCTTGGCGTCGACGTTGCTGTGGTCAGCTCGGAAACGCTGGCCATGCGCAATCTCGAACTGGTACTGCATCGCTGCCACCTGCAGATCGAAGCGCTGATTGCGACGCCCTATGCGTCGGGTCTGGCGACGCTTGTTGATGACGAGGCCCAGCTTGGTGTCGCCTGCATTGATTTTGGCGGCGCGACGACGACCGTCTCGGTGTTCAATGACGGGCATCTGGTCTATGCCGATGCCATTGCCATTGGTGGCCATCACCTGACGCTTGATATCGCGCGCCAGCTTTCGGTCAGCGTCGCCGATGCCGAGCGGCTCAAGACATTTTATGGTTCGGTGCTGCCGGGCCAGGCCGACGAGCGCGATCTGATCGCGATCCAGCCAGTTGGCGCATCGCACGACGAGGCGCCGGGGCAGGTGGCCCGTTCGGTGTTGACCCGCATCATGCGGCCACGCATCGAAGAAATCCTCACCGCCATCCGCGATCGCATGCAGGCAACCGGCATGATGGACGTGTGCGGCCGCCGTTTCGTCTTGACGGGCGGCGCCAGCGAGATGACGGGCCTGCCCGAGGTCGCGCGCCGCACGCTGGCTCGCAACGTGCGCAATGGCCGTCCGATGGGTATTGCCGGCCTGCCGGAAATGGCCAAGGGCGCTGCGTTTGCGACTGTCGCCGGCATGCTGATTTATCCGCAGGTGTGCAGCCAGGAATATCAGGAACCTCGCGGCAGCCGCCGCCTGACCGGCACCGACGGCTATTTCGCCCGCGTCGGCAACTGGCTCCGCACCAGCTTCTAGCCGTTACGCTTCAGCTGAGCATAAAAAAGAGGGGCCTTTCGGCCCCTCAGTTGTTCAGGAACGTTGGAGTGGTTAGTAAGCGCCCCCGATGGTTGAATGGCCTTCGCCGCTGCAGCCCACTTCGCCGTAGCGAACGAACTTCTGTGGCCTTTTGCCGGTGTCGACTTCGCCGGTGTAGAGGTTGCCATGGGAGTCGGTGGCAACGTTGTGCAGCCAGTGGAAGTCACCGGTGCCCTGACCGAAGCGGCCGAAACGGCCAAGTTCGCCAAGGGTTTCTCGGTTGACGACGTAGATGGTCATGTTGGAATTGTCGCCGACATAGAGGCAGCTCTGGTTGTCGTCGTTGGAGAAGTTCACCGTCACGGCCGTGCCCGGAATGGTGGTGCGAGTTGCAACGCTGGCCTTCAGCTCACCGACATAGCCGCACTGGCCGACGCTGCCGTCCGCATTGGTGCAGACGCCGCCAACTTCAGCCTTGTTGAAGATCTGCACGCGGTTGTTGCCGCGGTCGCAGACATAAAGCAGGCCGTCGTCGGCGATCTTCACGCAGTGGACTGGATTGCGGAAGAATTTGGGATTGAGATCGCCACGCTCGAAGTCTTCGACGAACAGGCCGGAATTGTCGGCAAGGTCATCATCCACCGGGTTTTGGCCATAGGCGCCGAAGTGGCCGACATATTGACCGTCTTCGGCATTGACCACCACGACGCGGTTATTGCCGTAGCCGTCGGCGACGTAGAGCAGGTTGGTTTCGGGATCGACCGTCATATCGGCCGGACGCATCAGCTGCGGCGTGCCGTTGATGCCGCCATTGGTGTCATTGCTGGCTGGTGTCAGCTCGCCGGGCATGCCGATCTGCAGGACGAAGTCGCCATCCTTGGTGAACTTGAGGATGTGGCCATCGACACCATTGGTACTAGCCCAAGGCGTCGAGCCGTTACCGGTGCCGTTCGAGCCGATGTAGATGAAGCCGTTGTGGTCGATATAGAGGCCATGCTCGTTGGCTGGCCAATAACAGCCGTCTTCCTCGCGGCATTTGGCTTCCATCCATGCCGGATCGCCGGGGCCACCCCAGGCCCGCAGGAGCGTGCCTTCCTGGTCAAATTCCATCAGGGCTGGGCCGGGCTGGCAGCAATCGGTGGTTGGCCCGAACGGACGGGGATGGCCGAGGCCGCTGACGTCGGCGCCATCTGCGTTCTTGCCCACTGCATCGAGCAGGCCAGCCTCTTCATTGGACAGCGAGCGCGGCCGTTGCAGCAGCCAGATATGGTCGTCGCTATCGACGTAGACACCAGCGATCTGGCCGAAGGTCCAGTTATTGGGCAGAATTTTTGGCCAGGATGGGTCGGTGATAAATGACGGGAGAGCGGCTCCCTCCGCCACATTGACCGGCGCGGTGCGTTCAAGCAGGTTCTGCAGCGCTGTCTCCCCCAGAATGTCCGCTGCATTTGGCTCGGCAAACGCACTCGATGCAGTCGCCAGCATCAGCCCCACCGCCGCAAAAGCCCCCAAAAATCGTTTGTGCATAGTGTTACCTCCTGGGCATAGCGGAGGTCAGAAACAAGGGGGAGTCAATGTATGTTTGAATTAATAGTATGATACATTTATAGCATTAAGCAGTAATGTGTTGTATAAATTCTATCTTGCGCTGAATGTTGCTTAATTTGTATTTCCGATAACATCTGATGTTTTGAATATTTCTATGATGCTGTTAAACTGTCTCCGCCGCTTCCTCAATGACGCTTATATGACTGACTTCGTGAGTTTGACTGGACAGTGATGGCGCTGCCGCTCCGGCTGAATAGGCCACCCATATTGCCTGCCAGTGCTGCTTATAATATGACCTGCACAGTCAGTTATAAGTGGCTGTTGCTGTGCATTCCGTTCACTCCCTAGCGTCAGATGTGCCCCTAGATGGGCCTTACATTGCTCCGTCGGCTCAGATGCGCACTTTAGTGTGCGGTCGGGCAGGGCGGACGCAATGGCCATTGCATATGCATAGCGAGCACGAGATTTTTTGGGACGTGCAGGGGCTGGTGCGGGTCGTCGCCAATGACCGGGCCTATGTGGTGCCGCCGGGTGGGGCGCTGCTGGTGCCGGCCTATGTGGCCCATGAGTTGCATATCGAGAGCGACACGCGCCTGCGCTGCACGCTGCTGTCGGCGGCGGGGCCGACACGATGGGATCGAGTGCAGCCGGTTTCGATGCCCAAGGTTGTCGCCGAGATCGTGATGTTTCTCGATGCTGGTGATGTATCGGCGGACATGCGGCGGCGACTGGAAGACGTGGTTCTGGAACTGATTGCAGCAAGCCACGCCACGAGCATACCGCTGCCCTTGCCGCGCGATCAGCGCCTGTTGCGGGTGACGCAGATGGTGTGCGCCGTGCCGGGCGATTTGCGCTCGGTGGAAGCGTGGAGTGACGCTGCGGCGATGAGCCTGCGCAATTTCACGCGGCGCTTCCGCGAAGAAACGGGCATGAGCTTTGCCGGTTGGCAGGCGCTGGCGCGCATGCAACTGGCGACGGCTTTGCTGCGCGATGGACAATCGCTGGCGCAGGTGTCGCTGAGGGTGGGCTATCGCAATATTAGCGCTTTCAGTTCGGCGTTTCGGCGGGTGACCGGCGAAAGCCCGAGCAGTCATTGCCGCGGGCAGGATTGGCCCGATGGCGATGGCGTTTGGCCGCAATACTGCGTCGCGGCCGAGTAGACTTGAGCCAAATTCCATTGCTGGAGACTATCAATGTCCGGACTTAATCGCCGCATGTTCACTCTTGGTGCCGGCGCGGCTCTCGTGACGCTGCCGGCCGCGCGCGCCTGGGCGCAATCGCCTGTCGAGACGCGCAGCATCAGCAACTGGATCGGCGACTACGACATTCCGGCCAATCCGCAGCGTGTCATCGCCATTGACGAACGCATCGACCTCGAAACCGCGCTGGCGCTCAAGCTGCCGGTGATCGGCTATAGCCACGCGCCGATGAACCCATGGGTGGCCGTGGAAACCGATGCAGAATTTATCGGCGCGCCGCCCAATATTGAGCAGATCCTCGGGATGGAGCCTGACCTGATCCTGTGCAGCGACTGGGGCGACAGCGAAGGCTGGCCGCTGCAGCGATTGCGCTCGGTTGCGCCTGTTCTGCCGCTCGATGCGAGCATTGGCTGGCGGGCAAACCTTGAGAACATTTCGGGCTGGCTGGGCATGGAAGGTCGCGCCGATGCGGCCGTGGCCGATTTCGATGCCTATGTCGCCGGCATTCGCGCGCGGCACGAGAGCATTGCCAAGAGCAAGGTGATTGCGCTGCACTACCTGCCGGGTGAAGGCGAAATGAAGATCCGCGGGCAGGGCAGCAACCACGCTGACGTGCTCAAGGACCTTGGTGGGCACACGATTGATCCGTCCATCATCGAAGAGGGTAATGTCAGCATGGAGCTGCTGCCCTAAATGCTCGCGGACTTCGATGGCATTCTTTATGCCGAGCTGTTCGGCGAGGGTACTTATGAGGCAGTGCAGAAGCACCCAAGCTGGAACCGCATTGCAGCGGTGGCGGCCGGCAAGGTTCACGTCGCGCGCGGCAGTACCAATTTCGGCGGCATCTATTCAGCCAAGTTCCTGGCGGGAGAATGGGAAAAGCTGTTCGGGCTGATCGAAGGCTAAATCACGGACAAATCTGGCCGGCTCGCTATCGGACCGGCCAGAACAAAATCAGTTGCCGTCATAGGCTTTCTGCAAATCGGCGATGATGAGCTTTTTCATGCCCATCATGGCCTGCACTGCGCGCTGGGCGCCAACAGGGTCCTTGCCGAGTACGGTGTCGTAAATCTGCTTGGGTGTGACCTGCCAGGAGAGGCCGAACCGGTCTTCGCACCAGCCGCAGACGCTTTCCTTGCCGCCATTGGTACTCAACGCGTCCCAGAAATAGTCCACGTCCTTTTGGTCCTTGCACTCGATCATGAAGGACACGGTCTGGGTGAACTGCACATTGGGGTTGCCGCTGAGCAGCATGAAGCGGGATCCCTCAAGCTCGATGATCGCCGAAAAAGCGGGCTGGTCGGGCGCCTGGCGCACGACCTGGTGCACTTTGGCTGATTTGAAGGTCTCGGTATAAAACTTGATGGCCTCGTCGATGCGATCATCCAGCCAGAGGCATGGGGTGATTTGGGACATTCTCGATCTCCTCAAAACGCGACGAAATTTATTTTACAGCGAGTTTTTGACCCGTTCCAGCGTCGTTGGGCCCGGAACGTGGTTAATGCATGGTCAATTCGTAACGCCTGAGTGTCGCATTTTGCGTTCACGTTAACACCGGTGAGACAATTGTTAGGGGCCGGTTAACGTTTGAGGGGGTAAATCTTTACCAACCACGCCACTATGAGGCCATTCATGACCATCAACCTCACCATCCCTGACATTCAGGAACTGAAGCCACGCATTACCGTCTTCGGTTGCGGGGGTGCTGGCGGTAACGCCGTTAACAATATGATCGAATCCGGCCTCGACGGCGTGGACTTCGTTGTCGCCAACACGGACGCTCAGGCTCTGGCCCTGTCCAAGGCGCCGCGGATCATCCAGCTCGGCGTTGGTGTCACCGAAGGCCTCGGTGCCGGCTCCCATCCAGAAGTTGGTCGTGCTGCAGCCGAAGAAAGCTGGGATGAGATCAATGATCATCTCAACGGCTCGCACATGGTCTTCATCACCGCCGGCATGGGCGGTGGCACTGGTACGGGTGCTGCACCCGTCGTTGCTCGTGCGGCCCGCGAGCAGGGTATCCTGACCGTTGGTGTGGTCACCAAGCCATTCAATTTCGAAGGCAATCGCCGTGCGCGCCTTGCAGAAGACGGCATCGATGAACTGCATCGCCATGTCGATACGCTGATCGTTATCCCGAACCAGAACCTGTTCCGGGTTGCCAACGAAAAGACCACCTTTGCTGACGCCTTCTCGATGGCCGATCAGGTGCTGTTCTCCGGCGTCGCCTGCATCACCGATCTGATGGTCAAGGAAGGCCTGATCAACCTCGACTTCGCCGACGTGCGCGCCGTGATGCGCGGCATGGGCAAGGCGATGATGGGTACCGGCGAAGCATCGGGCGAAGATCGTGCTCGTCACGCTGCCGAGGCTGCGATTGCCAACCCACTGCTCGACGATGTGTCGATGCATGGCGCACGAGGCCTGCTGATCTCGATCACCGGTGGTCCAGACCTGACGCTTTACGAAGTCGACGAAGCGGCAAGCCGCATCCGTGAGGAAGTCGACGCCGACGCCAACATCATCCTTGGCGCGACCTATGATCCAAACCTGACCGGTACCATCCGCGTGTCCGTCGTTGCCACCGGCACCGATGCGACCATGGTGCAGGCTTTAGAGCCAGCCAAGCCGCATGCTTCGCGCACCCCGCTTGAAGTGCGTCGTCACGTGCCGGTCGAGCCGACCCGCACGCAGATCGAACGCGCTCCAGTCGCGACGCCAGCTGTTGCCACGCAGGCAATCGAGCATCAGGTTGAAGCCGCAGTTGCCGAAGCGTTCAGCTTCCAGGCATCTGCTCCGGCGCCAACGCAGCAGCATCACTATCATCAGGAAGATGATGGCGTGTTCGTCGAGCCCTACATTCCGGCCGCCGAGAGCATGCATGACGAAGACGAGCCAACCGCTGTCGATGATTCGCCAGTTCCAAGCGTCTATGTGCCGTCCAACGCTGCTCGCCCTGAAGGCCAGCGCCGTATGCCGCGCACCGAGGAGCTGCCAATTGTTGCGAGGCGGTCACAGGAGCCGCAGGAACGTCATGAGGCAGAGCCGCGCAATGCACGGGCTCTGTTCAAGAAACTGGCTTCAAATGTTGGTCTCAACCTGGGTGCGCAGCAGCCAACGGGCCGCGACGAAACCGCTTACTCGTCTGCTGACGATGCCGCTGCCCGCAGCGCAATAGAAGCAGGCCCAGCAAGGGGTTCGCGGGCAACGCCGACTGTTGAAGGTGCCCGTGGCAACCTCGATAATCACGGTCGCCAGCCAGCCGCCGCACCGCAAAAGGATAGCCTCGAAATCCCGGCCTTCCTGCGCAAGCACGGTTAAGCTCCGGCTTACGAAATCAAGATATGACACTCGGCGCGGCTTTCGCGCCGAGTTTTTTTTAGCTAGTACGGTGTCGGACGCCTGGGGCTTGGGGTCGGAGTTATTTCAAGTATGCAGAAACTGCCCACCCGCCAGCGCACTCTTGCTGCTGCGATAAGCTTCGCCGGATACGGCGTACACAGTGGCCAACCCGTTACCCTCACGATCAGCCCCGGTGCTCCCGATAGTGGTTTGACCATTTCGCGCGCGCGCGGCGATGGCACCAATACCGTGCCAGTGCCGGTGCATTTTTCGCGCGTCACCCGCACGACGCTGTGCACCACGCTCGATCTGGGCGACAGCTTCAGCGTTGCGACCATCGAGCATGTGACCTCGGCCCTTTCGGGCATGGGCGTCGACAATGCGCTCATTACCCTTGATGGCAGCGAATGCCCGATCCTTGATGGCAGTGCGCGGCCGTTCGCCGACGCCATTCTGTCGGTTGGTCTCGAAATTCAGCCGGCGCAGCGCAAGTTCCTCAAGGTCATGCGCGCCGTGACCGTGCGCAACAACGACGCCTTTGCGGCGCTTGAGCCCTACAATGGCCGCGCGCTCGATCTCGAGATCGATTTTGACAGCAAGGTCATCGGCCGCCAGCGCATGATTTTCGACTGGACGCCGCGCCGCTATTACGAAGACGTGTCGCGCGCCCGTACCTTTGGTTTCGTTCGCGATGCCAAGATTTTGCGCCAGGCCGGCTATGCGCTCGGCTCCAGCCTCGACAATTCCATCACCGTGCATGAGGACCGAATCCTTAATCCCGGTGGTTTGCGCTACGAAGACGAATTCGTCCGCCACAAGCTGCTCGATGCGATCGGCGATCTGTCGCTGGGTGGCCTGCCGATCTGGGGCCGTTTCCGTTCGTACAAGGGCGGTCACGCTCTTAATGCGCAAGTGCTGAGCGGTCTCTTTTCCAGTGAAGCCAATTATGAGATAGTCGGCGCCGAGGACCTGCCGCTTGAGTTCGAGGCTTTCGACGATCAGCCCGATCAAATGGTGGTCAATCATTACCTGCGGTCCGTGCGCTGATCCTGACGGAGCAGGGCACGGTCACAGTTTTGATCCATTTACTAACTAGGCCGCAGATCTACGGCTTATCGTGATAAGGACGGCAATTCGTGACATCTGAAGCTATTGGTGTTTCCACCAGCCGGGCTGCCCGGTTCCTGACGGTTGCCCTGTTCGCAGCGGTACTCGCTGGCTGCAGCATGTTCGGTCCGCCAAAGACCAAGGAAGTGCCGATCGTTCCGGCCGCCGCGCTTTATCAAAAAGCGCTCGACGACATGGATCGTCAGTATTACGCGACCGCGCTCAAGTCGCTTGAGCAGCTTGATCGTCAGCATCCGCGCGATGCGATGGTCGAAAAGTCCAAGCTGATGCAGGTCTATGCGAACTATCGCAGCGGCAAGCTGAACGAAGCCGTTCTGGCTGCCGACCGCTATATGGCGCTCTATCCAAACGGCAAGGACGCCGCCTACGTGCTGTACCTCAAGGGCAATGCCTATTTTGCCCAGATCAAGGACATCACGCGCGATCAGCAGCTGTCGAAGGACGCCATCGACACCTACAATCTGGTGATATCGAACTATCCACGTTCGGAATATGCCAAGGACGCCAAGGAAAAGCTGCTGGTTGCCTATGACCAGCTGGCTGGCAAGGAAATGTCGGTCGGCCGTTATTATCTCGGCCAGGGTCAGTACACCGCCGCCATCAACCGCTTCCGCACGGTTGTCGAGCAGTGGCAGACGTCGACCCATATCGAGGAAGCGCTGTTCCGCCTGACTGAGTCGTATCTGTCGCTGGGCCTGACCACCGAAGCATCGACCGCAGCAGCCGTGCTGGGCCACAACTATCCGTCCAGCTCCTGGTACAAGGAAGCATTTGCGCTGCTCGGCAAGCAGGGTCTGGCACCAACCGTCAACAGCGGTAGCTGGATGGCGGGTCTCCGCCGCTAAGCGCTGCCAAAGTAATTTGTTGCTAGTTTGTTCCGGGGCGCTAATATGCGCCCCGGTTCGTTTGTTTGGGCGGGTCTGCTGCGTCGCAGGTGTTATCCGACCAAAACTGTGGCGCCATTCTCGCGACAGCGGGGCGACTCCTTCCTGTGTTAAAGGGGAATCGCGCTTTCGCGGGAATGACGTGGTGATGTTAGACTGCAGAGTTAGATAAACCGTCAGTCGACGAAGTTGGGGAAGTCCCGCGCATGCTGAACGCGCTTTCGGTTCGCAATATCGTCCTCATCGACCAGCTCGATCTGGCTCTGGACGGCGGCATGACCGTGCTGACCGGTGAGACCGGCGCAGGCAAGTCTATCCTGCTCGATGCTCTCACACTTGCACTCGGCGGCCGAGGCGATGCCTCGCTGGTCCGCAGCGGGCAGGAGAGCGGGCAAGTGGTTGCCGTGCTGCAACTGGCCAAGGACCATCCAGCGCGCACCGCGCTGCGCGACAACGCCATTCCCGATGATGAAGACGTCATCCTGCGCCGCGTGCAGTTTGCCGACGGCCGCACCCGCGCTTTCATCAATGACCAGCCGGTCTCGGCGGCGCTGTTGCAAAGGGTTGGCGGGCAGATCGTTGAAATTCATGGCCAGCACGATGACCGTGCGCTGGTCGATGTGACGACGCATCGTGCGGCGCTCGATGCTTTTGGTGAGCTGGAGCGCGGCGTCGACAAGGTGCGTGATGCCTGGCAGGAGCTGAGCGACGCGCAGGAGGCTGTTGCGGCCCAGAAGGCTTTGGTCGCCGAAGCGCTTGCCGCGGAAGACTATGCGCGCCACACGGTGGACGAATTATCCAAGCTCAAGCCGATTGTCGGCGAAGAAGAAGAACTGGCTGAGCGTCGGCAGCATCTGCAGCAGGTCGAGCGCTCGGCATCGGACGTTACCGAAATCGACGACATGCTCAATGGCCCGTCGGCACCGGCGCCGGCGCTGGCCAGCCTGATGCGGCGGTTGATGCGCAAGATCGACGGCGGTTCGACGCTGTTTCAGCCCATCGTTGATACGATCGATTCTTCGCTCGTCGCGCTCGATCGGACCAGCGACGCGCTTGAGGAGCTGAAGCGCGAAATGGCCTATGATCCGGCCGAGCTTGAAAGCGTCGAGGAGCGGCTTTTTGCGCTGCGCGCTGCTGCTCGCAAGCACCAGACGAGCTGTGATGGGCTGGTAGAGGTGCTGACAAAATATAGTGGCGATCTCGATACGCTGCAGGGCGGCGAAACCAGGCTGGTTGCGCTGCAGGCCGCCGAAGCGCAGGCAATGGAGACCTATCGCAAGCTGGCCGAAACCCTTAGCGCTGGTCGCGCCAAAGCCGCTGCGGCACTGGGCAAGGCAGTCGGGGCGGAACTGCCCGATCTCAAGCTTGGGTCGGCCAAGTTCATCGTCGACCACCAGATCGACAAAAAGCGCATCGCCGTGTCGGGGTTCGATCTTATCCAGTTTCACGTCCAGACCAATCCTGGCACCGCGGCTGGTCCGCTGCTCAAGGTGGCCTCGGGTGGCGAGCTCAGCCGCTTCCTTCTGGCGCTCAAGGTGGTGCTGGCCGATCGCGGCTCGGCACCCGTGCTGATCTTTGACGAAATCGATACCGGCGTCGGTGGCGCTGTGGCCGACGCCATCGGTCGTCGCCTGGCGCGCTTGGCTGGCAAGGTGCAGGTGCTGGCCGTGACCCATGCTCCGCAGGTTGCAGCGCGAGCACAGCGCCATCTGTTGATCGAAAAGCAGGCGGTCAAGGAAGGTGCCTTCATGCGCACGCATGTCAAACCGCTCGATACTGCCGCGCGGCAGGAAGAAGTCGCGCGTATGCTGGCTGGTGCCAAGGTGACCGATGAGGCACGGGCTGCGGCGAGCAAGTTGCTGAGTGAAGTGGGGTAGGGAGAGTACCCCCACCTAACCTGCTCCTGAAAAGGGGGAGGAATACCCGCTGTGGGGCTTGGTAGATCGCGCAACGAATGCGATCTGTTCCTCCCCCTATCAGGGGGAGGCCAGGAGGGGGTATCCTCTAAAACCAAAACTCTTTCGGCCGAATATTATCCGAGACTTACAATGACCGATCTATCCAGCAAGCCCGTCGACGATCTGACCGAAGACGAAGCCAAGGTGGAGCTGGCGCGGCTGGCCGAAGCCATTGCCGCTGCTGACATCGCCTATCACCAGAATGACGCGCCGGAGTTGACCGACGCGGCCTATGACGCGCTCACCCGTCGCAACAGCGCGATCGAGGAGGCGTTTCCGGCCTTGGTGCGCGAGGATAGCCCGTCCAATTCCGTGGGCGCCCCGCCGGCCGAAGGCTTTGCCAAGGTTCGCCACGCCGTGCCGATGCTGAGCCTCGCCAAAGCCTATACCGATGAGGACGTGGTCGATTTTATCGAACGCGGTCGGCGTTTTTTCGAGCGCGATAAGGACCTCGATATCGCGTTCACGGCAGAGCCCAAGATCGACGGTCTCTCCGCCTCACTGCGCTACGAGAATGGAGTGTTCGTGCAGGGCGCAACGCGCGGCGACGGTACGGTGGGCGAGGACATCACCGCAAATCTGCGTACCATCAAGGACATTCCCGAAAAGCTGGCCGGTTCGGGCTGGCCGCAAAGCATCGAGATCCGCGGCGAGGTCTATATGACCTATGCGGAGTTCCAAGCGCTCAAGGCGCGCTCGGCGGCGGTTGGCGGGCAGGACTACGTCAATCCGCGCAACACCGCGGCTGGTTCGCTCCGCCAGAAGGATGCGTCGGTCACGGCCAGCCGAAACCTCCGGTTTTTTGCCTATGCCTGGGGCGCGACAACGGAAGATCCTGCGCCGACGCAATATGAAGCCGTGCAGAAGTTCGCCGAATGGGGCTTTCAGATCAGCCCACTGATGGTGCGGGCCAAGTCGGTCGATGAGCTGATTGCGCAGTACCGCAAGATCGAAGAACTGCGCTCCTCGCTCGGCTATGACATTGACGGCGTGGTCTACAAGGTCGATCAGCTTGAGCTGCAGCGGCGCTGGGGGTTTGTCACCGGCGAACCGCGCTGGGCCGTCGCGCACAAGTTCCCCGCTGAGCAGGCTACGACGGTCGTCAAAAAGATCGACATTCAGGTCGGCCGCACCGGCACGCTGGCGCCGGTGGCGCGGCTTGAGCCGGTGACGGTGGGGGGCGTGGTCGTCGAAAACGTCACGCTGCATAACGAGGACTATATCAAGGGCCTCGACAGCACCGGCCTGCCTATTCGCGAGGGGATCGACATCCGCATTGGCGACACCGTCGTCATCCAGCGGGCAGGGGACGTTATTCCCCAGATCGTGCGGGTAGTGCTCGAGAAGCGCCCGACCGATGCCGTGCCCTACGAGTTTCCGCATGAATGCCCGGTCTGCGGCTCGCCCGCGACGCGCGAGGTCAACGAGAAGACCGGCAAGGAAGACTCCCGCCGTCGCTGCACGGGCGAGCTGATATGTGCGGCTCAGGCAGTCGAAGGGCTGCGCCATTTCGTGTCGCGTGGGGCAATGGATATCGAAGGACTGGGCGCCGAGAATATCGACCTGCTTTTCAATGCCGGACTGGTCAAGACCGCCGCCGATATTTTCACGCTGAAGGATCGTCGTGCCGACGTCACGCGCGCCATGGCGGCGCGCCGCGAGGAACAGGCCAAGCTTCGCGAAGCTGCTTCGGGCAAGACACGCAAGAATGTGCGCAGCGTCGAAGACCGCAACTACGAAGGGCTCGACAAGCTTTTTGCCGCCATCGATGCCCGGCGCGAGCCTGAGCTGGATCGCTTCCTTTTCGCGCTTGGTATTCGCCATATTGGGGAAACGACGGCGGCCGTATTGGCCCGGACGTTCTCGACCATGGAAGAGCTGATGCGGGTCGGCAAGGAAACGGCCGCTGCCGAGGACCCGACCAGTGTATTCCCGTCGGTGGACGGCATTGGCGGCACGGTGATTGATGCGTTGGTCGATTTTTTCGGCAACGAGCGCAATGACGATGTGCTCGATGCGCTGCTGATCCAGGTTCACCCCAAGCCCTATATCGTCAGCGTTTCCGCCGACAGCGTGGTGGCTGGCAAGACCGTGGTGTTTACCGGCTCGCTCGAAAAAATGTCACGATCCGAAGCCAAGGCTATGGCCGAGTGGCTGGGGGCGAAGGTCGCGGGATCGGTATCGGCCAAGACCGACATTCTGATCGCGGGCCCGGGTGCCGGGTCAAAATTGAAATCGGCCGAAGCGCTCGGGGTGGAAGTGATCACCGAGGACGAGTGGTTCGAACGGGTCGGCAAATAGCATTGGGAGAGAACGCCATGAGGAAGCTTTTCGGATTGGCGTTCGCCATAGCCTTGCTGCCGGCCGTCGCGCAGGCAGGCGAGGCCAGCGATGCCGCTGTCGCCCACCTTTATGCCGGCACGGCGGCAGACGGCATCGCGGCGGCCACGACGGCTTGCGAAGCGGACGGCGAGGATGCCTGCTTCGGGCTGGGCCTGCTTACACTGGTGACGGCGTATGAAGGGCTGGCGCAGAACCTTTATCGCTATGGGGCCGTCCAACCCGGCAATTCGCCTGCCGCACTGCTGTTTGGTTTGGATTTTGGCGATGGCACGACACCGGCAAACCCCAAGCCGGAGCAGCTGACCTATCCCGTGCTGCGGCAGGTGCTGGACGATTTCGTGACCGATATCGATGGTGCGAGGACCCATTTTGAGAAGGCCGCCATCTCGGGCGACTACGTCATCACCGTCGATCCATTGCGGGTGAGCATTGATTTCAATGGCGATGGCAAGGTTGATCCCGGCGAAACGCTTGGCGCCCTGCTGGCTTCGCTTGGCGAACTTGGCGAGGGGCCTTTCCCGCTCGAACCTGCGCCTGGGCATAAGACCAAGATCAAACCGGGGGCAGCGAAGCCCGACACGACAATCGGCTTTGATAGTGCGGATGGCTATTGGTTTGCGGGTTACACTCAGATTGTCGCGGCGCCAATTGACCTTATGCTGGCACACGATTTTACTGCCTTCTACGACGCTTATCTGCATCGGGTTTTTCCAAAGTCAGGCCTGCCGCTGGGCGACTACACGACGGGCGGGATATTGTTTCTTGATGGGGATAGCGACGCCGGCATTGCCGATATGATCGCTGCCGTGCACACGCTGAAATTTCCCGTGACCGATGCGGAGCGACTGGCCGGCGTGCTCGACCGTCTCAAGCGGATTTCGGCGTTGTCGCGGTCGAACTGGGAGGCGATCGGCGCGGAGACCGACGACAATCGCGAACTGGTGCCATCGCCGAAGCAAACCTCGATCATTCCGGACATGCATGTCACCGACGAAACCGTCGCTGCCTGGATGGCAACGCTCGATACGCTGGATGAGGTGTTCGCCGGACAATTGCTGATCCCCCATTGGCGGTTCAACAAGGGATTTGATCTCAAGGCCTATTTCGAAACGGCGACCGAGACGGACCTGGTTCTGCTCATCACCGGTTCAGGTGCGCTGCCCTATCTCAAGGATGGCCCTGTTGCGAATGCCGAAAGCTTTGCCGAGGGCAATCGCGTATTTGGGGCCGACTGGCTCAACTACGCCTTCTGGTTCAACTGATTCTCTGTGGAGTTTTTCATGCGCGTCGTCACCATAGCCACCGGCCTGTTTCTGGCGTTCGCCAGCACCAGCTTTGCCCAGCCGTTTTCGGACCCCTATGACCTGCTGGAGGCGTTCTATCAGCCTTATTTCGATGGCGAGTTCCCGGCCGATGAGAGCGAGTTTCGCTCTTCCGACCTGCAGGCGCTCTATGATCGGGACGCCGAAATCACGCCAGAAGGCGAGATGGGCGCTCTGGGCTTCGACCCCTATGTCGATGGGCAGGACTATGAGCTGACCGACTTCGAGATCGGCGCGCCCGGGATCGCCGGCGACTATGCGTCGTCAACCGTGACGTTCAAGAATTTTGGCGAGCCACGCAGCCTGACGTTTGAAATGGTGCGTGAAGATGGTGGCTGGAAGATCGATGACGTCGTGTCCGAGAACCCGGACAATGAATACCGGTTGTCGGATATTTTCGGCGAAGCTGACGCAGAGTAAGGGGATACCCCCACCTGACCTCCCCCTGATAGGGGGAGGGATGGATCGAGTTCTTGGCTCTACTCCTGCACTAAACCGCAGACGTCGCGCCCTTCAGCCAGTCCTTGACCGAACCCGCCACCTTCGGGCCGATTTCGTCCCAGACGCTTTGGTGATAGGCGTCGAGCCAGGCTTTTTCACTGACGGTCAGCAGCGCGGTGTCGATCAGACGCTTGTCGATGGGGGCCAGGGTCAGCGTTTCAAACTGTAGGTAGCCGGGGAATTTGGCGCTTTCGACGACAGTGATCAGGTTTTCGATGCGGATGCCGTATTCGCCCGCCTTGTAGTAACCGGGCTCATTGGAGATGACGTTACCGACCTCGAAAGGGGCTGTGTAGCGCGAGGCGATGCCGACCGGGCCTTCGTGCACGCCCAGATAGGCGCCGACGCCGTGGCCGGTGCCATGGTTGTAGGTGACGCCGTCCTGCCAGAGGAACTGGCGCGCCAGAATGTCGATCTGCCCCCCGGTGGTGCCTTTGGGGAAGATAGCCGTGGAAATGGCGATCATGCCTTTGAGCACGCGGGTGTAGCGGTCGCGCTGCTCTGGCGTTGAGGAGCCAGTCGAGATTGTGCGCGTGATGTCGGTGGTGCCAGACAGATATTGCGCGCCGCTATCGACCAGCATGATGTCGCCGGAGTGCAGGGTGCGGTCGGTCTTTTCGGTGACGCGGTAGTGGACGATGGCGCCGTTGGCGCCCGCGCCAGAAATAGTATCGAAGCTGGCGTCGACACAGGTTTCCTCTTCGCGACGGAAGGCTTCGAGCGCCGTGACGATGGCGATTTCGGTGAGTTCGCCCTTTGGCGCTTCGGCATCGAACCAGGCGAGGAATTTGGCCAGCGCCACGCCATCGAGATGATGCGCCTCTCGCATGCCGGCCAGTTCGGCGGCGTTCTTGCGCGACTTGGGCAAGAGGACCGGATCGCGCTTTTCGATCAGCGTTGCGCCTGCATCTTTCAGGGATACAGCGACGGCTTCCGGGGCGGTTGCGGGGTCGATCCAGACGACCTTGGCGGCTTTGCCCAAGGCGACGAGCGCATCGGCGAGGTTGATGCTGGCATCGATCCTGGCGACGCCATCGAGTGCCTTGGTCAGCTCCTCGGTGATCTTGGCCGGCTCGAGATAGAGCGTCGGCGCGCCGGTGGCGGGCACAATGGCAAAGCCGAGGACGAAGGGCGTGTTGGGCACGTCGCGACCGCGCATATTGAGCAGCCAGCAGATGGATTCGGGCAGGGTGAGCACCGTCGCGTCGGCGTGGTCTGCGATGAGTGCGGCCTGAATTTCGGCGATCTTTTCGTTGGCCGTGCGCCCGGCGCGATTGTGGCCGAGGAATTCGATTGTCGAGACGGGTGCGCCCGGTCGGTCAGCCCAGACGCTGTCGACGAGATTGGGGCTGGCGACCAAGGAGGCGTGACCATCGAGCAGCTTTGCCGTGTCGCGGATTTCGCCGGGCGTGTGCAGCCATGGGTCGTAGGCCACGGTGCCGCCTTCGCGGATGAGCGACTTGGATTCGGCATTAAGGCCGCCGCGATCGGTTTCGATGACGGTGATCAGGTTGGTATCGGTCTGTGCGGGAGCCTGCAGCGTGTAGCGGCTATCGACGAACAGGCCGGCTTTGTCGGTGCCGATCAGCGCCAGCCCGGCCGAGCCGGTAAAGCCGGTGACATAGGCCAGCCGAGCTTCGCTTTCGGGCACCGATTCGCCGCGATGCGCGTCGGCGCGCGGAATGAGGAATCCATCGACACCAGCCTTGGCCATGGCACCGCGCAAGGCGGCCAGACGCGGCGCGACGTTCTTTTTGTCGGCCTTGTCCTCAAAGCTCTGGAACACGGTGGCGGGGAAATTTTGGGCGGTCATCGAAGCAATCCTGACGCTGAGGTGCGCTGTGGTCATGGCTGGCGTGCTGTGCCGGGCATAGCAAATCGCCGCTAACACCCTAACTTAGCTGCGTAATCAAGGAGAGCGAAAATGGCACAGGACAAGAATTTCATCGTACGGGCTTTTGACGCTCTGGTTGCCGGCCGCGAACGTGAAGCCAAGCGCTATGTCGAACGCTTCGAGCGCAGCTATGGCAAGGCCGATAGCAAATTAACGAAGCGGTAACGGGGCTTGCGAGTCTTGCAGGGCTGGGTTGACCAATCAGGCCTAACCAAACTTGTCAGGCAAGACTACATAGAGCGTGACGGGGGCAATAGACCGTCGTCAAACGTGCATGGAGAATGAAATGACTGAGAGCAAAAACGATTTCCGCAAGGCCCTGGGTTCCGTCATCGACGCCCGTGGTCGTGAATCGAGCCGCCAGGTCAGCTATCGCATGCAGCACCAGCTGATCGGCGCGTTTACAAAGCGCCCGTAAGGCCGCTGCAGTTTACTGCTGACGATCTGACGATCCCCGGAGCATGCTTCGGGGATTTTGCTTTTCTGGGGTGTTTAGAAGAACGCTCGGTGCGGCTATCACCTCGCCCCTCAGGGGAAGAGGTCGGCGCGCAGCGCCGGGTGAGGGGTGAAGTGGTTCTGCATCCACTCCCTTTGCAGCATGGCAGTGCCAAGCTGCCTTATATTTTTCACTGCGAGATCGCACCCCTCACCCTAGCTTCGCCAGGTCGCTACGCTCCCGGCTTCGCTGCCCTCTCCCCTGAGGGGCGAGGGGACGATGGGGTGAGACTCAGGTGATGGCTTAGCGCTTTTCGAGAACCAGGGTGGTCCAGTCTTTACGCTTGAGGTGATCGACCAGCGTCAGGCCCGCAGCCTGATAGGCACCGATGACGCCGTCGGCCTGGGTGTTGAGAATGCCTGACAGGATGATCGTGGCGCCGGGCTGGGCGATGTTGGCCATGCCGGGCGCGAGTTCGGTCAGTGGGCCGGCCAGAATATTGGCAACGAGCAGATCATAGGGGCCACGCGCGACGATATCGGGGTGGTCGAGGCCTGTGGCTTCTAGGGCGCCGATCTGGTCGGCAACGCCGTTCTGTTCGGCATTTTCAATCGTCGTGACGACAGCGATAGGGTCGATATCGGTGGCCAGCACCTTGCCGGGGATGCGCTTGGCGATGGCGATGGCCAGAACGCCGGTGCCGGTGCCGACGTCGATCATCGCCGTTGGCTGCTTGACCTTGAGCAATGCGTCTATCGCTTCGAGGCAACCTGTAGTGGTTTCGTGGTGGCCGGTGCCAAAGGCCTGCGCGGCGTCGATGCGCATCGGTGTCAGGCCTTCGGGGATAGGCGAATTTTCGTCGTGGCTGCCATAGACGTAGAAACCGCCGGCGATGACCGGTGCAAGGCCTTCCAGCGACTTGGCGACCCAGTTGATTTCGGGATCAATTGGCGCGACGGAGAAGTCGACGACGCCGCCAAGAGTTTGGCGCGCCAGTTCGGCAAATGCCTCAACGTCCGGCGGGCTTTCGCAGGTCGCTTCAAAGAACCATTCGCCGGTTTCTTCGTTCTCATGCGCCGAGGCGGTCAGCGCCAGATCGTCACGCTCCATGACGGCATCGACCAGGGCATAGGCCTGTTCCTTGGTGAGCGGGGCAGACAGCTGATCGACGGACATGGGCATACCTCAGGTTTGCCGCCTAGTTGCGCCAAGAGCTCCGCGCCGTCAATCTGACTTATCCTCGCAGCAGGGAGGCATTGGGGAAATCAGTGGTCGGCAATCAGCGCAGCCCCTGCGCCTTTTTCCATTTGCGTAGGCGCGCCAATGCATTGGAATAGGGCGATGAGGTGTTGAACTGGATCATGCGGCCCATGGTGTACTTTTCGTACCAGGGCGCGCCGTAGAGTTCGACGTCATCATGGCTTTCGATGAGGGCCACGATGCCGGCCTTGGCGTCGGCGAAACGTTGCAGCAGTTCTGGCAGGGTCAGGTCGGCGTAATCGGCGTAGAACTTTTGCGCCAGTTGGCCGAGCTGGTTCCATTTGAAGCCCGTTTCGGGGAAATCGACAACCAGCCCATCACGCTGGCGGGCGTGCCACTTCAGCACCAACTCGTTCCAGCCGATGAGATAGGCGACAAGGTCGCGCACGCTCATTTGCGTGTTTTGCATATGCCCATCGAGGGTCTGTTCGCTCGCGCGATCCTCGGGAATACTGGCCAGCTCCTTGGCCAGCTTGGCATAGGTGGTGTCGATGGCCGTGAGTAGTTCGGCCTTGTTCTGCGGCACAGCCATGGAGCGATCAGGCCTTCTTGATGAAGCTTTCGAGAACCTTTTTGCGGCCGGCTTTTTCGAAGTCTATGGTCAGTTTGTTGCCTTCGATATCGGTAATGGCGCCGTAGCCGAATTTGAGGTGGAAGACGCGTTCGCCCATGCCGAAGGCGGATTTGTCGTTGCCGAGGTCCACCGAGCGCGCCACCAGGTCGCCGTCGATGGTCAGCGGGCCGCCACCCTTGCGGCTGGCCTGCTGGGCGCGGGCGCGCTGCCAGCCGGGCGTTTCGTAAACGCTCTCGAATGGGTCGGCTTTGTTGAAGCGACTGGTGGCGCCGCCGCCATAGCCGTAACCGCCATAGGATGAGCCAGTGTCCTTGACCTCGACGGCATCGGCGGGGAGTTCATCGAGAAACCGCGATGGAATGGCTGACTGCCAGAGGCCGTGGATGCGGCGGTTCTGCGCGGCGGAAATGCGAACGCGCTTGCGGCCACGGGTGATGCCGACATAGGCGAGGCGGCGCTCTTCTTCGAGGCCGGCGCGGCCGCTTTCATCCATCGAACGCTGGCTGGGGAAAGTGCCTTCTTCCCAACCGGGCAGGAAGACGGTGTTGAACTCCAGTCCCTTGGCGCCGTGCAGGGTCATGATGGTGACAGCATCAGCTGCATCGGCGCTATCGCGGTCCATGACGAGCGAGATGTGTTCGAGGAAGCCGCCGAGGGTGTCGAAATCCCCCATGGCGCGGCTGAGTTCCTTGAGGTTTTCCTTGCGACCTTCCGATTCCACCGATTTGTCGGCGCTGAGCATGTCGGTATAGCCGCTCTCTTCGAGGATCTGCTCGACGAGTTCGAATGGCTTCATTGAGGCGGAGCGGAACGCCCAGTCTTCGAACTGGCCGACAAGGCTGCCCAAAGTCGTGCGCTGCTTGGGCTTGAGTTCTTCGGTTTCAAGCAGCAGGCGTGTCGCGGCCAGCAGGGGCATGTTCTGGTCCCGCGCCGTTTCCATCAGCATTTTGACCGTGGCGTCGCCAATGCCGCGCTTGGGCACATTGATAATGCGCTCGAAAGCCAGGTCGTCAGCAGGCTGGGCCACGAGGCGGAGATAGGCCAGAGCGTCGCGGATTTCCTTGCGCTCGTAAAAGCGCGGGCCACCGATGACGCGGTAGTTAAGGCCGAGGGTGATGAACCGCTCTTCGAATTCGCGCATTTGGAACGAGGCGCGGACCAGGATTGCCATTGAGTTGAGGCTGTCGCCGTCGCGCTGATATTGCTCGATCTCGTCGCCGACGGTGCGCGCTTCTTCTTCGCTGTCCCATAGCTGGGTGACAGAGACCAGTTCGCCCGTTTCGCCGACATCGGTCTGCAGCGTCTTGCCGAGGCGGCTTTCGTTGAAGGCGATGATGTTGGAGGCGGCCTTGAGGATGTTGGAAGTCGAGCGGTAATTGCGCTCGAGCTTGATCACCTTTGCGCCCGGAAAGTCCTTTTCGAAGCGCAGGATGTTGTCGACCTCGGCGCCGCGCCAGCCATAGATCGACTGATCGTCGTCACCCACGACGCAGATATTGGCTTCGCTGGCGGGCTTGCCCTGCGCTAGCAGGCGCAGCCACAGATATTGAGCGACGTTGCTGTCCTGATACTCGTCCACCAGCATGTATTTGAACTTGCGGTGGAATTCGGCCAGCACGTCCGGGTTTTCCTTGAACAGCCGGATGCATTCGAGCAGCAGGTCGCCGAAATCGGCGGCGTTCAGCGATTTGAGGCGAGCCTGATAGTCTGCGTAAAGCTTGGAGCCGCGACCATTGGCATAGCTGCCGCTATCGGCGGGCGACACGTCCTTGGGCAGCAGGCCCTTGTTCTTCCAGCCGTCCATCATGTTGGCGAAGAGCTTGGCGGGCCAACGCTTCTCGTCGATATTGTCGGCCGCGAGCAATTGCTTGATCAGGCGGATCTGATCGTCGGTATCGAGGATGGTGAAAGAGCTGGTCAGCCCCACCAGCTCGGCGTGTTGACGCAGGATGCGAGCGCCGATCGAGTGGAAAGTGCCCATCCACGGCATTGCCTCAAGGCGCGGCACCAGCTTTTCGATACGCTCCTTCATTTCCCGCGCGGCCTTGTTGGTAAAGGTCACCGACAGGATCTGGGAGGGCCAGGCGCGGTTGGTATTGATAATGTGGGCAATGCGGGTGGTCAGCACACGCGTCTTGCCTGTGCCGGCGCCCGCGAGCACCAGCAGCGGGCCATCGATGCTGACGACCGCATCGCGCTGTTCTTCATTGAGGCCGCTCAGATAGTCAGGCGTCTGGTTGCGCTTGAACTGGCCGGTAATGGCGCCCGCAGTCGGGCGGTCGAGTGGGTGGGGTTCACCGGACATAAAAGGCCTTTCCATCGCGGCATCCGGGGCAGGGACGCTCTGCGCGGGCATTGACGAATCTTATTTTGTTCTCATCGGCAATATAGGCATTGGGCCGCGCGGTGTATAGAACGCCGCGCTGTCACCGATCCGTCATATCTGCGTCATGGGACTGTTGTGCGGCAGCCCTACGGAAATGCACGATTTCCCACGGGGCTTCCTTCATGAACACGACAAAACTTCTGACCGCGCTGACCGCCGCGCTGCTGGCCACAACTGTTTCGGCCAATGCCGCAGAACACTTCAACCGCATTGCCAGCTTTCCTGTCGCGCTGAACAGCCCCGAGGCTGAGGCCACCTCTTCGGAAATCATCACCGCGACCGAAGACGGAATGACCCTGATTTATTCGGACAGCCCGGCTGGCGGCATCGGCTTTGTCGACATCACCGACGCCAAGGCACCGGCGCCCAAGGGTTTCCTGTCGCTCGATGGCGAGCCGACCTCGGTCACCGTGATCGGCGACAAGGCCTATGTCGGCGTCAACACCTCCGAGAACTTTACCAATCCTTCGGGCAAGCTGTCTGTGGTCGATATTGCGACGCAGAAGGTCGAAGACGAATACGATCTGGGCGGCCAGCCTGACTCGGTGGCGCACAATGCTGCTGGGACGCTGGTGGCTATCGCGATCGAAAACGAGCGCGACGAAGAACTCGGCGACGGCGGCATTCCACAGCTGCCCGCCGGTTTTGTTGTGATCTTTGACGTTGCCGCCAAGTCGCTCAAGACGGTTGAACTGACCGGTCTCGCATCGGTTGGTGCCGAGGACCCGGAACCGGAATTCGTCGATTTCAACGAGAATGACGAGATCGCCGTCACGCTGCAGGAAAACAACTACATCGCCATCATCGATGGCAAGAGCGGTACGGTCACGGGTGGTTTTGATGCCGGCACGGTGTCGCTGGCCGATGTCGACACCAAGAAGGACGGCGCGCTGCGTTTCACCGGCAAGCAGGCCGACGTGCCGCGCGAGCCAGACGCCATCAAGTGGCTCGATGCCAACCGCCTCGTCATCGCCAATGAAGGCGACTGGAAGGGTGGCACGCGCGGCTTCACGATCTTCAATCGTGACGGCACCGTGTTGTTCGACTCGGGCAATGCGCTTGACTACAACGCGGCGCAGCTCGGTCACTATCCCGACCACCGTAACAAGAAGGGCGTCGAGCCAGAAGGTCTGGAAGTCGCGAGCTTTGGCGGCCAGCAGTACATTTTCGTGGCCGAAGAGCGTTCGTCGTTGATCGCGGTCTACAAGGATACCGGCGCTGAGCCAGAATTCGTGCAGTCGCTGCCTTCGGGCATTTCGCCTGAAGGTCTGGTTGCCATTCCAGCACGCAATCTGTTGGCAACGGCCAATGAAGTCGACCTGCGCGCCGATGGCGGCGTGGGCAGCCACGTGATGCTCTATGAACTGGCTGAAGGCCCAGCCAACTATCCGCAGCTGATTTCCGACCTTGATGCCGATGGCCGTCCGATTGGCTGGGCCGCGATTTCGGGTGCCGTGGCCGATGCTGAAAAGCCGGGTATTCTCTATGCGGTCAGCGACAGCGTGCTGTCGGCGGAGCCTGCCATTTACACGATCGATGCGACCAGCCAGCCGGCCCGTATCACAGCCAAGACCATCATCACCCGCGGTGGAGATGCGGCCCAGAAACTGGACCTCGAAGGCATTACATTGGACGGCAAGGGCGGCTTCTGGCTCGCCTCGGAAGGCGATAGCGCCAAGCTGACGCCACATGCGCTCTACAATGTCGATGCTGACGGCAAGATCATTGCCGAAGTCGCGCTTCCTGACGAGTTGACCGCAAACGCCGTGCGCTTCGGTGCTGAAGGCGTGACCCGCATCGGCGAGGGCGACGACACGACGTTGTGGGTCGCCATCCAGCGCGAATGGAAGGACGATCCCAAGGGCCAGGTGAAGCTTTTGAGCTACAAGCCTGCCACCAAGGAATGGGGCGCCGTTGCCTATCCGCTCGAAACCCCGGCTGAAGGCGCCTGGGTTGGGCTGTCGGAAATCACCGCGCATGGCGACTACATCTATATCGTCGAGCGTGACAACCAGATCGGCGACAAGGCCAAGCTCAAGGCGCTCTATCGCGTGCCTGTGGCCGACCTCGTGGCCGCCAAGTTGGGCACGGAATTGCCGGTTGTCTCCAAGGAACTGGTGCGTGACTTCATCCCCGACCTCAAGGCCAGCAACGGCTATATCGTCGACAAGGTCGAGAGCTTTGCCATTGATGCGGCCGGCAATGGCTTCGTGATCACCGACAATGACGGCACCTCGGACAGCTCTGGCGAGACGCTGTTTTGGACCATCGGCGCGCTTTAGGCGCTGCCAACACCAACAATGCGCGGCCGGTCCTTCGGGGCCGGCCGTATGCTTTTGATGTCACTGCTGGAACTGTCGTGTATTCAAGGCAATAGCGGACTTGCGCGACACACGTGCATGCCTACACTCTGCCGCGCAAAATTGGATAGACCAGTGCAGTGCTGAACCGCATTTACATCGTCGTTGGACTGCTCGCCATCGTGGTGCTCGCGGGCGCGTTTATCGTGCCCTATTTCATCCAGTGGAGCGATTATCGCGGCCGGATGGAAGAGCTGGCAACGAGCGTTTTGGGTACGCCGGTGACGGTGCGCGGCGATATCGAGTTTACCCTGCTGCCCCAGCCGCGCCTGCATTTCAACGATGTGTTGGTGGGTTCGCCTGAGGAGCCCGCGGCGACGGTCGATAGCGTCGAAGCTGAATTTTCGCTGATGGACTTCCTGCGCGACAATTACACTGTGACCAGGCTGATCCTGCAGGGGCCGGTCATCGACTTCACCATCGACGATAGCGGCTTTTTCGGCAGCGGCGTCAGCGTTGACGGTGCAAATGGCGCGGTCGGGCTCGGGCAGGCGACCATCGTTGATGCCACCGTGCGCTTGATGGATCATCGATCAGGCGAGAACTTCGTGGCCGAAAAAGTCAGCGGCGAATTGCGGTTGTCGAGCTTTAGCGGCCCGTTTTCATTCCAGGGCACAGGCTCCTATCGCGACACGCCCTATAGCCTGCGCTTTAATTCCGGTGTGGCGGGCAGCAACGGCGCTTCGCGGACGTCGGTTTTCCTGCAGCCGCAATCGGGCGCGTTCTCATTCTCGCTCGATGGCGCGCTGACGCCGGGCATGGCGCCCAAATTCGAAGGCGATATGGTCTATCGGCAAAAGCCGGTCGTGACCGATGTGGCCACCGACATTCGCGGCGATATGGTGGTCGAGAGCAAGGTCACCGGTTCGACCGACCGGATCGTTCTGACCGGCTATACCCTGCGCCCGGACGAGAACCGCGCCAGCACGCGCCTGACGGGAGCGGCCAGTATCCAGCTTGGCCATGATCGCAGTTTTGATGCGGTGGTGTCCGGCGGCGTGTTTTCCCTGCCGCCGCGCGACGTCAATGAAGATACGTCCACCCAGCCCTATGAAATCATACGCCTGCTGACCGAATTGCCCCCCCCGATCATTCCGCCGATGGCGGGCCGGGTTGGCGTCGATCTGGCTGAAATCGGCCTGCGCGGCGTGGCGCTGCGCAATGTGCGGATGGACGCCAATTTTGACGGCAAAGACTGGCAGGTGCAGCAGTTCATCGGGCAATTGCCGGGCGACACGGAAGTGCGCGCCAGCGGCGAAGTCAGCCGCCAGGACAATCGCCCGGCGTTTCATGGTCAGGTTTCGATCTCCAGCAACCGGCTGGATGGTTTGGCCCAGATATGGCGCAAACCGGGCGAGGATTCGCCGCTGTTTAATGTGCCCGGTTCGCTGAGTGGTCGCGTCATGCTGGCGGGCGATGCGTTCGGGCTGGTCAATGGCGTGCTGACGCTGAACCAGAAGCCGCATGGGCTCGAAATTCGTCTGGGCTTTGGTGATGAGAAACGGCTTGACGTGGTCGGGCATTTTGATGCGCTGAGCACCGGTGATAGCGCGGTCCTCGCGGCGCTGATCCCCGATGTTGCGGGCGAGAACGCCTTTGCCCTGAGCTTTCCCGAGGGCAGTTTTTCCTTCACTGCCAATAGCGCGACTGTCTACGGGCTGGATGGAACGGGTCTGGTCGCCGAAGGGCAATGGATGGCTAGCGGCGTGCGTCTGTCGCGTCTCGGCGCGACGGAATGGGGCGGCGTTGGCGTCAATGCGTCGGGCAAGGTTTCGGGCTCGCTGAGCGATCCAACTCTTTCGGGCATGGGCACGGTCAGCATCGCATTGGGCACCGCACCGGCCTTGCAGCGGTTCTACAATCTCTATGGCACGCCGACCGCCTGGCGCGATTATCTGGCGCGGTCGGCTCCGGCTAGCATCCACTTCGATATCGGCGATCGCAATAGCGAGGGCGGCCAGCTTGTGACGCTGGATGGCGATCTGGGCACGGCGGCGCTCAACCTGCGGGCGGAACTGAGCTCGGGCCTGTTTGGTATCACCACCGCGCCACTGCGGATTACCGGGGCGCTGGAATCGAGTGATGTCGATGCGCTGAGCGAGCAGATCGGTTTTGGTGAGACGCCGATATTTGATGGCGATGGCTCGATGCTGGTGAGCTTTGGCCTTGAGGGCACGGCGACCAACAGTCTGGCGTCCAATCTGACCGCCAGCCTTGGCGAGGAAAGCATCAGCTTTTCCGGCAATCTGCTGACCGGGCCGAACAGCGAAATCCAGGGCGATGGCACGCTCGATGTTGCGCTGGGCGATGCGGGTGGTTTGGGGACGATCATTGGCGCCCGAGGGCTCAGCCTGCCCATGGCCAAGGGCACCGGCAAGCTGCATTTTGAGGGTGAGCGTCTGGCACGCCTGACCGAGATCGTCGGCAAATCGGGCGACACTGCTTTTACCGGCGAAGTATCGCTGTCGCGCACCGGCACGACGGCCGCTGTGGCGGGCACGATCGCCGTGGATTCAGTATCGGTTGAGGGGCTTGCTGCGACGTTGTTTGGTCCCGCCGCGCTGGTCGGCCAGACCTCTGCCTGGCCGCAAGGCCCGATCTCGCTCGGCGACACCACGCGGCGTACGCGCGGCACGGTTTCGGTGACGGCCGGCAGCGTCACAGCCGCTGGTGTCGAACGTTTGGGCAAGACAAGTTTTGAGCTCAACTGGGATGAGACCAGAATCCGGCTGGCGCGGTTTGAAGCCGCTGTCGGTCAGGGCAAGCTGGGGCTTGATGTGGCCGTGTGCTGCAGTGGTCCGCTCTCTGACAAGACGATCAGCGGGCGCATGACGCTGGACGCTGTGCCCGTCGCGACAATCGCGCCGCCTTCGGTGGCTGGGGGCCTTGATGGCGTTCTGGGTGGCGGTGCGCGGTTTGAAGGCAGCGGCGCGAGCCTTGCCGAGGTTTTTGCCGCGATGACGGGCGAGGGCAATTTCACCCTGGCTAATCTGACGGCGCAGCGCCTGTCGCCGACGGTGTTCCCGACGGTGGCGGGGCTCGACGATGTATTGAACACGGCCGCCCAAGACCTGAGCAGCATCATGAGCGTTGCGCTCGGGCAGGGGGCGTTCACCGCGCCGACGACAGCGGGGGCGTTCACCATTGCCGGTGGCGTGTTGCGGCTGGCCAATGTGATGATCGACGGAAATGGTGCGGCGCTGTCGGGTGGCCTCAACATTGCGCTTTCGACGCTGGGCCTTAATGGCAGCTTCGTCATGGCGCCAAAGAATGTCGACGATGCCAGCGGTCTGATTGGTGGCGACAATTCGCGGATTATCGCCGGCGTCACCGGCACCGTGACGAGCCCGGTTGTGACAGTCGATCTCGATGAGATGGTTGCGGCAGTGTTGTTGCGGGCCAATGAACTCGAACTCGACCGGCTTGAAGCCTTGCGTGCTGAGGACGCCGAGCGGCAGCGGGCAGCGGCGGAAGAGCGGAACCGGTTGATCGATGAGCAGCGCCGTCGCGCGGCTGAGGAAGCCGCTCGTGTGGCCGCGCAAGAGGCGGCTCGTCTTGCAGCGGAGCAGGAGGCGCAGCGGGTCGAGCAGGAGAGGCAGTTGCAGCTTCAGCTCCAACAGCAGCAACAGGCGCCAGTAGCACCGCCGACGGCCCCAGCACCCGTTCAGCCGCTGCCATCAGGAGCGCTCGATCTGGGACTGCCGCCGGCGCCACCGCCGGGCAATACGATGATTTTTACTCAACCGCAGTTTTAGTCGGCGCATCCAACCGGGTCTGATACCAGCGCAGCACGGCAAGCCGTGCGGCCGACGACAGATTTGTCGTGGCGCGGTTCTGGTCAATGTCGCGGATAAGGCCGGCCATGGTCAGGCCGTTGGCGGTCGCCATGGCTTCAAGCGCCTGCCAGAATTCCGGCTCAAGCGCGATGGATGTGCGGTGGCCTGCGATGGACAGGGAGCGCTTGTCCATCAGCGTTATGTCAGGGCTTCTTGCGGAAGGCGTCGAGGCTGACGACCTTTTCGCCTGGCTTCTCGTCTTCGGTTTCGGTGCTGGCCGCGACGGTTTCAACCGTCTCGTCCGCTTCGGCCTCAACAGCTGCTGCGCCGGGGGCGGTGGCTGGATCGAACTGCAAGCCAAACTGCACCGATGGATCAAAGAACCCTTTGACCGCCGAGAAGGGGATCACAAGTGTTTCGGGGATGCCATCGAAGGACAGGCCGACTTCAAAGCCGGTTTCGTTGACCTTGAGGTCCCAATACTGGTTTTGAATGACGATCGTCATTTCCTTGTCGTACTGGCCAAGCAGTTTCTCGCTCAGGCGCACGCCAGGGGCGCGGGTCACGAAGGAAATAAAGAAGTGGTGTTCGCCCGGCAGCCCGGTCTTGGCAACTTCGCCGAGCACCTTGCGGACGACGCCGCGCAGGGCTTCCTGGGCGAGAATGTCGTATCGCATGTGATCTTCGGCCATCGGTAACCTTCCAGTCTGGGGCATCGAATCCCTAACGGCCCATATCAGCCTCACGTTCCGTGAGATTTCAAGGCCAAAGGCACGTGAAGACGATGTTTCGAGTTAGGTACAGGCTTCTGTTGCCAGGTGCCTGCGAACCCCGCCTGTCACCCGGCTAGGGGTGGAGGACTTAATTTCCCAATGCTAGCGCTGCTTACGCGGCGAGAGCGACTGGAGCCTTATTGTTGTCATTTGCAACTATAAGTTTCGGACCGATAACGGTGGTACCTCACCGAGCAAAAGCACACCCTTTACGCCCTCGTCGATCCTGTTTCGCCCCCATTGGCTGCCCGTAAAAGCGGGAAGATGGTGGAGGCGCCGGGTACTGCCCCCGGGTCCGAAAGGTTTATTACGATGACAATTTATCGCCATAGCTCTTGCGAGCACGTCATATATAGAACGGTCGGCCCGAAATGCAAATGGGGTGGGGGTAAAATGAGGGTGGATAGACCAGCGTCGCCTCAAGCTTTTTTCCGTCTTGGTTCCCTCATTGGAGTGTTGCTCGCGGTTGCGCCAAGCGCTTTTGCAGACGAGACAATGCTTAGGCCAGACGGCAGCGAGCTCAGCTATCGCCTTGATATTCCAGAAGGGACCGGGAAGGTTCCGCTTGCGGTGATCGCGCAGGGATCAGGTTGTGTTGGAGCACGCAGTAGTGTTGCTGTCCGGACGGTGACGTCCGCTTTTGCACCCATGGCAACGCTGACGGTGGAGCAGTATGGGGTTCTGCCCGGCGACGATGGCTCTGTGGCATGCTCGGCCGATTTTGCGTCCCACGCTCTGATGAGCCAGCGTGTTGCTGACTATGAGCAGGTTATCAACGGTCTGGGTGAAGCGGCCTGGTGGAGCGGCGAACTCGTGCTGTTCGGCGGTTCCGAAGGTGGACTGGTCATGGCACGACTGGCGCCTAGAGTGGAGGCGGATGCAGCCATCCTGCTTTCTACCGCGCCCGGCGTGTCGTTTGATCAGATCGTTCTTTCAAATGTTCCGCCCGAAGGACACGAGACCGTGCGTGGCCTTTTCGAGCGCGCACGCAACGCGCCCGATAGCGACGAAAAGTTCAGTGGCTACACGTTCCGGTTCTGGGCCGACGCTATAGCGGTTACGGCGGTGGACGAGATGCTGTCCTCCTCCACCCAGTTTTTGGCCATTCACGGCGGCAAGGACCCGGTTCCTGTCGACTATTCCCGCGTCGCTGCAGACCGTTATTCGGATGCTGGCCGGTGCGAGCTCACCTATTGGGAGTTCCCCAATTACGGGCACGGGATGGAGGATGCGGCGGGCACGTCGCATATGGCAGCTGTTGCAGCGGCTGCGGTCGGCTGGGCATCGGCGCGACTAGCGGCACCGGGTTGCTGAAACCAGCTCAGCCGTTCCAGCGCATCTTCATATAGGCGTCGCCTGCCTCCAGTTCGGACAGCATCTGCTCGAGGTGCTTGCGTTTGGTTTCGTCGCGTTTGGCCTTGTTGATCCACAGCAGGTAGTCGTTGCGCTGATAGGGTGGGCGTGCGTCGTATCTGTCGCGCAGGCCACGGGCCTCCAGCGCCTCGCGCACGAAGTCGGGCATGTCTTCGCGCTTGCGGAGGGGACGGAGGACGGGGCTCATTTGAAGACGGCCATGGCCTCGATTTCGATCAGCACATCGGGATTGGCAAAGGCGGCGACGCTGAGAACCTTGACCGTCGGTGGATTGGTCCGGTCGCCCCAGAGCCGCGCCCAGGCGCCGAATGCCGGGCGCAGGTCTTGCCCGGCGGCGATGTAGACCGAGGTGCTCACCAGATCGCCGATATCTGCACCGGCTGCTTCCAGCACTTTGACGAGATTTTCCAGCGCCTTTTCGGCCTGCTTGGCAATGTCGGTCTTGTCCGCCACCTGACCATCGGGGCCGACGCCATTCTGGCCGCCGATCAACAGGGTGCGGCAGCCGGCGGGCAGGATGATGCCCTGCGAAAAGACCGGGCTTTTGTGCATTCCTTCGGGATTGATATACTCAATCGACATGATAGCTCCTCCTGTGTCGAGACATCGGTAGTCGATACTGGTGCCAGTGGTTGTCAGCAGCGCTTACGGTATTCACCTACCGGCGTCCCGTCACATTCTACATCGGCAGCGCAGGTTTGCAGAGTGTAAGGTGGATCACCAGCGATGAGTGACACCATGACCGACACAAGCTCTGCAAAAATGATCGACGCCGCCGAACGCTTTCTGGGCAAGGGGGAGGCGGCACTGACCGAACTGGAACGCGATGTGCTCGACCGCGCCATCAACAAGCGCTCGCTGTCGGCGGACCCCAGCGAACTGTTCGACGAGAAATCGACCTTCGGGCAGCGACTGGCCGATGGCGTGGCCACGTTTGGTGGCTCGTGGACATTCCTTATCTGTTTCGGCGTCGTACTGTTGGCCTGGGTCGGCACCAATCTGTTGATGATGCGCGAGGCGCCGGACCCTTATCCGTTCATCTTCCTCAACTTGCTGCTGTCGATGCTGGCGGCGGTGCAGGCGCCAGTCATCATGATGAGCCAGAACCGGCAGGCGGCCAAGGATCGGCTGGTGACCAGCCATGACTATGAGTGCAATCTCAAGGCCGAGATCGAAATCATGGCGTTGCACGACAAGGTCGACCAGATGCGCAATGACGATCTGAAGTTCCTTGTCGCCAAGCAACAGGAGCAGATCGATCTGCTGACACGTCTGGTGAAAAGTCAGGTCGCGGTTGCGGCGGTCGCGCCCGAATCGAATTAGGGTGGCGCCATGCAGCCCTACCTAAAACTCCTCTCCGACATTCTCGAAAACGGCGCCGACAAGGCCGACCGCACCGGCACCGGCACGCGCTCGCTGTTTGGCTACCAGATGCGGTTCAATCTGGCAGAGGGTTTCCCGCTGCTGACGACCAAGAAGCTGCACCTCAAATCCATCGTTTATGAACTGCTGTGGTTCATTCGCGGCGAGACCAATGTGCGCTGGTTGCAGGAGCATGGCGTCAAGATCTGGGACGAGTGGGCTGACGAAAATGGCGACCTCGGCCCGGTTTACGGCTCGCAGTGGCGCAGTTGGCCGGCGCCGGATGGGCGCAAGATCGACCAGATCGCCAATGTGATTGAATCCATCCGCACCAAGCCGGATTCGCGTCGCCATATCGTTTCAGCCTGGAACCCGGCTGAAGTCGATGAAATGGCGCTGCCGCCGTGCCACTGCCTGTTCCAGTTCTATGTGGCGAACCGCAAGCTGAGCTGCCAGCTCTATCAGCGCTCTGCCGACACCTTCCTCGGCGTGCCGTTCAATATCGCGTCCTACGCGCTGCTGACCCATATGGTCGCGCAGGTGACCGGGCTCGAAGTGGGTGATTTCGTCCATACGTTCGGCGATGTGCACCTCTATTCGAACCATTTCGAGCAAGCGAAGCTGCAGCTGACGCGCGAGCCACGGCCGCTGCCGACTCTCAAGATCAATCCCAACGTCACGGCGCTGGAAGACTTCGTGTTCGAGGACTTCGAATTCGTCGGCTACGACCCGCATCCCCATATCAAGGCCGCTGTTTCGGTATGAGCCGAACGCTGTCCGCACTCGCGCCGCTGGTTGCCGAGGTATCGGACACCTACGCGTTGCGCAACGATATTGCGCGGGACGATGACTGGTATCTGCTCAAGCTCCAGGAGGAGTTGGGCGAACTCAGCGCTGAATATCTCAAGCTCACCGGACGAGGGCGCCTCAAAGGCGCTGCGCCGGGCGAAATCCGTCAGGCTCTGGAAGACGAGGCGGCGGACGTGCTGGCCATGCTGCTACTGTTTGCGCGCAACAACGACATCGATCTCGATGCGGCGCTGGAGCGCAAATGGTTCCAGTATCTGGGCCGAACGGGCTGATATTCGCCAGCGAGCGCATGTGCTAGAAGACGCACAACCAATTTGGAGGACGGAATGAGGTTTGCACTGGTAGCCGGAATGCTGCTGGCCAGCGGGTCGGCCTTTGCCAATGACACGTCGGCCGTGCTGACGACGGGCGGGCTGGAATTCATCACCAATCAGGACATCGTCATGGCCAGCGAAGAGCTGTTCATTTCGACCGAAGAAATCCGCGTGGTCTATGAATTCCGCAATGACGGCAAAGAGGACCAGAACATTCTGGTGGCCTTCCCGATGCCAGACATCGTGCCGGACTTCTATTCCCCGGTGTCGTTCCCGACCGGTCCGGACGACAATCTGTTTGAGTTCAAGACCACCTTCAATGGCGTCCCGGTCGACGCGACGCTGCATGAATATGCCTTTTCGCATGGCGTAGATCGGTCCGACGTCATCAGGGAACTGGGCCTGCCCATCGTGCCGATCAACGAGGCTGCGACGAATGTTGCCGATAGCCTCGACGACGCAACCATTGCGCGCCTGCTGCATCTGGGTCTGCTGTCGCCAGACGAGTATGACGTCGGCAATGGCATGGAAAAGCACTACTACCCATCCTGGACTTACAAGGCGACATACACTTGGGAAGGCAATTTCCCGGCTGGCGAAACGGTCAAGGTCGAGCATCGCTATAAGCCAAGCGTTGGTGGCACTGTCGGCGTGAGCTTTTTGGGCGAACCCTTCGAGGGTTACGATCCGGCCGCCGAGTACCGGACCAAATATTGCACCGACGAAGCCTTCATCAAGACGGTTCGCGGCACGCTGACCAATCCCGAAGAGCCTTGGTCGGCGCCGTTTTACGAGAGCTGGATTTCCTACATTCTCACCACCGGCGGCAACTGGGGCGGCAATGGCATCGAGAAGTTCCGCCTCGTTGTCGACAAGGGCAGCACCGACAATCTGGTGTCGTTCTGCGGCGATGACGTCAAGAAAATCGGGCCGACCACGTTCGAAATGGTCAAGACCGATTTCTGGCCGGAGGACGAGCTCAACATCCTGATCCTCGACCGCCAGCCGGCCTACCAGTAGCGAGCCCCGACACAGTGGATTTGAGAATATGAAGGATGGCCTGACCATCCGCCCTGCAACTGCGGCCGATGCAGGCCTGATCATCGGCTTCATCGTGGCGCTGGCGGAGTATGAAAAGCTCAGCCACGAGGCCAAGGCGACCGAGGCGGATATTGTGCGCGACCTGTTTTCGGCCAATCCCAAGGTGTTTTGCGAGATTGCCGAATGGCAGGGCAAGCCGGTCGGCTTTGCGCTCTGGTTTTACACCTATTCGACCTTCCAGGGGCGGCACGGCATCTGGCTGGAAGACCTTTATGTCGATCCGTCCCTGCGCGGGCAGGGGATCGGCAAGCAGTTGCTGGTCGATCTGGCGCGGCGTTGCGTTGCCGAGGACCTCGGCCGGTTCGAGTGGTGGGTGCTCGACTGGAACGAGCCGTCGATCAACTTCTACAAATCGCAGGGCGGCGTCATGCAAGACGAATGGACCAAAGTTCGCGTCGATGGCGATGCGCTGGCGAAGCTGGGGGCAGTATGACCATCAAGATCGCCATGATTGCCGCCGTCGCCGACAATGGGGTGATCGGCGACGCGCAAACCATTCCGTGGCGTATTCCATCGGACTTCGCCTGGTTCAAGCGCACGACGCTCGGCAAGCCGATCGTGATGGGCCGAAAGCAGTTTGAAACGGTCGGAAAACCGCTGCCCGGACGCACCAATATCGTCATCACACGCCAGCCCGATTACCAGCCCGAGGGCGTTTTGGTGGTCCATAGCGTCGAAGACGCGCTCGGTCAGGCGCTAAAAATCGCAGAAAATGATGGCGTTGACGAAATCATGATCATCGGCGGCGGCGAGCTTTACGCGCAACTGATGGACCGCGCCGACAGGCTCTATGTTAGCCATGTAGATCTGAGCCCTAAGGGAAATGTCCGCTTTCCGGCGATCGATGAACAGCAATGGACTGTGGTCGATCTGCCCGAGGTGACACCCTCGCCCAAGGATGAAGCGGGCTACCGCGTCAAAGTGTACGCACGTCGTAAAGACTCCGCGCATTGATCGCAGCGGCCGCTTGCCTATATATGTCGACAACGAAAACGTAATTATTCGAAAGGGACGCAATGCCGTGGGAGAATAACGGAGGCGGGGGTGGCCGCAGCAATAATGGCGGCCCCTGGGGTCAAGCCCCAGGCGGTGGTGGCGGCGGCGGTGGTCCGCGTCGTCCAGGTGGCGGTAACACGCCCAACCTCGAAGATATTCTCAATCGTGGCCGCGACCAGTTCAAGGGCGGTGTTCCCGGCGGACGCTGGGCGATTATCGGTGGCGTTCTCGCCCTGATCGCATTCTGGGGCGTCAATTCGGTTTACACGATCAATCCTCAGGAAGTCGGCGTCGAACTGCGCTTCGGTGCACCAAAGCCAGAACTCTCAGGCCCAGGCCTGCACTTCCTGCTGTGGCCAATCGATACCGTCGAGCGTGCAACTACAACCGTGAACCAGACCCAGATCGGCGCAGCCAATGCGACCGGCGGGCGTAACACTGCCGGTACAGGCGATGGCCTGATGCTTTCGGGCGATCAGAACATCGTCAATGTGCAGTTCTCGGTGTTCTGGGCAATCAACGATCCAGTCGCCTATTTGTTCAATGTGCGCGATCAGGAATCCATGGTTCGCTACGCTGCCGAAAGCGCCATGCGCGAAGTGGTCGGCCGTCGTCCCGCACAGGACATCTACAGTGATGATCGTAGCGGCATTTCCCGCGAAGTGCTCGCCATCACCCAGGCAACGCTCGAAAGCTACGGCCTTGGCGTTCAGGTCAGCCAAGTGCTGATCGAAAACGCTGGTCCGCCAGCTGAAGTTATCGATGCCTTCAACGAAGTGCAGCGTGCCCGTCAGGACGAAACCCGTCTGCAGGAAGAAGCACGTTCCTATGCCAATACCCTTCTGGGTGATGCGCGTGGTCGCGCCGCGGCTCTGCGTGAAGATGCTGCTGCTTACACCAACCGCGTGGTGCAGGAAGCAACCGGTGAGGCCCAGCGCTTCAACGCCGTTTATGCCGAATACGTCAACTCGCCTGAAGTGACCCGCAAGCGCATGTTCCTCGAGACCATGGAACAAGTGCTGGCAAGCTCCGAAAAGGTGCTGATCGAAAACGGTGCAGGACAGGGTGTCGTTCCCTATCTGCCGCTGCCCGAACTGCGCCCCGGCGCACCCACCACGACGGGGAACTAAGCCATGAACAATCGCCTCATTATCATCGGCGTCGTTATCCTCGCCGCTCTCTATGTGTTCTTCTCGTCGATCTATATCGTCAACGAGCGCGAACAGGCCATTGTCATGCGCTTTGGCCAGATCACCGACGTTCGCACCGAACCCGGTGTGTATTTCAAGATCCCGACCGACATCGTCGACAGCGTCCAGATCATCGAAGATCGTCTGCTCCGCTACGACATCGCCAATATGCGCGTTCAGGTTTCGGGCAACGCCTTCTACCAGGTGGATGCTTTCCTGACCTACCGCATCTCCGATGCCCGTCGCTTCCGCGAACGTGCAACGGGTCAGCTGTCAGTCGCTGAAGCCCGTATCGGCGCCAGCCTCGATGCTGCCCTGCGTCAGGTCTATGGTCTGCGTGAATTCAACGCCGCCCTGTCTGATCAGCGCCAGCAGATGATGCAGGAAACCCGCGACCTCATCCGTCCGGACCTTGCAGAACTGGGCATCGACGTCGTCGACGTTCGTATCCTGCGCACCGACCTTGACGCAGACGTTTCGGCCACGACCTTCGAGCGTATGCGCGCCGAACGTCTTGCTGAAGCTGCACTGCTGCGCGCTCGTGGTCAGGAGCAGGCTCAGTCCCTCCGCGCTATCGCCGACCGTCAGGCCGTCGAAATCGTGGCTGCTGCAACGCGTGACGCGGAAATTATCCGTGGTACGGGTGATGCCGAGCGTAACCGTCTGTTCGCCGCGGCCTATGGCCAGGACGAAGAGTTCTTCGAGTTCTATCGCTCGATGGAATCCTACCGTGCGGCTCTCGTGAACACCGGCACCACCATGATGCTGTCGCCGGATAGCGAGTTCTTCAAGTACTTTGGCTCCAACGGCTCGATCCCTGCCGCCAATCCCAATCTGGCGACACCGATCCAGCCAACCGCAACGCCAATCACGGCACCTGTCTCCAACGGGCCTGCGCTCGATGGCCTCGGGATCGAGGAAAGCACCGTCCCAAGCATTACGCTGGAAGACGGTTCGGAACTCGCGCCAACTGTTGGGACGGACGTGCCGGAGCCAGCCGCAGTTGACGGTGCTCCAGCAGCGCCCGCTGCAGAACCAGCCGCTGCGCCAGCGCAGTAAGCGGACTGCCAGAAACACGAAAGCCGGCGCCCAGCGCCGGCTTTTTTCGTTTGGCAGCCCTTCTTCACCTCTCCCTTCGGGGGAGAGGTCGGCGCGTAGCGACGGGTGAGGGGGCTTTCCTGCAAATGGCAACGACCACCATGATGTCATTCCTGCGAAAGCGGGAATCTCACGTCATTGATGCGCGAATAGGGGGATTCCCGCTTTCGCAGGAATGACGCGGTGGCTGGGGGCAGGCGAGCTTACCGAACGATATCTTCGTCCGTGAACCCCTGCAGATAGAGCAACGCCGTTAGATCACCGTGATCGATCCGGATACCTGCCTCAGCCGCAACGGCTGGCTTGGCATGGAGCGCGACGCCGAAGCCGGCGATGCGGATCATATCGAGGTCGTTGGCGCCATCACCGACGGCAATGGTCTGACTAAGCGGCACATTGCGCTCGGCAGCCAGAGCAGTCAGGCGCTCGCGCTTGGTGTTCTTGTCGACGATGGGCTTGGTCACGGTGCCGGTGAGCTGGTCGCCGTCAAATTCGAGCACATTGGCGATGGCTTCGTGGAAGCCGATACGCTTGCCGAAATAGTCCGCGAAGAAGGTGAAGCCGCCCGAGACCAGCGAAGTGTAGGCGCCATATTCCTTCATGGTCTGGATCAGGGCGCGGCCGCCGGGGGCCAGCGTGATGTTTTCGCGGCGCACTTCTTCGATGACCTTGCGTTCCAGCCCCTTGAGCAGGGCGACGCGCGTGTCGAGGGCTTCGCCAAAATCGAGTTCACCGCGCATGGCGCGTTCGGTGATTTCGGCCACCTTGTCCTTGATGCCGAGAGCATCGGCCAGCTCGTCGATGCATTCCTCGTTGATCATGGTGGAATCCATGTCAGCGACGAGGATCTGCTTGCGGCGGTTTGCCGTTGGCACCAATGCCGCGTCGACGCGGCGCGATCCGATGATCTCCCGCGCTGTTTGCAGCGCCTCGGTTGACTTCGGTTCGATGATCTCGCAGGCAATGGAGTGATTGAGCCAGTTGAGTTCGCCACCGGTTTGCCGCACTACGGCTTCCGCCAGCGTGGGGTCCAGTTCGGATTCGGTGGGATTGGCGATAAGGCAGAGAACGGGCATGGGGTCTTCTCAAAGGAGGAATGCGTGACAAGCCGCAGGCGCGTCGTCCTGATAGCGGGTCCAACTGCCAGCGGCAAGTCGGCGCTGGCGCTTGTTCTTGCCCAGCAGCAGGACGGCACTATCATCAATGCCGATGCCATGCAGATTTATGACACGCTGCGCGTCGTCACGGCGCGCCCGAGCGAGGATGAGACTTCGCTGGCGGATCACCGGCTCTATGGCACGGTTCCGGCATCGGTGCGCTTTTCGACCGGGCAGTGGCTGTCGGCCGTGCGCGCTGAGATGGAGAGCATCGATCCATCCCGGCCGCTGATTTTCGTTGGCGGAACAGGGCTCTACTTCGACTCCCTGCTCAATGGATTCGCCGACATTCCCGAAGTGCCCGCTGAAGTGACGCTTCAAGTTCAACAAGAGATTCAAGACCTCGATGGCGCGCAGCGGCTGGCCTTGTTGCGTCAGGAAGATGCTGTGACGGCAGAGCGCCTCAAGGTTGCTGACCCACAGCGGTTGACGCGGGCGCTGGCCGTCAAGCGCGCCACGGGGCGGACGCTATCGAGTTTTCAGGACAGTCCGCAGGCGGGGTTGCTCGATGGGTTCGACATTGACCGCATGGTGCTGGACCCCGATCGCGCTGTGCTGCGCACGCGGATCGCGCTGCGATTCGAGCAGATGTTTTCCGGTGGGGCAGTCGATGAAGTGCGGGCCTTGCGCGCGCTGGACATTGACCCGGCACTGCCGGTGATGAAGGCCATCGGCGTGCGCGAGATCGGCGATTGGCTCGATGGGGTGCAAGGCCGCGACGAGGCGATTACGCTCGCGACCATCGCGACCCATCAATATGCCAAGCGTCAACGGACATGGTTTCGTAACCGGTTCGCCGACTGGCCGCGGCGGGGAATCGCCGGGGCCTAACTGCGTGGCTGCAACAGCCCGAGGCGTTCGCGCATGGCGAAGCGGATGACCAGCACGACGGCAACGAAGGCGAGACCCGCTGCCAGCCCTATCCAGATGCCCACGCCGCGCCAGCCGACGACCAGACCCAGCACATAGGCGATGGGCAGGCCGACGGCCCAATAGCCAAAGATCGCCAGAAACATCGGGATCTTGGTGTCACTCAGTCCACGCAGGGAGTGGGCGGCCACGACCTGCGCACCGTCAACCAGTTGGAACACACCTGCAACGATCAGGAAGCTTGCGGCCAGTGCCAGCGAGTTGGCGTTTTCCGGGACACGCGGATCAAGGAAGAAGGTGACGATAACCGGACCGAGCGTCAGGAACAGCAGGCAGGACAGCGTCATGAACGCCGCGCCCAGCGCGAACGCCGTCCAGCCCGCCTTGCGGACGGCTTCCATATCGCCACGACCATAGGCCATGCCGACGCGCACCGTGGCCGCTATGCCCAGCCCCAGGGGCACCATGAAGGCCATGGAGGCGCATTGCAGTGCAATGGCGTGTGCGGCGACCTCGTCGGTGCCCAGCCTGCCCATGAGCAGCGCTGCCGCGGTGAACAGCCCAACCTCGGCTACCACGGTCAGCCCGATTGGGGTGCCGATGCGGAAGATTTCGCGGAAGCGCGGCCAGTCGGGCTTCCAGAAGCGCATCAACACGTTAAAGCGCTTGAAGCGCCGTTGCCGCGTCACATAGGCGACCATCATCACCAGCATGGCAATGTTAGTCACAAGTGTTGCGATAGCAGCGCCGCGCAGTTCGAGGCGCGGAAAGCCGAAATGACCAAAGATCAGCACATAGGCGAGGGCGGCATTGAGCACCACGCCAGCCACGGTGATGACAAGGATGACCCGCGTGGCGTCGAAAGCAGACAGCAGCGAGCGGAACGCAATGATGCCAAGCGCCGGGAACAGCGACCATGCCGCGATCTGGATGAACTGTTCGGCCATATCGGTGGCCTGCGGGTCCTGGCCCAGTGCAATGTAGATCGGCTTGATCTGCAGAACGATGGGCACCAGCACGATGGCGAGTGCAATCGCGGCCCAGCAACCCTGCCGCACGATGCGCCGCACCGCCTTGATATTGCGCGAGCCACGCGCCTGCGCCACGAGCGGCGCGACCGCGCCGACAATGCCAATGCCGCCGACGAGGAATGGCATGAGGAATGTCGTCGCCAGCGTGCCGGCAGCGAGATAGCTCGAGCCAAGCCAGCCGAGCAAGATGACGTCGGTGGTGTGCAGGGCGTTCTGCGCCAACTGCGCGATGACAAGGGGCCAGGCCAGCGCAAAGGTGGCGCGCAATTCGGCGCCCCAGCCGCTCGACGTCGAAATGCCGCTATCGGCTGCGTTGGCCGCAACCGTGACTTGCTCGCTCATATCAAAATGTCCTACTCGCGAGACCTGCTCTAGATGAAACTGGCAATCAGCGGAAGAGGGCGGCACGGCGGGGCGTCATGCAATGGCAATTGAGAATGGTTTGATGCGGCGGGTGACTTTGGCGGCGGCAGGCCTGGCCGGTGCGGTCGGCGTGATGGCGGCTGCGGCGGGTTCGCATAGCGGTGAATCGCGCAACCTGTCGGCCATCGCGATGATCTGCCTGGCTCATGGCCCAGTGCTGCTGGCGCTGGCCTTGGCAGGACGCGGGCGCGTGCTGCAGGTTGCGGCCGGGCTCATTGCCCTCGGTACGTTGGTCTTTGCTGGCGACCTTGGCATCAGGGAGTGGCTTGGCCATGGCGCGTTCCCCGGCGCGGCCCCGATCGGTGGTGTCGGGATGATCGGCGGGTGGCTCACCATCATCGTTGCGGCCTTCGTCACACGCGACGGTTGAAAGTTTCAAGTTTGTTAAAATTTCGCTGGAACCAAACTGTCGCCGCGCGCATTTTAGGCACGATAGTTCCTGGAGGGTATCCAATGCATAAGTTTCTGATCATCGCCGCCACTGCTCTTTCGCTCGCAGCTTGCACCACCACCCAGCAGGGTGCTGTGGTTGGCGCCGGTACCGGCGCAGTTATCGGTGGCCTCGCCAGCGGTAACATCGTTGGCGCAGCAGTTGGCGCGGGTGTGGGCGGCGTCGTTGGCGCAGCAGCTGGTAACGTGCTCGGTCGCGTTCCAAACAGCAACAACATCTGCATCTACCAGCGTCCAAACGGCAGCCAGTATCGCGATACCTGCCCACGCGGCTAATGAATACCTAGTTGCAGCATCGCCCCATGCTGCACGCGCCATTCGGCGCTTGGCACTCGGTCCGGAGTCCCTCCTGGATCGGGTGCTATTTCTTGCGCAGGATTCGCCTTGAGTTTCCAAAAAAGTGTCGCCATATTTTTGTATGACGACACTATCTCGCGCTACCTGATCTGCCGGCCACACGCCGGAAATTTGGCTACTCCTGATCGGTGAATCGTTTAGGCCGGGTCCCTATCCCGTTTTTAACTCGTAGCCGTTCATGCGGCGACCACTTGTGAGGATCAAGTTCATGGCTACCATCACCGGTACTGTAAAATTCTTCAACACGACCAAGGGCTTCGGCTTCATCTCGCCAGAAAATGGTGAGAAGGATGCATTTGTGCACATCTCTGCAGTGCAGCGCTCTGGCCTGCAGTCGCTCTATGAGGGCGACAAGGTGACTTATGAGCTCGAAACCGGCCGTGACGGGAAGGTTTCGGCGACCAATTTGACACTGCTGGGCTGATTGCAGTTCGAGAATTTGTGAGGGCCCTACGGGCCCTTTTTTGTTGGCATCTGAGCCCTAGCGCCGATGTCGCGTCGACTCTGGCGCGATGCCTGTGCGAAGGTGCGCCGACAAAGACATCGGAGGCCGGCCCATGCTGCGCGAATTTTTGAGCAATTGGAGCCCACGCGTCGAAACCACGCCGGGGCTGCGCCAGTCTGGCGCGCTACCCTATTCGATTGTCGATGGCCGGGTCGTTTTCCTGCTGATCACTTCACGGCGCACCGGGCGCTGGATTTTCCCCAAGGGCGACATCGAGATCGGCATGACCGCCTGGGAAAGCGCGGCGCAGGAAGCTCTTGAGGAAGCTGGCGTGACCGGTGAGATCAGTAGCGAGCCAGTCGGCAGCTACCGCTCCGGCGCCAGCGCTGACGGCTCAAGCCTGATTGATGTCGATCTTTATCCGCTGCGGGTCGAAACCCAGCTCGACGTCTGGCAGGAAATGGACCAGCGCCTGCGCCATTGGGCGGTTTTGCCCGAAGCGCGCCGTCTGCTCAATGACGGCGCGCTGTCGCGGATTGCGGTAAAACTCGGAACGCAGCTGTGCTCTACCCGCTGATCCTAGAAGCTGATCAGCAGGTTCAGGACCCAGAACAGCGCTGCTGCCAGCAGAGCTGAGGCTGGCACGGTGATCACCCATGCCGCAGCAATGCTGGTGACGTGCTGACGGCGAACCAGCTTGCGGCGATCGGTCTTGCGTTCCTTGGACAGGGCAGCTTCGGGCGTCGCGTTTAGCGTCGCGGGGTCGAGGTGCTTGGCGTGAATGGGCACGGCGGAAAATTCGAGATCGCGGCGCGAGTAGAATTCACGCAGGAAGCCAACGCCAAAGATGGCGCCTACGGCAATATGGGTCGATGACACTGGCAGGCCCAGTGCCGAAGCAACCAGCACCGTCACTGCCGCAGACAGCGCCACGCAATAGGCCCGCACTTCGTTGAGCTTGGTAATCTGTTCGCCGACCGTACGGATCAGGCGGGGGCCGAACAGCGCCAGGCCTAGCGAAATGCCGACGCCACCGATGGCCAGAACCCAGAATGGCAGGGTGAGACCCGATGCTTCCATATGGCCGGACTGCAGCGTGCTGACGATCGCTGCAAACGGGCCGATGGCATTCGCAACGTCATTGGCGCCATGCGCAAAAGAGAGCAACGCTGCAGCGACGACGAGCGGCAGGCGGAACAGCGTCGAGACATGCTTGTTGCGATTTTCCATGCCGATGGACTGGAAGCGAACCAGTGGCATGGCGCCGATCCATCCCAGAGCGGCGAAGACGACGCCGAGGATGATCACGGTCAAAAGGCTCGGCGACCACATGCGGCTCAGGCCTTTGGTCGCGATGTACATGGCGAAGATGCCTGTCATGGCCGAAACCAAAATGGGTACCCAGATGCGCGCCGCCGAAACCTTGTCGATGCGATCGGTAATGGTGTGCTTGGTGAAAGAGAGCAGGGCAGCGGCGGCAGCGGCGCCGAGCACTGGTGAGATGACCCAGCTGGCGGCAATCGAACCGATCATCGGCCAGGCAACGCTGGCAAAACCTGCCGCGGCGATACCGGCGCCAACAACACCACCCACAACGGCGTGGGTGGTTGAAACAGGGGCGCCGATATAGGTGGCTAGATTGACCCAAAGGGCGGACGCCAAGAGGGCCGCCATCATCAACAAAACGAAGGCATTGCTGTCAATCGCGTCGCCGACGAGCAAATCGCGCGCAACGGTATTGACCACGTCGCCACCCGCCAGAATGGCGCCAGCAGCTTCAAAAATAGCGGCGATGATCAGCGCACCACCCATGGTGAGTGCCTTGGAACCCACAGCCGGGCCCATATTGTTGGCAACGTCGTTGGCGCCGACATTGAGTGCCATGTAACCGGCGATAACCGCCGCGATGACGACGATGTAGGTCATCGGCCCGTCGGCGACGGCGAAACTCGCCCAGACCGCAGCCACCAACAGGAACACCAGCGCAATGCCGGGCGCTGCCAGCGAGCGCGCTAGATCATGGGTGGCGTGCTCGAGGCCGGATACGCGCTTGAGGTCTTTGTCGAGGGCACTCTGGGACATGCGTCATCAAACCGTCAAAAATCTCTTTGGCGGGGCAATAGCATTGTCTGCCGCCACGGCGAGAAGTTTTGCGGTCGCATGCGCCCAATTAGCGGGTTTTCCGCTGATTAGTTGCCTCTCGGTTCGTTTCCCGGCGGGCTGGGCCCTGTTTTTGTGTGTGACGATCACCCACAAATCCTGCTGCGCTTCGCTTCGTAGCCTGCAGGTCTTGACTCGTTCGGGCGAATGAACCTATCAATGCCACCACAATTTTAAGGAGAGGTCCCGTGCGGGCACTCATTCTCGTAGTACGCAGGCGCATCGGCAACGTGGGATAAAATCCCGCGCGATAGCTGGTGCGCCGAAAACAAGGTCCCGAACGGGGCCTTTTTTATTGCCCGGTTTTCGACGCTACGAGATTGGGCTCCCAGATTTGGACTTTAGGGAAGGACTACACGATGGCCGAAAAGATGACCGGCGCGGAAATGGTGATACAGGCGCTGACCGATCAGGGCGTCGAGCATATTTTCGGGTATCCCGGTGGCGCAGCGCTGCCGATCTATGACGCGATGTTCCAGCAGGACAAGGTGCAGCACATTCTGGTGCGGCATGAGCAGGGCGCAACCCACATGGCCGAAGGCTATGCGCGCTCGACCGGCAAGCCCGGCGTGGTTCTCGTGACCTCCGGCCCCGGCGCAACCAATGCGGTGACCGGCCTCACCGATGCGCTGATGGATTCCATTCCCATGGTCTGCATCACCGCGCAGGTGCCGACGACGCTGATTGGCTCGGACGCGTTCCAGGAATGCGACACTGTCGGCATCACGCGTAGCTGCACCAAGTACAATTATCTGGTGAAGCGCGTGGAAGACCTGCCGCGCATCATGCATGAGGCCTTCCTCATCGCGACGACCGGCCGTCCCGGCCCTGTGGTGATCGATATTCCAAAGGATGTGCAGTTCGCGCTCGGCGAATATTACATGCCTGACCTCGATACCCTGCGTCACCAGAGCTACCGCCCACAGATGGACGGCGATGCCGCTGCCATCGAAGCCGCTGTCGATCTGATGCTCAAGGCTGAACGTCCGATCTTTTACACCGGCGGCGGCGTGATCAATGCCGGGCCGGAAGCGTCTGAGCACCTGCGTGAATTGGCTGCGCTGACCGGCTTCCCCGTGACCTCGACCCTGATGGGCCTGGGTGCTTTCCCCGCATCCAATCCACAGTGGATGGGCATGCTGGGCATGCACGGCACCTACGAGGCCAACCTGGCGATGCATGACTGCGACGTCATGATCAACATTGGCGCGCGTTTCGATGACCGTATCACCGGCCGCATCGATGCCTTCTCGCCCAATAGCCGCAAGATCCATGTCGATATCGACCCGTCCTCGATCAACAAGGTCGTGCGCGTTGACGTGCCGATCATCGGCGATTGCTCGCGCGTGCTGGCCGAAATGGTCCGCATCTGGCGCAGCAAGACCAATCAGCCTCGCACCGAGGCCATCGCGCCATGGTGGGGCCAGATCGAGAAGTGGCGTGCGGTCAATTCGCTCGGCTACAAAAACTCGGAAACCACTATCAAGCCGCAATACGCGATCGAGCGTCTCTATGAGATGAGCAAGAAGCAGGGCAAGGAGGTGTTCATCACCACCGAAGTGGGCCAGCACCAGATGTGGGCTGCCCAGCACTTCCATTTCGACAAGCCAAACCACTGGATGACCTCCGGCGGTCTGGGCACGATGGGTTATGGTCTGCCGGCTGCCGTTGGCGTGCAGGTGGCGCATCCCGATGCGCTGGTGATCGACATTGCCGGCGAAGCCTCGGTGCAGATGACGATGCAGGAAATCTCGACGGCGGTGCAGTATCGCCTGCCGATCAAGATCTTCATTCTCAACAATGAACGCATGGGCATGGTGCGCCAGTGGCAGGACCTGCTGCATGGCAGCCGCTACGCGCATTCCTATTCGGAATCGCTGCCCGATTTCGTCAAGCTGGCCGAGGCCTATGGCGGCAAGGGCATCCGTTGCGAGAATCCGGCTGAGCTGGACGCGGCGATTGCCGAGATGTTCGATTATGACGGCCCGGTCCTGTTCGACGTCATCGTCGAGAAGGACGAGAACTGCCTGCCGATGATCCCATCAGGCAAGCCGCACAACGAGATCATCCTGCCCGACACCGCCAATATCGGGGACATCATTGACGAGAAGGGACGGCAGCTGGTTTAGGCCGCTGTTGAGGACAACAGATATGAACGCACATTTGCAGCCGACTGGCTCGGCCTATTTCCTGACCAAGGAAACCCAGGAAATCGAACGTCACACCCTGTCGGTTCTGGTCGACAACGAGCCTGGAATCCTGGCTCGAGTGGTTGGCCTGTTTTCGGCGCGCGGCTACAACATTGAAAGCCTGACCGTCAGTGAGACCGAACACGGCCGTCGACTTAGTCGCATCACCGTTGTCGTTATCGCCACGCCCAAGACCCTGACGCAGATCAAGCTGCAGCTTGAGCGCCTGGTGCCGGTGCACAAGGTGCATGACCTGACCGCTGAGGGCGCGTCCATTGAGCGTGAGCTGGCCCTGATCAAGGTTGCCGGTTCCGGCGATCATCGCGCCGAGACGCTCCGTCTCGCCGATGCGTTCCGCGCGCATATCGTGGACGCGACTGTCGAGAGTTTCGTGTTTGAAGTGACCGGCAAGCCCGACAAGATCGACAGCTTCATCGCCCTGATGCAGCCGCTGGGTCTGGTTGAAGTGGTCCGCACCGGCCTCGCGGCCATCTCGCGCGGCAATAAGGGTATGTAATCCATGCGCATCGGCTGCCTCCACACCGCGCAGAGCAATGTCGCGGTGCTGGAGCGCGCCGCGGCGAGCCTTGAAATAGGCTCGCTTGCGTCACGATATCTGGCTCGCCCGGAGCTGCTTGCAGCCGTCGGGCGGGCCGAGGAATGACCATAGGCACTGCCGTTGCAACGGTCGCGGCGATGGATGAACTGGCGCACGATTGCGACGCAGTTCGGCCTCACGGAAGCCGTTGCGCAAATCCGTTGATCGCTGCCATCACAAGGTTGGATTGGGCGGCGGCGAATTGATGGTGTATGGGTCGGCATCTGTTCGTTCTGGTGCCGCCATGACCCTGCTTTCCGTGAACCTCAATGCCGTCGCTCAGTTGCGCAATCGCCGTGATTTGCCCTGGCCTAGTGTCGTGGGCATGGCGCGGGTTGTGCTCGACGCCGGCGCGAGCGGCATCACCATCCATCCGCGTCCGGATGAGCGCCATATCCGCCGCAGCGATGTGTTCGATCTGGCAACGCTTCTGCGCGAGGAATACCCAGAAGCCGAGTTCAATATCGAAGGCTATCCGAGCGATGACTTTTTCGACCTGATCGAAGCGGTCAATCCTGCCCAGGTGACGTTGGTGCCCGATGATCCGGCGCAGGCGACTTCCGACCACGGCTGGGACTTTGCCGGCAATGGCAATTTCCTGACCTCGGTGGTGCAACGCCTCAAGGCGCCCAATCGTCGGATTTCGCTATTCAGCGATCCAGACGCGGGCGCTGCGGGCGCTTCCGCTGCGAAGGCCACGGGCGCTGACCGTATCGAGCTTTACACCGGCCCTTATGGTGGTTGCTATGATGACGCGGAGCGCGCTGCAGTCGAGTTGGCCGCACTCGCCGATACCGCCAAGGCGGCCCATGCCGTCGGTCTTGGTGTTAATGCCGGCCACGATCTGACGCTGGCCAATCTGCCAGCCTTCCAGGCGGCGGTTCCGGGCGTCGAAGAGGCCTCAATCGGTCATGGCCTGACGGCTGATGCGTTGCTGATGGGCTTTGCCGAGGCTGTTCGTCAGTACCGGGCCGTCCTCGACAACTAACGCTGCCGGGCACCAAAGGCGCGGAGGAAGGTCTTTACCCCAGCGGTCGACGCTTCGCGCAGTGAATGATCGCTCGGCGGCTGGCATGGCCCGGCGTCCAGACGCACGTCGGCATTGATCAGCGCCACGAACTGCCGTGTGGCAAGGCTGGCGTCGTCGATGTCGAGATAGCCATTGCGCGCCAGTTTGTCGAAACATGCAGCGATCACCGGCCAGTCCTGGCCGGGGCCATAGGCCTTCCAGGTCGCATAGAATTCGGGATAGCGCTTGGCCTCGCGCTCCATCA